>JAFYAB010000129.1 GCA_017540945.1 Oscillospiraceae bacterium | reverse complement strand
CGAGACCATGAAGGTGCGGATCAAAAACCACGAGGACGGCAGCGTGAAGGATACCATCGACGCCAAGAAGCGCGGCTCTGTCTGGGTCGCGGATTACGATGGCTTCGAGGCGGAAGACATGCGGACCCTGTACGACTTTGTTCCGATGGCGGACGGCGAAGAGGTCGGCACGCCGCTGACCTGGTCCGTGGAGGGCTATGCCCGGGAGGCCCGGCTGAATCCGTATGCCAGCGAGGAAGAGCTGGCCCTGTTCAACGCCCTGCTCCACTACGTGGATGCGGTCAAGGCCGCATTTCCGTCGTAAAACCCGCGCAAGCTGAAATAATTGTGACCCGCGGAGCTTCGGCTCCGCGGGTCTTTGAAATCATCTGCATCGTTCGCCCTGAAACAGACTCCATCGGTGGGAGCGGACGGCGTAGCGGACGCGCATCAGCTCCTCCCGGTCTTCGCTTTTCGTGCGACAGGTGTATTCGTAGGCCTCCACATTGACATACTTGATTTCCCGGCAGGCCAGGACCTCCAGCACCTGGACCCGCCGAATACCTTGATCCCGATCCTCAAAGCGGAAGCGCAGGGGCAGCAAGCTCCCGTCCGCGCTGCAGACCGAGATCATGTCCACATTGGTGCTGAATTCCATGTCCTCACCCCCCTGTCTGCATTATATCAAACATTTGTTCGATTGTCAAGCGGCGGTATGGTTTTGCGTCGTTTTTTCAAATTGTCAACCTTAAATCATCAAAAAAGGTTGACATTTCCCCTGTTTCGAGCTACGATAGAGGCAGAACAAAGAAGGCGGTGATCCTGATGAATCATAAAAAAATCCTGCGGCTGACCAGCTGTGCGGTCTTCGCAGCCTTTCTCTGCATCTGTTCCCTCCTGGTGGTTCCGATTGGACCGGTACCCTTTGCGCTGCAGATCTTTGCCGTCATGCTCTGCGCCGTAACCCTGGACTGGGCCGGCGCCCAGCTCTCCGTACTGGTCTATCTGCTGATCGGACTGTTTCTGCCGCTCTTCTCCGGCGGCAACACCGGCGTCACAGCCCTCCCGGGGCCTACGGGGGGCTATATTTGGTCCTATCTGCTGATGGTGCCAGTGATCCGTTGCTTCCGCGCCATTGCGATACGCGGTCGTTGGGCGGAATACGCGCTGGCCTTTGCGGGCTGTCTGCTTTCAATCGCTCTGTGCTATTCCTGCGGAACCGCGCAATTTGCGCTTGTGACGGGTCGGACCTTCGCAGAGGCGCTGGCGGTCTGCGTCGTGCCCTTTATCGGCTTCGATCTGCTCAA
Organism: Oscillospiraceae bacterium; assembly: GCA_017540945.1. Next base: position 22,427 of record JAFYAB010000129.1, on the reverse strand, counting down.
AGCCGCCGCCGCGTCCGTCCTGGGGGTGACTCTGGCCCATAGGCTTCTGAAAAACGGGATTTGTCGAGATTGCCCGTAGGAGCCGAACTCGAAGAGTCACGAAGTATGCCCACATCGGCCCTCCCTGCGGACCGTGGAAAGGGGCGACGCCCACATCGACCCCTGCGCCTGCGCAAATTCAAATTGTCCCCCCCTGCGGGGCAGTCCGGTCTGCCTGTTGACAGAACAGAAAAAGCGCGATAAAATAGAGGCAGAACCCGAAATGAGGTGCTGCCATGAAAACCCTGCTGCATGTCTGCTGCGCGCCCTGCGCCAATATGTGCATCGACACTCTGCGCGCCGACGGTCAGGAGCTGACCGCCTATTGGTACAATCCCAACATCCACCCCTTCACCGAATACCGATCCCGCCGCAACTGCCTGCGGGACTACGCCGCCTCCATCTCCCTGCCCTTGGTGGAGCGGGACGACTACGGCCTGCGGCCCTTCGTCCGAGCCGTGGCGGAGGACATCGAGGGGCGCTGTGTCAAGTGCTATGAGATGCGGCTGTTCAGCGCCGCGGACTTCGCCGCCCGGAACGGCTTTGACAGCTTCAGCTCCAGCCTTTTCATCTCCCCCTACCAGAACCACGAGCTGCTGAAGGAAGTCGCCGAACGGGCTGCCGACGAATTTCACATCCGCTTCCAGTATCGGGACTTCCGGCCTCTGTTCCGCCAGGGGCAGGAACGGGCCCGGGAGCTGGGCTTCTACATGCAGAAATACTGCGGCTGCGTCTTCTCTGAGCAGGAGCGCTATCTGAAGCCGTCGAAGATCATTCGATAAGGAGCTGCCATCATGCCGTTTCATATCATACGCGCTGACATTACCACGTTAAAGGTCGACGCCATCGTCAACGCCGCCAATCCCTCCCTGCTGGGGGGCGGCGGGGTGGACGTGGCCATCCACCGGGCGGCGGGACCGGCCCTGCGGGAATACTGCGCCGGGCTGGGCGGCTGTCAGGTGGGGCAGGCCAAGCGCAGCCCCGGCTTCGCCCTGCCCGCCAAATGGGTCATCCACACCGTGGGTCCCGTCTGGTGCGGCGGGTCCCGAAATGAAGAAGCGCTGCTGTCTGCCTGCTACCGGAATTCCCTGGTGCTGGCCCTGGAGGCCGGCTGCGGGAGCGTCGCCTTTCCCCTGATCTCCGCGGGGGCCTACGGCTATCCGAAGGAGCAGGCCCTGCAGATCGCCGTCCGGGAGATCGGCGCCTTCCTGCTGCGGCATGAAATGGAGGTCACCCTCTGCGTCTACGACCGGACCAGCTTCCGGCTCTCCGGCCGTCTCTTCGCCGAAGTCCAGTCCTATCTGGACCGCTGGCTGCCGGAGCCCGATCGTTCCCGGGAGCCGGGACGGCAATGGGCGCTGGACTCCATGGCCGCGCAGGCCAGCCCAGCGCCGCCCAGTCCGCCCTACGCCGCGGCAAAGCCCTCCGGAGCCCAGGCTCCTGCCTCCGCAAAGCAGCGGAAAAAGAGTCTGTTCCCCCTTCCGGGAAAGAAAAAGGATGCCCGGCAGGGCGCCCAGGCGGCAGTCTCCCCCCAGGCCGCGCCTCCTGCTCCGGCGGAGCAGGAAGCGCTGTTCGACGCCGCGTGCGCTTACGCCGAGGCGGCCCGGCCCGCGGAGCTGGATCAGCGGCTCCGCTGTCTGGACGAGAGCTTTTCCCAGATGCTGCTGCGGAAGATTGACGAGAAGGGCATGACGGACGCCGCCTGCTACAAGCGGGCAAACGTGGATCGAAAGCTCTTCTCCAAGATCCGCTCCGATCCCGGCTACCGCCCATCCAAGCCCACGGCCATCGCCTTTGCCATCGCCCTGGAGCTGCCCTTGCCGGAGGCCCGGGAGCTGCTGATGAAGGCGGGCTTCGCCCTCTCCCACAGCAACAAGTTCGACATCATCATCGAGTATTTCATCGCCAACGGCAGATACGACATCTTTGAAATCAACGAGACCCTGTTTGCCTTTGACCAGTCGCTGTTGGGCGCCTGACAGAACAAAAACGGCTCCCGGAGCGATCCGGGAGTCGTTTTTATGCTTCGGCGTACATGATAATGCTGGAGGACGGCGGGAAAGAGGCCGATGGCCGCCTGAAAGCGGCATCATCGGCCCCTACGGGAAGAACGGGCCGGGAGACCAGGCCCCTGCGGGTGCGGGTGAGGCGTCGTGAGCGCTCTCCGCCCGCGCCGCCGCAGCACAGCTTTATGTCAACCATAATACATTCTTAAATGGACGCGAGAATACGAATTCGGATTGAATTGCAGAACGTATTGATCGGATGCCCTTGAAATAGAACCGTGACTTGTGTTATATTGATTACAGTGATGATTCGCGTCCGGAATTCCTCAGCATAGGGTCACGACCTGTTTTTCGATTGGAAAAAACAATCTTGTGAGATGTAGGAGAAAGAACAATGTCCATCTTCAAATGCAAAATGTGCGGGGGTACGATCAAGTTTGAGCCCGGTGCAGCTGTCGGCGTATGCGACTCCTGCGGGACGAATCAGGCGCTGCCGCAGCCGGACGGCGACCGGCGGGCGAATGACCGCGCCAACCACGTCTTCCCTGCCAGGGAAAAGGCTGCAAAGAAGCGGAAACGGATCATTGCCGTCACCGCGTCGATCGTGATCGCTCTGATCGCGTTCGCGATCTCGCTGACCAAGGTGATCATCCCGAACAGCAAGTATAACAATGCTGTCAAACTGTTCGAAGCCGGGAAGTATGAGGAGGCGATCAAAGCCTTTGAAGCGCTGGACGGCTACAAGGACAGCGAAGAGCAGATCGGGCGCTGCGAGACGGCGATCCAGGACCTGCGCTACGATCATGCTGTGAAGCTGTGCGAGGCCGGGCAGTACGATGACGCGATTGCGGAATTCAAAGCACTGGACGGGTATAAGGACAGCGACGAAAAGGCTTCGGAGTGTCTGTTTTTGAAACAAAAGGCCGGTCTTTCCAATGTATCTGTGGGTTCGACAATCAAATTTGGCTTTTATGAGCAGGATAACAACACATCCAACGGAAAAGAAGAAATCGAATGGACTGTGTTAGCTGTGAATGGCAGCAAAGCGTTGATAATCAGTAAATACGCTTTGGATCGCAAGAGTTATAACATCATAAAAACGAGTACGACCTGGGAAGAATGCTCACTCAGAACGTGGTTGAACGAAACATTTTATAACGCAGCTTTTAGTGCTTATCATCAGAAAGTGATAATCAGTTCTGCGGTTACGGCGGACAGGAATCCCTCCTGCAGCACTTCTCCCGGCAACGATACAACAGACAAAGTCTTTCTGTTGAGCATTAAAGAAGCAAACAAATACTTCGAATCGGACGAAGCGAGAAAATGTGCGCCGACGGATTACGCAGTCGCGCAGGGTGCCTATACAAACGACAGCTATATAGTGGACGGACGGCCTGCCTGCTGGTGGTGGCTGCGGTCCCCCGGCTACTATTACTTCATTGCTGCAGGCGTCGGCAACGACGGCGCCGTCGACCGCAACGGCGACGATGTCAGCAGCGGGCAAGGCACTGTTCGTCCCGCTTTGTGGATCGACCTGGAACCTTGATCCCTCCGCTCTGAAATCATCCCCTGCGCCGAAGACGCAATTCCCCCGGCGCTGCCCGCCAGGGCAAAGGATTTCATTTCCGCCTGTGCAGCCGGCAATAAAGCTCTCGGCGTCCGCCGGACGCCTCTGCCCTTTTGACAAAGAGGAGCTTTGCGGGAGAAGCGTCGGCGTGCCGCCTTTTTGGGCAAAGAAAACAGTTAACGAGAACGATCCTTGCCAGAAGAGGCAAGGACCGTTCCCTTCGTCTTTACTTTCTGTTTTCGTAGTCCTCCCGGATGGGGGCGCACCAGCCGGCCTCCACGGGAGCGTTCCTCCGGATGGCGCCGACGGTGCTGCTGACGCAGTCGTAGAGGACCCGGGTGCCCTTCCTGTCGGCCTTGTAATTCACCGCCCGGTCGGGGGCGATGCCGAAGCGGCCCGCGGTCTGCACAGCGTCTATGTTGGCCCCGATGAAGAGGAATTCCCAGCCGAATTCCTCCTTCTGCCGCTCGATTTTCCGCCGGACCTCCTGGGCGCTGTATTTCCGGCTGGCGTTCTCCATGCCGTCGGTGGTGATCACGAAGATCGTGTGGGCCGGGACGTCTTCCGCCCTCGCGTATCTGTGGATATTGCCGATGTGGCGGATGGCGTCGCCGATGGCGTCGATCAGGGCGGTACAGCCGCCTACCTGATAGTCGTCCCGGGTCATGGGCCGCACCGTCTCCAGCTTGACCCGGTCGTGGACGACCTGGGACTCGTTGGCAAAGAGGACCGTCGAGACCCAGCACTGCCCCTCTTGCTTTTTCTGCTTTTCGATCATGGCGTTGAAGCCGCCGATGGTGTCGTCCTCCAGCCCCGCCATGGAGCCGCTGCGGTCCAGGATGAAGACCAGCTCGGTGATGTTGTTTTCGTTTTTCATGTTGAAGCCCTCCATATGGTTTATTTTGGTTTACGACTATATATAACCACACGGAGGGCGGCTTTTGGTCGCCTGGCGGGCGACATTTTTTACGACTCGGTGAACAGCTCCCGGCAGAGCAGCTCTGTCTCCCGCGTCACGGCGGCAAAGTCCACGGCGGGGCGGTAGAGCTCCTCGATCAGATCGTGTTGGGCCTTGGCCTGCCGCAGCCAGCCCACCGCCTGCCCCAGCAGGCGCTGCTCCAGACCGGCCAGCTCCCGCATTCCGTCGGCAAGCTCGTCAGGCAGGGCGGCCTCCAGCGCCGCGTCCAGATCCAGCCGCAGCATGGCCTGCCGCGGTCCCGGGAAGGACGGATGGACCCGCAGCCAGCCCAGCCTTCGCTCCGGGAGCAGGACCCCCTGCACCGCGTCCGGATCCAGCGGGTCCATGGCGAGGATCAGGTCCTCCCCGGCCTGCTTGTGCCGATCCGCCAGCTGGCGGAGCAGCGGGCCGCCCACGCCGCAGCCGTCCAGGATCGCCCAGACCCGTCCCTGCCCCGGAGCCAGCGCCAGCAGGCCCTTGGGCGTGATCCCGCTCAGATAAATTCTGCGCTCGGTTCCGGGGGTCTCGCTGCGGGGAAGGGCGCCCTCCGAGAGCTGGGTGAGGGCCTCCCGGGTCACTGCCCGGACCTGCTCCCGGCCCAGCAGCTGCCGTCTCGACTGCGCCAGGGCGTGGACCGCCCGCAGGCAGCCGTAGGCGGGGCCATAGCAGGCGGCGTTGGCAGCCTTCGCCGCCCGGATGGCGGGGATCAGGGGCCGCAGCTCCGCCTCCCGATAGCAGCGGCCCAGGTTCAGATAATTGGCCCCGCAGCCGCAGAGGGCGGGCTCCACCACATGGGGCGCGGTCCCGTCCACCAGGGCCAGGCCCAGCTCGGGGATCACCAGGCCGTCCAGAGAATCCGGGTCCGAGGAGCAGAGGATCCGCTCCACCCCCCAGCCGTACTCCTCCGCCCGGGCTCCCAGGTTCTTCATCAGGGTGGATTTGCCGCAGCCGGAGCCTCCCTTGATGATGAGCAGCCGCTGGATCCGCCGGTCGGCTTGCAGGGTCCCGTACTCCGAGCGAAAGCCCTGGGGGGGTATTGGCCCCGAGGAAATAAGTATCGATCATGCGCTCCCTCCTTTTCCGTTCGTATTCATTCTATTCCGAAACTGCTTGACGGGTCACAATCCCTGTGCTATAATATAGTGAATATTTGTAATACGCTGTGAGGTGAGCTCTATGGAATCAAAAAAAGTCATGCTCTCCGGCATCAAGCCCAGCGGCGCTCTGACTCTGGGCAGCTATCTGGGCGCGATCCGCAACTGGAAGGCGCGGGCGGAGGAATTTGACTGCTACTATTTTATGGCGGATCTGCACGCCATCACCGTGCGCCAAAACCCCGCCGACCTGCGCCGCTGGACGATGGAGCAGCTGGCCCAGTATATCGCCTGCGGACTGGACCCGGAGCAAAATACGCTCTTCATCCAGAGCCACGTGCATCAGCACGCGGAGCTGGGCTGGATCCTCAACTGCTACGCCATGTTCGGCGAGCTCTCCCGGATGACCCAGTTCAAGGACAAGAGCGCCAAGAACGCCGACAACATCAACGGCGGCCTGTTCACCTATCCCTCCCTGATGGCCGCGGACATCCTGCTCTACCAGCCGGACTACGTCCCCGTGGGCGAGGATCAGAAGCAGCATGTGGAGCTGACCCGGGACATCGCCACCCGCTTCAACCATCTCTACGGCGAGACCTTCAAGCTGCCGGAGCCCTACATCCCCAAGGTGGGCGCCCGGATCATGAGCCTCGCCAATCCCGAAGCGAAGATGTCCAAGTCTGAGAACGACGATCCCGGCCGCGTGACCCTGATGGACTCCCCGGACTTCATCATGCGCCAGTTCAAGCGGGCCATCACCGACTGCGACGCCTGCGTCCGCTACGACCCGGTGAACAAGAAGGGCATCTCCAACCTGATGATCATCTACGCGGCCTGCACCGATAAAAGCTTTGCCGAGATCGAAAAGGAATTCGACGGTCTGGGCTACGGCGCGTTCAAGACCGCCGTGGGCGAAGCGGTGGTCGAGCTGCTGACTCCCATCCGGGAGGAGGCCGCGCGGCTGCTGAAGGACAAGGCCTATCTGGAATCCGTCTGCAAAAACGGCGCGGACAAGGCCTCCTACATCGCCAACAAGACTCTGCGCAAGGTCTACAAGAAAGTCGGCTTCGTGGCAAAGGTCTACTGAGCCGCCGAGGGAGAGAAACATCTGCTATGATCTTAGACCTGAACATGCTGCTCCGCGTCGGGGCTGCGCTGCTGGTAGCGGGCTTGCTGTCCTATCTGTTCACCCCGCTGGTGAAGCTTCTGGCAAAGAAGGTCGGCGCCATGGACGTGCCCAAGGACAACCGCCGCATGCACGATCATCCCATCCCCCGGATGGGCGGCCTTGCCATCTTCATCGGCTTTCTGCTCTCGGCGCTGATCTTCACCCGGGAGATCGACCAGGGCCTGAAGTCCATCCTTCTGGGCGCCATCGTCATCGTGATCCTGGGGGTCTTTGACGACCGGCGGGCCCTGGGCGCCAAGCTGAAGCTGGCGGTCCAGCTCGTTGCCGCCGCCGTCGTGGTCTTCTACGGGGATCTGCGCATCGACCGGATCACGAACCCCTTCGGCGGGAGCCTCTACTCCTACTGGGATCTCGGCGTCTTCGCCTACCCCATCACCATCATCTGGATTGTCGCCATCACCAACGCCGTCAACTTCATCGACGGGCTGGACGGACTGGCCTGCGGCGTCAGCTGCATCTCCTCTCTGAATCTGCTGGTGATCGCCCTGCTGGTCTCCGACGCCAAGGTTGCCATCCTGATGGCCGCCCTGACCGGCGCCTGCCTGGGCTTCGTGCCCTACAATTTCAACCCCGCCAAGATCTTCATGGGGGACACCGGCTCCACCTTCCTGGGCTTCATGCTGGCGACGGTTTCGATCCAGGGCCTGTTCAAGGCCTACACCGCCATCTCCTTTATCGTCCCCTTCCTGCTGCTGGGTCTGCCCATCTTTGACATCTGCTTCGCGGTGATCCGTCGGATCGCCTCCGGCCACAGCCCCATGGAGGCGGATCGGGGGCACTTCCACCATCGGCTCATCGACATGGGCTTCAGCCAGAAGCAGTCGGTCGCCATTGCCTACGTGCTGACGGGGATTTTAGGGCTGGCGGCAGTGCTGCTCACCGTCTCCGGCGCCATGAAGACTCTGATCATGCTGGGCGCCATCTTAGTGGTGGGGGCCATCGGCATGCGGATCATCATGGGCGCCACGCCCCGGGCCAAGTTCTGGCACCACGTCAAGCACGGAGGCCCGGACCCGCGGCAGTCCGCCCCGGAAGTGTGCCAAAGCAAGGAAGCGGCCGCCGCGGAAGCGGAGCCCGCCCCCGAGGGCCCTGTCGGCCAGGAGGATGCAAATGAATAAGCTCAAGGTCCTTTCCGTCTTCGGGACCCGGCCCGAGGCCATCAAAATGGCCCCCCTGGTCCGGCATCTGGCCTCCCTGCCGGAATTTGAAAGTCTCTGCTGTCTGACCGGTCAGCACCGGGAGATGCTGGACTCCGTCATGGACATCTTCCGGCTGAAGGGCGACTATGATCTCAACATCATGCAGGCCCGTCAGACCCTTTCCTCCATTACCAGCCGGACCATCCTGGGGATGGACCAGGTGATCGACCAGGCGAAGCCGGACCTGATCCTGGTCCACGGCGACACCTCCACCACCTTCGCCGGCGCCCTGTCGGCCTTCTACCACCAGGTCCCCGTGGGCCATGTGGAGGCCGGGCTCCGCACCTGGGACAAATACTCCCCCTTCCCAGAGGAGATGAACCGGACCCTGGTGGGCGACATCGCCGAGCTCCACTTCTGCCCCACCGTCAACAATCTCCGCAATCTGGAACGGGAGGCGGTGAAGGGCGACAAGTTCATCACCGGCAACACCGTCATCGACGCCATGAAGACCACGGTTCGGCCGGATTTTGTGTTCTCGGTGCCGGAGCTGAATGAGCTGGACTTCCAGCACCGCCGGATCATCGCCCTCACCTGCCACCGGCGGGAGAACTACGGCGAGCCCATGCGGGACATCATGGAGGCGGTCCGGGAGCTGACCCTCTCCCACCCCGAGGTGGAAGTGGTCTACCCGGTCCATCTGAGCCCCGTGGTCCGGGAATGCGCCTTCAGCATCCTGAAGGGGCTGCCCCGGGTCCATCTGATCGACCCCATCGACGTGGAAAACATGCACAACCTGATGGCCCGCTGTTTCTTTGTCATGACGGATTCCGGCGGTCTGCAGGAGGAGGCTCCCGCTCTGGGCAAGCCCGTGCTGGTGCTGCGCCGGGAAACCGAGCGCCCCGAGGCCGTTCAGGCCGGCACCGTCAAGCTGGCGGGCGTCCGCAGGGCGGAGATCCTGGCTCTGGCCGAAGAACTGCTGACGGATCCCTCCGTCTATGATACCATGGCCCACGCCGTGAACCCCTACGGCGACGGCCACGCCTGCGAGCGCATCGCCCAGGGGATCCTGTGGCATTTTGGCCGGAGCGCCATACGGCCCGCGGATTTCCGGGCATAGCGTCTTCGCTGTGAAAGGAGCGCCCTTATGAAACGGATTCTTCCTCTTTTGCTGATCCTGCTGCTGGCTCTGAGCGCCTGCAGCGATTCCACCCCCGCGGTCTCCGGCACCGCAGCGGTCACGGAGCCCGTCGCCTCCCAAACGGAGGCCGCTCCGGACACCAGCACCCAGGCCGTCGAGCTCCCCGTCGTCAGCTCCACGCCGCCGGCGCAGACGGAGCCGACGGAGCCGACGGAGCCGACGGAACCGGCGGCGCTTTTCCCCCGGAAGCTGCTGGAAAACGACGCCTGCGTCCTCAGCGTCACCGACGTGAGCATGGACGAGATCCGGGGCTTTACGGTCATGCTCAGCTGCGAAAACAAGACGGACAGCGCCCAGCTCTTCACCCTGGTTTCGGCCTCCTGCCGAGGCTGGGAGCTGAACGCGGACTGGTTTGCCCAGGTGGACGCCGGGCAGACGGTGGAATCCGCCTTCAACGTCTTCCCCGGCGATCTGGCCCGCTGCGGCCTGAGCCAGGTGGACGAGTGCCGCATGCAGATCCAGGTGCAGAATTACGATTCCTTTACCGGCGAGCTCTTCGCGGATGAAAGCGTCGTGTTCTCCCCCACCGGTCTGGACCCGGCGCAGCTCAGCCCCGCTCCCGCCCGGACGCCCGGCCCGGAAGACAGCGTGCTGCTGGACGACGAACGGCTCACCGTCAGCGTCTGCGGCGGCGAGTCGGACCCCAGCCAGCCCTTCATGTTGGTCCTCTATTATCAGAACAAGAGCGGCGAGGATCTGGCCGTCAGCTGGCAGGACGTGACCGTCAACGGGACCGACGCCAATTTCTGGCTCACCAAGGTCCTGCCCGCCGGCCTGCAGGGCTGGACTCTCATCTGCTTCGACGAGCAGACCCTGCGCAACAGCGGCGTCAGTTCCATCGACACGGTGGAGCTGACCCTGGCGGTCAAGGACCCTGTCACCCAGGAGGAATTTTACAGCCAGAGCTGCAGCTACCAGGCGATCAACAAATAAGCAGCACATGATACGAACGCCCGCCGGATCCCCGGCGGGCGTTTCAATATGTTCCGGAAGCGCGGTCACAGCAGCAGATACAGGGCCGCGGCGATCAGCAGCTCCGTGCTTCCCGCCCCGTCCTGCTTCATGGCCAGCAGCAGAACGGCCAGGATCAGCAGCTCCTCGGCGTCCAGGCCCCGGGGCAGCAGACGTCCCAGCAGCCCCTCCGGGCCCAAAAAGCCGGAGGCCGGGAAACGGGGCCCCGGCGGGCCGGGGCGGGGACGGGGCGGCGGGCCCATCTGCGGGCGGGGCGGACGGGGCGGCGGGTCGTGACCGCCGGGACGGGGCGGCGGATCATGACCGCCGGGACGGGGCGGCGCGGGGCGCGCTGTGCGCCGCCCGAGCTCCGCGTCCTGCTCCCCCCGTTCCGCGCTCTCCGGGCCTGCCGCTCTGCGGGCCGGGGCGTCCGGACCCCGGATCTGATCCCGGGACTCCGGGACCCGACGCCGGTCGAAGCCGCCGCTCTCATTGGGGATGTAGCGGCTATACATGGCCGTCTCCCCTGCTCTTCAGAAATTCCCCCGCCAGACGGGAGAGCTTCGCCGCCCGGAGCGCCCGGTCCACCCGCCCCTGTCCCTCCGGGGACAGGCTTGGCCTCAGGGCGTTCAGGACCCGGTCCTCAGTCCCGTTGAAGGCCGAGAGGCGGGACATCAGGGCGGCGGCGTCCAGCCCCGCCGTCCCGAGGGGCGCAGCGGCGGAGCGGGCGGATTCCTCGCTCTGTCCGGGACCGTCGGGGGGCTTCAGCCCCAGGGATTCCGCCAGGGCGGCCACCCGGGCCATCTGCTCCGGGTCCGCCAGGATGCTCTGGAGGGTGCCTTGCAGATCCTCCATCTCACAGCCGCTCCTCCAGCTCCCGGGTCAGGCGCTCCGCCTCCGTTCCCGCCAGCAGGGGCGACAGGGCGGTCCTGACCCCCTCCACGTTCCCCCGCTGAAGGGCCTCCGCCGCAGCCCGCAGCCCGGCGCCGCCGTCGGCCCGGAGGATCTGCAGCAGCATATGCCCCTCGGGACTGGAGAGGAGCCGTCTGAGCTGCTCCGGGTCCGGCCGGGGACCGGCTGCGGTCTGATCCGCCGGGGCCGCCGCCCCGGAATTGGAAATTTTTTGTGACGCACCAAGCATTTCCTTGCCTCCTGCGAAAATTTCTGTTATAATAGATTATGCAAGATCACAGGGAAAGGTGCAGCCATGAAGATCATTGTGTTTTCCGATTCCCACCGGGAGCTGGAGGGGATGCGGCAGGTCATAGCGCGGGAAAAGCCGGACTACGTCTTCCACCTGGGGGACCACGACAGCGACGCCGAGCAGATCAGCCGGGAGTTCCCGGCCCTGCCCGTGGCCATGGTCCGGGGCAACTGCGACGGCTGGAGCGACACGCCGAAGACCCTCTGCTTCGTCCTGGGCGGGGTCCGATTCTTCCTCTGCCACGGCCATACCTACGGCGTCAAGGGCGGCTATCTGCGGGTCAGCTATGCGGCCCGGGAGGCGGGCGCGGACGTTCTGCTCTTCGGCCACACCCATGAGCGCTACTATGCGTGTCAGGAGCTCGGCGGAGCCCGCCGGCTCCATATTATGAACCCCGGCGCCTGCGGTTACAGCTGGGAGCCCAGCTACGGAAGGATTATTCTGGAAAACGGGCAGATTCGGGAAATCGGCAACTATACACTATAAGGGGTAAGGAATATGATATTAGCCATCGACGTCGGCAACAGCAACATCGTCCTGGGCTGCATCCGGGACAGCGAGATTCTCTTCGAGGCCCGGATGGCCACGGACCGGATCAAAACCTCCGACCAATACTGCGCGGAGCTGAAAAGCATACTCAGCCTCTACGACGTGGCCCCCGGGGATATCGCGGGCAGCATCATCTCCTCGGTGGTGCCCATGGTGCAGCAGGTCCTGGTCCTGGCCGTGGAGCGGCTGACCGGCAAGTCCTGTCTCACCGTGGGGCCCGGCCTGAAGACCGGCCTCAACATCAAGATCGACAACCCCGCCCAGGCGGGCAGCGACCTGATCGTGGGGGCTGTGGCGGCCATAGACGGCTACGGCGCTCCTCTCTGCGTCATTGACCTGGGCACCGCCACCACCATCTGCATCGTCGACAGGGACGGCGCCTTCCGGGGCGGCTCCATCGCCCCGGGCGTGATGCTCTCCCTCAACGCCCTGTCCAGCGGCACGGCCCAGCTGCCCGCCATCAGCCTGGAGCGGCCCCGCCGCGCCATCGGCACCAACACCGTGGACTCCATGCGCAGCGGTCTGCTGCTGGGCTCCGCGGCCATGCTGGACGGCATGGTGGAGCGGATGGAGGCGGAGCTGGGCTACCCCACCAAGGTCGTCGCCACCGGCGGCCTGGCGAAGTTCATCGCCCCCCTCTGCAGGCGGGAGATGACGGTGGACGAGAGCCTCCTGCTGAAGGGGCTGGAGCTTCTGTATCGGAAGAACACCCAAAAGGCCTAAACCACGCAGATCAGCATCACCGCGCAGAGGATGAAGCAGGTCCCCAGGCCGATGGTGGCCAGGGCCTCCAGGATCGTATTGCGGATGGCTTTTCTGCGTCTGGCCTGTCTGCGGACCAGCTGCTCCGGCGTGGGCCGGGGGGGCAGCATGCGGATCGCAGGCTGTCTTGTCAAGGCGTTTGTCATTGCTTCGCACCTCCGTTCTTTGTATTTACGAGATGATCTTACATCTTTATCGGTCCCATAATCAGGACAGAAAGGAGTCCGCATGAAAGAATTTTACTTCCCCGTTCGCAGGAATACCCGCATCCATTGCTGCCAGTGGGTCCCGGAGGGCAAGCCCCGGGCCATCATCCAGATCGTCCACGGCATCGCGGAATACGCGGCCCGCTATGACGAGCTGGCCCGCTTCTTTACGGAGCACGGCTTTGTGGTGGTGGCGGAGGATCACATGGGTCACGGCGGCTCCATCTCCGAGGAGATCCCCCAGGGCTGCTTTGCCGACGGCTGGCTCACAGCCGTCTCGGATACCTACCGGCTGATGCAGATGACAAAGGAGGAATACCCCGATCTGCCCTACGTCATCTACGGCCACAGCATGGGTTCCTTCATGACCCGCACCCTGCTTTACAGCTACCCGGACGCGGGGCTCAAGGCCGCCGTCATCAGCGGCACCGGCTGGATGCCCAAGCTGGTGCTGAAGACCGGCCGCGCGGTCTGCGCCGCCGAGGGCAGGCGCAAGGGCATGGACAGCACTTCCGCAACCGTGGATAAGCTGATGTTCGGCTCCTACAACAAGGGCTACGAGAATCCCAGAACGCCCTTTGACTGGCTCAGCCGGGACCCGGCGGAGGTGGATAAATACATCGCCGATCCCCTGCTGGGCTTCTCCGCCTCCATCGGCCTTTCCCGGGAGATGCTGGGCGGCATGCTGATGAACGAGGACAGGAAGAACCTGGAGAAGATGCCCAAGGATCTGCCCGTGCTCTTCGTCAGCGGCGACAAGGACCCCGTAGGCGGCAACGGCAAGGGCGTGCGGCAGACCTATGAAGCCTTCAAGGCCGCCGGGATGAAGGACCTGCGCATCAAGCTCTACCCCGATGGCCGTCACGAGATGCACAACGAAATCAACCGGGAGGAGCTCCGGGCCGACGTGCTGGCCTTCCTGGACGAGGCGCTTTCTAAGTAAGAAGGTATCTATTCAGCAACCCGTAGGGGCCGATGCCTACATCGGCCCTGTCTCCCGATTTTTGCCTGCATACGAGGGCGGATGTGGGCATCCGCCCCTACGTAGAAGGGGGCGACTGAATAGATACGTAAGAAGTAAAAAAGTAAGAAGTAAGAGCCTAAGCGGCGCTGATCTCGCAGACCGCTTCCGAATAGCTGTCCGCGGAGCAGATGAAATTGCCCTCCCCGTCGTACACCTCATAATGCCCCCGGACCGGAATGATATCATAATACCGCGCCATAAGCTCATCTCCTTTTTTGTTTTTCTGCGCTGATTATACAACTTTAATTGTACTATAATTTGGACACTTTGCAGTGTCTCGCAGCGTTTTTGCGGGCAGATTGCCCGCGCTACAGAGATTATGCCAAACTACAAGCTGTTACTCCAATATGACGGCAGCCGCTACCGGGGATGGCAGCGGCTGTCCGGCGTGGAGGCCACCATCCAGGGGAAGCTGGAAACGGTACTCAGCCGGATATTCGGAGAGCCGGTGGAGGTCCAGGGCAGCGGGCGCACCGACGCCGGGGTCCACGCCCTGGGGCAGGTCGCCTCCTTCCGCACGATCCGGGATCTGCCCCCGGCGGAGCTTCTGGCCGCCCTGCGGCAATATCTGCCGGAGGACATCGGGGCAGTCCGCCTCGAATACGCCCCGCCCCGCTTCCACGCCCGGCTCTCCGCGGTGGAGAAGCGCTACCGCTATCGGGTCTGGACCACGGAGGCCCCCTGCGTCTTTGAGCGGCGTTTCGTCTGCGTCCTGCCCGGCAGCTACGATCTGCGCTCCATGGAGGCGGCGGCCCGGCTGCTGGAGGGGACCCACGATTTCCGGGCCTGTTCTGCGGTTAAAACAAACAAGTCCACGGTCCGCACCGTGAGTCGGATCGCGATTTCCCGGGACGGGGACGAGCTGCGCTTCGATTTCAGCGCCGACGGCTTCCTGCACCACATGGTCCGCATTCTCACCGGTACCCTGCTGGAGGTGGGCCGGGGAGCGCGCACGCCGGAGTCCATCCCGGAGCTGCTGGCGGGCGGGCCCCGCTCCGCCGCGGGCTTCACGGTCCCGGCAAAGGGGCTGTGCCTGATGGAAGTGCGGTACAGGTGACAGGTGACAAGTATTTTGTAGGGACAAGCATTGCTTGTCCGCCGAGGAGCTCCAGGTATTTGTAGGGACAAGCATTGCTTGTCCGCCGAGGAGCTCCAGGTATTTTGTAGGGACAAGCATTGCTTGTCCGCCGAGGAGCTCCAGGTATTTTGTAGGGACAAGCATTGCTTGTCCGCCGAGGAGCTCCAGGTATTTTGTAGGGACAAGCATTGCTTGTCCGCCGACCCGCACAAGCTTCTGAAAAGGAGGCGCAGCATGAACATTCAGATTTTCGGAACAGCGAAAAGTTTTGATACCAAGAAGGCCGAGCGCTGGTTCAAGGAGCGGCGGATCAGGTATCAGTATATCGATATGAAGCGCTACGGGCTTTCGGGAAAGGAATTTGATTCCGTGCTCCGGGCCGTGGGCGGCGTGGACCGGCTGGTGGACTGGGACGGGAAGGACCCGGACCTGGCGCTGCTGCGCTATCTGGCCCCCGAGACCGCCAGGGAGGACAAGCTCTATGAGAACCAGGCCCTGATCCGCCTGCCCGTGGTCCGCAACGGAAAAAAGGCCACCGTGGGCTACGCCCCGGAGACCTGGAAACAATGGGAGGAAGAGACATGAGAAATCCGGCTAAGCTGCTGCAATTGAAGAAACAGTACAGCGCCTTTTTGGATCGGCACCCCAAATTCATGCGCTATCTGGCCTATATCACCGATCATTACATGGAGGAGGGCTCCGTCATGGACGTGACCGTCACGGCGCCGGACGGCCGCTCCCTCCACGGCAACGCCAAGCTCACCGCCGAGGACGTGGCCTTTTTGCAGGAGGTCCGCCAGATGCTCAGCGGGGACTGAGAAGAATCGGGATTTGTAGGTATCTTTCTTTCGTAGGGGCCGATGCCCACATCGGCCCTCCGTATCGCCCCGGGGAAAGGGCCGATGTGGGCATCGGCCCCTACGGAGCGTCAAATCCGAATTTGATGAAAAATGAACGATGAATTGATGCACATCTACCACCCCGATGTTCCGCCGCTGCTGGCGGAGCTGGCGCAGACGCCGGAGATGGCGCGGCTGAAGCAGGTGGGAATGAACTGCGGCTGCGAGTACACCGCTTTCCCGCGCTTCGCCGGCGGCGGCTCCTATTCCCGATGGCTTCACAGCCTGGGCGTGGGCCTTATCGTCTGGCACTTCACCGGCGACGCCGCCCAGGCTGCGGCGGGCCTGCTCCACGACATCGCCACCCCGCCCTTTGCGCATGTGGTGGACTTCCTGCGGGGGGACTATCTGACCCAGGAGGCCACGGAGGAGGGGACCCGGGAACGGATCGACGGCAGCCCCGCGATCCAGACGGCGCTGCGCCGATCCGGGCTCACAACGGAGGCTGTCTGCGACTACCACCGCTACCCCATCGCCGACAACGACAGCCCCCGCCTCTCGGCGGACCGGCTGGAATATACCCTGGGCAACGCCCTGCGCTGGGGCTTCCTGACCCGGGCGCAGATCGCGGAGATCTATGCCGATCTGCGGGTGGGGGTCAACGAGGAGGGGGCGCCGGAGCTGGTCTTCGGAGATCCCGCTCCGGCGGTCCGCTTCGCCCGGGCTGCCCTGGACTGTTCCAGGGTCTACGTCTCCGACGCGGATCGGTATTCCATGCAGGCCCTCAGCGAGCTGCTGGGCGCCGCGCTGCAGCGGGGTATCCTGGTCCCCGCCGATCTGGAGGGCTCCGAGCCGCCGCTGATCGCCAAGCTGGAGGCCTCTCCCCTGTCCGCGGAGTGGCGGCGCTTCCGTGCCATGGGCCGGACCCTCCGGGCCCCGACGCCCCCCGACAGCCGCCCCTGGCGGCAGATCCCCGCCAAAAAGCGCCGCATCGACCCGCTGGCGGAGGGAATGGGCCGGGTCTCGGCCTGGGAGGAGGACTTCCGGCGGGAGCTGACGGCCTTCCTCTCCATGCCCCAGGACCAGTGGCTGCTGGGAACCGCCGGCTGAGCTGTATACGATCTACAAAGTATACAAAGTTTTCCTGAACATTTATTGAAAAACACTCCTCAATTATTTTTCAACATGTTTTTTATGTAGATTGTATACAATCTATTTGTAACCGGCTTTGGAAACAAGTCCACCCTACTCTGACTGAAAACAGGTATCTGTTCCGCTCCCCTTTCCATGGCGGCTGCCGGGAGGCGACTGAGCAGCTGCCTGTTTTCCTTTTTCGTCGGATTCCGGAAAATATTTGGAGGACTTGTCAACCGTTTTTGCAAAACGATCATCTTTATGTATAGAGACCCACAATGGGAGGTGACCGAGGATGCGTGACGCGGACTTTCTGCGCTCCTATCGCGCCGTCGTGGAGAGCTACCGGCTGGGGGCCGCCTCCGCGGAGCGGGTGCTGCGTGCTGTGCTGCGGCGGATCCGCGTTCCATCGGAGCCCGACGAAACAGCTCCCGGCACGGCCGCGGGAACAGGCAGGAGGATCGGAACATGAAACAAACCCAGGATGCGAAGCCCCCGCAGGAGGCCTTCTCCCCTCTGGTGGAGCGGGCGCTGGCCGGAGATCAGGCCGCCTATACCGCCCTCTATGAGGCCACGGCCCAGGCGCTCTATCGCAGCATCCACGCCATGGTCCGCAGCGAGGAGCTGACCCTGGACATCCAGCAGGAGGTCTACGCCAGCGCCTTCACCCATCTGGACCAGCTGGAGGACCCGGAAAAGCTGCTGCCCTGGCTGCGGGCCATCGCCGTGAACTGCACGCGTCAGGCCATGCGCAGGAAAAGCCCCGTCCTTTTCTCCGAGTTGGAGGGCAAGGACGCAATCCTCCCCTCGGAACCGGCTGACGAAGACCCGGCGCACTGTCCGGAGCTGAATCTGGAACGCCGGGAAAACGCCCGGCTGATCCGGGAGATCCTGGACGGCCTCACGGACGGTCAGCGGATGCTGGTGGGCATGTACTACTATGAACAGCTGCCCGTGAGCCGGATCGCCGAGGACCTGGGTGTCAGCCCGGGGACCGTCAAGACCCAGCTCTTCCGCAGCCGGAAAAAGATCGAGGCCGCCGTGAAGCGGCTGGAAAAACAGGGCGTCAAGCTCTACGGGCTCTCTCCCCTGCCCTTCCTGCTGGCCCTGCTGAAAAGGGCGGCGCCCCCGGCGGAGGCGGAGCAGGCGGCGCTCACGGGCTCCCTCGCCAGGGCGGGGCTGACGGCCCAAAGCGTGGCCGTCCACGTGGGCCGCGGCTTCTTTGAGACCCTGGGGGGCAAGCTCGTTCTGGGCCTGCTGAGCGCCGCGGCCATCGGCGGCGGCGTGCTGGGCTATGGCTGGCTGAAAAACCATCTCCTGATCGGCGACACGCGGCCCACGGAGCCCATCCGCATCCAGCACAGCATCGAGCTCCCCGACGACAGCGGGGAGGAGCTGGTCCCCGTCTCCACGGAGGCGTCGGAGCCCGACACGGAGCCGGAGCCTGTTACGGAGCTTGACAGCGACGAGGATCTGACGGAGCCTGTCACCGAAGCCGCGGAGCCCTCGACAGAGGCCGGCAAGGATGCGACGGAACACCCAACGCCCGCCGAATCCAATCCACCCTCTATTCCCACTCCCACAGAATCCGAGTCGGCTCAGCCGATGCCTTCAGAGACAAGCCAGCGGCCCGACGCCGAACCCATCTGTTCCTGGGCCTGGGACACAGGCGACCAGATGGATTGGAACACGGGTGCCACTGAAGCCGGTTACGAAAGCCGAATTTTGACGGTAATTTTATCTCCTCCCGGAAAGCCGGAGCTTTACGCGGAGGACGCGAGTATTCTGCAAATCACCCCCCGTAGACTATGATCCTTCTGCAAAACCGATCCCGACCGACGTGACCGACGGATGGACCGCGAAGTACCTGTGGCGCGTCAAGCCGCTGACGGAAGGCGTGACCAGGCTTTACTGCACCGTCGGCGGCGAGGTGCTGAAAAGCCTGACTGTTACTGTTCATACGGCCAGCGCGCTGCTCAGCACCGGGGTGAATCAGGTTTCGCCTTACTATGAGCATACAGAGAAGACCATGGAAAACTGCGTCGTCGGCACGGAATATGGGCTTTTCGTCAAGGTGCAGGGCTCAGACGTGCCCGACTTTCGCTGCGATAATCCTTCCGTGGCCCTGCTCGGGCCTGTTGAAGAGGAAGGAAGCGCACCGACAGCGAGATACTATCGGCTGAACCTGCAGATCGTCGGAGCCGGAGACGCCCGAATTTTTGTAACGCTGGGCGGCGAGCGAAAGAAAACCTGGACGATCCACGCGTCCGCGGTCACGGTGGATCAAAGCGATTCCGGTAAAGATCTGATTCCCGTAGACGCGGAGCCCCAGGTCATGAGCTGGTATATGGGCTGGTATCACAGGCCGATACTGATCGCTCCGGGCCATTCGGAAGATCTGTATGTGAAAATGAAGGGAGCGGAGCCGCCTGTGATCAGTGTGGACGATCCCTCTGTGCTTTCCGTCAAGCTGGAGCGCTCCGAACGATATGAGGATCGAAACGTGACGGAGTATTGGTACAGGGCCACAGCCCTGCGTTCCGGCGTCTGCACTGTCAGCTGTAGCTTTGGCGGGAGGCTTGTGTTCACCGTTCCCATCGTCGTTCCCTGAAGCACAGGCGATATTGGGGTCTGACGACGTTATTCCATATCCGGTGAAATCATACAAAACAGAAATAGGAGGATAAACAACCATGAAACGAATGCTTTGTGTGCTGCTGGCACTTTTGCTGCTGGCGGGCTTGCTTCCGACGGCGGCTCCCAGTGCCAGCGCAGCCGTCAACCCGGGCTTTCAGGCCCTGAGTCAGTTTCTCCGAGACAACGGCGAGTACAATTCTTTCTATGGCACAGTCTGGTACAGCTACAGCATCGAACGGGTTCTGCTTACCAACGGGAACTCTACGACGCTGACAGCTCTGGGCATAGAGTATTTTCCAAATGACAATTTGATCGAAGTCTCAGCGTCTCAGAGAATCCGTAAAACAAACTATGATTATTATGATTTGGCTCCATATGGTTATTGTATTGCGTTCAACAGCGACGGCTCGCTCGGTACAACCGTCCACAGCGAAGGAGCGCTTGGAAATACCTATGTTGACTGTGTCAACGGAGAGGCCCATTATACCGTGCAGCCGGCCTCCATTACCAAGACTACGATTCTCCGGGCAGCAGAGTATCTGGGCGATGAACCACATGAAAGGATGGACAACGCTGCCTCCACGCTGTTGAAAGAGACCCTGGAGGGACTGCAATCGATCCTGAGTCAGAAGGGTCGGAGCATTTCGGACTTTGGCTTTACCGCTTATCAGACGGGACATACCCACAAATGGAACAACGGAACGATCACGTCGGCGCCGACCTGCGGAGCCCTTGGCGAAAAAGAACACGTATGCTCGGTATGCAAGAGCATTGCGCTGGAGTATCTGGATCCTACAGGCAGCCATAGCTGGTACGATGGGGATGTGATCCAGGAGCCCAGCTGTACGGAGGAAGGAATCCGAGAGCAGCTTTGCTCCCGCTGCGGTGATTGCAGGGAGGTATCGATCCCTGCTCTGGGTCACGCCTGGAAGCTGACTGACGTTTTCCCGGATCCGGAAGAAGGAGAAAATCTGCACGAAAGCTTCGGTTGCTACACCTGCTCCCGCTGCCAAGAGACCAAGGAGGGACGGCTCTGCGCCGGGGAGATCTTCACGGACATGCCCAAGGACGGCAACTGGGCCCATGATCCCATCGACTGGGCCTATTTCAGCGGGATCACCGGCGGCAAGACCGCCTCCAGCTTTGCGCCCAAGGCAAAGATCACCCGGGCCGAGGTCATGACCTTCCTCTGGACCGCCGCAGGCAAGCCCGAGCCCACGCTGACCGAGAGCCCCTTCACGGACGTGACGGCGGGCAAGTACTACTACAAAGCCGTGCTCTGGGCGGTGGAAAACAAGATCACCACCGGCAAGACCGACACGACCTTTGCCCCCAAGGCCCAGTGCTCCCGGGCCGAGATCATGACCTTCCTCTGGAACGCCCTGGGCAAGCCGGAGCCCACCCTCACCGAGAGCCCCTTCACGGACGTGACGGCGGGCAAGTACTACTACAAAGCCGTGCTCTGGGCGGTGGAAAACAATGTCACCGGCGGCACCACCCAAACGACCTTCAGCCCGAAGGCCATCTGCACCCGCGCCCAGGTGGTGACCTTCCTCTATAAGGTTCGAGGATCGAGTTTCGAGCTTCAAGCTTAGAGGTTCAAGTAGGGGCCGAACTCGAAGAGTCACGAAGTATGCCCACATCGGCCCTTTTCTCATGCGCTACGCAGGGGCCGATTCCCACATCGGCCCTTTCCCCGTACGCTTCGTAGGGGCCGAACTCGAAGAGTCACGAAGTATGCCCACATCGGCCCTTTTCCCATGCGCTACGTAGGGGCTGATGCCCACATCGGCCCTTTTCCCATACGATACGCAGGGGCCGAACTCGAAGAGCTCTTTCCCCATACGATACGCAGGGGCCAAACTCGAAGAGTCACGAAGTATGCCCACATCGGCCCTCTCCCCGTACGCTTCGTAGGGGCCGATGCCCACATCGGCCCTTTCCCCATACGATACGCAGGGGCTGATGCCCACATCGGCCCTTTTCCCGTACGCTTCGTAGGGGCCGATGCCCACATCGGCCCTTTCCCCGTACGCTTCGTAGGGGCCGATGCCCATATCGGCCCTTTTCCCATGCGCTACGTAGGGGCCAAACTCGAAGAGTCACGAAGTATGCCCACATCGGCCCTTTTCCCATACGATACGCAGGGCTGCTGGTGACGCTTCTCCGACAATTCCCGATTGCACCCAGATAAAAATCCCGCAGACGGAACCGCTGCATAGCGGACCGTCTGCGGGATCATCATTTCTGATTTCTTTTTGGGTATTCTTTTTCCTGATTGCTTCCCGCGGCGGGCGGGCGCTCAATGAGCGCCCCTACGGCGTTGGCGGTGGTCGGAAACATCTGCCTCGGGCTGGCGGCCAGTGGCCGCCCCTACGGTGTGGATGGTGGTCGGGAGGTGGTGCCGCGGGCGGGCGCTCGGTGAGCGCCCCTACGATGCGGTCGGCTGTCGTTCCCCGCCTGCGGCGGGGCGGGCTGCTCACCCTGCGGGTAAGAGCAGCCCCTACGGTGCGGGAGCGCAGCGGCGCACAGCGTGCGCCATGTCGTCCCCCGCAAGTAACGGCGCACAGTGTGCGCCATGTCTGCCTCGCACGGTGCAATTGAGAATTGAGAAGTGAGAATTTAGAATTGTGGTATCGTTCAAATTGCCATTCGAACGATGAAAAGAAAACCTTGGTATTGTTCCGTACAGGGATGGGTAGACGATCCGTAAAACGCAGGCCGGGATCGCGGAACGAGCGGCCCTGACAGCGTTGGTGGTATCTCGGGGTTATCCAAAAGGGGGATGACCCCTTTTGGCCGTTTGAATGGGGAGAGGGGACCGGGGAGAGGGGAGAGATTCGGAATCTT
>JAFYAB010000128.1 GCA_017540945.1 Oscillospiraceae bacterium | reverse complement strand
GCGGAATAAAAAACCGCCTATGAGCAGATGGAGAAGCCGCTTTGAAAGAGAAAAAATGATGGCAAATATCATAACGGGAATCAGAATTGTGATCAGCGCAGTTTTGCTGTTTTGCCCCGTATTTTCCCCGGCGTTTTTGGCGCTCTACATGACTGCCGGAATCACCGATATGATAGATGGCGCAGTGGCGAGGAGAACAGCCGCGGTCAGCGAGTTCGGCGCAAGGCTTGATACCGCTGCAGATAAGGATGAAAACGGAAAGCCGACAGGAGAAGATACCGAATAATGAATCCCGCATGTGAAGGCGCATCAGGCTTCCCGCAGTGAGAGCGCGAAAAAAGCGGAAACGGGAGGCTTTTGTTGTTTCCGGCGGAGCTTTCCGGTTGCTTTTTTTCAAAAATCCTGTATAATATAAGCAGAATGAACAATCTCATGCAGCACGGTCTGTTTGAGAAACATAGGGGCGGTAGGGATGGAAACCACATATGCCTTTTTTTCCAGGCTGATCGGCACGCTGGCGGTGATGCTGCTGGCGGCGGCCTACGCCGGAAGCTCGCAGCTGTTGAAAAAACACATCGGCAAACAGAAAACCTGGAAGGTCATCGCAGCCATCGGCCTGTTCGGCGGTCTGTTTGGGATCTATGGCAACATCGCGGGCATGGAGCTGAACGGCGCCGTGATTTCTGTGCGGGACATCGGGCCCATGCTGGCGGGCCTCATGGGGGGCCCCTTCAGCGGCCTGATCGCCGGCGCCATCGCGGGGGGCCATCGGCTTACCATGGGCGGCATCACCGCGGAGGCCTGCGTGGTGGCGACCTGCTCGATCGGTCTGATCTGCGGCATACTTTCGGTCAAGCTTCCCGCCGTTCTGAAAAAATACTGCTGGACGCTGCTGATCGGCGTGGCCATGGAGATCCTGCACCTGGGCGTCGTGCTGCTGATGGTGAAGCCCTTTTCCACGGGCTGGGACATCGTCCGGCAGATCGCCCTGCCCTTTATTTCGGTCAACGCGGTGGGCATCGCCTCCATGATGAGCATGATCCACTACATCGAAAGACAGCAGGCCATGGCCCTGGATCGGGAGCGCATGCGCTCGGAGCTGGAGGTAGCCAGCGTGATCCAGCACTCCCTGCTGCCCACTCTGAACGAGAAATACCCGGGCCGCCTGGAGATCGCGGTGAGCGGCTCCATGCAGGCGGCCAAAGAGGTGGGCGGCGACTTCTACGACGTGTTCTTTGTGGGCCCGGACAAGCTGGCCCTGCTGATCGGCGACGTCTCCGGCAAGGGCGTTCCCGCGGCCCTGTTCATGGCCTCGGCGAAGATCATTCTGCAAAACTGCATCCGGGATATTCCGAAGCTTTCCGACGCCCTCTTTACGGGCAACAATCTGCTCTGTGAAAAGAACGAAGCGGATATGTTCGTGACGGTCTGGGCCGGGGTTCTGGATCTGCGGAGCGGAATACTGAGCTACGTCAACGCCGGACACAATCCGCCGGTGCTCCTGCGGGAAGGGAAAGCGGAATATGTGAAAAGCCGCGGCGGTTTTGTGCTGGCCGGGCTGGAAAATACTCCGTATCAGGAGAAGGAGCTGCAGCTGCAGGCCGGGGACGGACTGTTCCTGTATACCGACGGGGTGACCGAGGCGACCTCGCGGGAAAACGAGCTCTACGGCGACGGGCGGCTGCTGGACTGCCTGACCCAAAGCCCCGGGGCCGACGTCCAGACCATGCTGGAGCAGGTCAAGCATTCCGTTGACGCCTTTGTGAAGGACAATGAGCAGTTCGACGACATGACCATGCTCTGCGTGAGGTGGAAATAATCCTGTTCTGCGATCCCCAAAAAACGAATCGGAGGAGGAATTCTTATGAAGCTGCGGCAGGTGGCGGAGCTCCTGCAGGCGGAGGTGCTGACCGACGAGAGCCTGCTGGAAAACGAGGTGGACAACGTCTTTTGCTCGGATATGATGGCGGACGTGCTGCGCTATGCCTCCAGCGACACGGTGCTGGTCACCAAGCTGATCAATCTGGCGGTGGTGCGCTCCTCCATGATGGCGGAGGTCCACTGCGTGGTCTTCCCCGAGGGCATGGAGCCCCCGGCCCAGCTGCTGAACATGGCTGAGGCCCATGACATCGCCGTCATGGCCACGGAGCGGAGCATGTTCGAGGACGTGGAGACCCTCCTGAACGCCGGTCTCTCCGACGCCTCCTGGGTATAACGCCGCAGGGGCGCTCATTGAGCGCCCGCAAGCTGCGTGCAGAAGAATCGCAGCGCGGGCAATCTGCCCGCAAAATAATTGTAGCGCGGGCAATCTGCCCGCAAAATAATCGCAGCGCGGGCAATCTGCCCGCAAAATAATCGCAGCGCGGGCAATCTGCCCGCAGAATAATCGTAACACGGGCATTCTGCCCGCAGAATAATCGTGACACGGGCATTCTGCCCGCAAAAAGGCCGGCGTCGCCGCTGCCGACAGCAGCTGCGACGCTGGCCCATTTTGTCTTTTTGATCGGCTTTCGCCAGCGGATTGCCCGTAGGGGCGGCCATTGGCCGCCAGCCCGAGGCAGAAAGCTAAAGCCCCAGGAAGCGACAGCCGCTGCGGGAAGGGAATTACGGGTTCTGAGGCGCCCTTCACGGCCGGGACAGATACTCCCGGCAGACCCGGTTGGCCTCCTCGGCCAGCCGCAGCTCGTCCACACCTGTGAGGCGGCCCTTCCGCACGGTGAATTTGCCGTTTACCATGGTGTAGTCCACCGGCTGGCGGTAGCCCACGGTGGCCGGCAGGCTCTTCGGGTCCTCCAGGGCCCCGGCCAGCTCCGGCTTGCGGCAGTCGATCAGGAAGAGATCGGCGCATTTGCCCGGGGCCAGGCAGCCGATGTCCTCCCGGCCCAGCAGGGCGGCGCCGCCCCGGGTGGCCAGCTTCAGCACCTGGTAAGCTGAGGGGGCCTCCCGGCTGCTGGTGAGCCGGTGGAGCAGATAGCAGAGCCGGATCTCCTCCAGCAGATCGGAGCCGTCCTGGGAGGCAGAGCCGTCCACGGCCAGCCCCACCTTCACCCCCGCCCGCAGCAGCGCCGGCAGCCGGGCCACCTCCGAGGAGAGCTTCATGTTGGAGCCGGGGCAGTGGGCCACGCCGGTGCCCGTCTCCGCCAGCAGGCGGATCTCATCGTCGTGGAAGTGGATGCCGTGGGCGTACCACACGTCGGGCCCCACCCAGCCCAGCCGTTCCAGATAGGCCAGGGGCCGCAGGCCGAAGCGCTCCAGGGTGTAGCGCTCCTCGTCCTTCGTCTCGCAGAGGTGGGTATGCAGCCGCACGCCCCGCTGTCGGGCCAGCCTGGCGCTCTCCCGCAGCAGGGCCTCCGACACGGAGAAGGGGGAGCAGGGCGCCAGCGCAAGCGTCCGCATGGAGCCGAAGCCCGGGTCATGCCATTTCGTGATGGCCTCGTCGCAGTCCCGCAGGATCTCGTCCACGGTCTGGACCACGGAATCCGGGGGCAGTCCCCCGTCCTTTTTGCTGAGATCCATGCTGCCCCGGCTGGCGGCAAAGCGGATGCCCAGGGTCTCCGCCGCGGCGAACTGGGCCCCCAGCAGATCCCCGCTGCCCCGGGGGAAGACATAGTGGTGGTCGAAGCAGGTGGTGCAGCCGTTCTTCATCAGCTCCCCCATCCCGGTGAGGGCGGAGAGCCGCACCAGCTCCGCGTCCAGGTTCTTCCAGATTTCGTAGAGGGCCCGGAGCCAGTCGAAGAGTTCCAGCTCCTGGACCGCCGGCAGATTCCGGGAGAACTGCTGATACAGGTGGTGGTGGGTGTTGACGAGCCCCGGATAGCAGAGCATCTGCGAGCAGTCCAGCACCTCGTCGGCCTGCTGGGGCAGCCCCTGGCCGATGGCGGCGATCACCCCGTCCTTCGCCAGCAGGTCGACCCCCTCGTACACCCGGTCGTCCTCGTCGCAGCTCACCAGCCAGCGGACGCCCTTCAGAAGAACGGTTCCCATATCCTGCGCCTCCCCGTTTCTGCCGCGGCTTTGCGGCAGTTTTTTCATCTGTCATTATACCACAGCTTTCCTTTCCTGACAAGACAGGATCCGCCGCCGACCCGTCGGCGTTGAAAATTCGGATTTGCCGGAATGCCTTCCCCTTGGGGGGAAGGTGGCGCGAAGCGCCGGATGAGGGGAGGTATCGACGACAGAGTCGCTCCGTAGGGCCGATGCCCACATCGGCCCTATCCCGTATCGGTGTGAGGGCCGATGTGGGCATCGGCCCCTACGAAAGAAAGATCCCGATAAATCCCGATTTTTTCGGGAATACAAATAGGGCTATGCTTTTTCTCCCGGGTATGATATAATCAAAAAAACGAAGTCCGGGAGGAATCCAAATGAACTACCAGGACCGCAACGCCCAAACCATCGACCGCTGGATCGAGGAGGGCTGGGAGTGGGGCATCCCCATCTCCCATGAGGCTTACGCCGCGGCCGGGGCCGGGCGCTGGGATGTGCTGCTGACCCCCACGAAGCCGGTCCCCCACGGCTGGTTCGGGGAGCTCCGGGGCAAAAAAGTCCTGGGCCTCGCCAGCGGCGGGGGCCAGCAGATGCCGGTCTTCGCGGCCCTGGGGGCGGTCTGCACGGTGCTGGACTACTCCGAGGGCCAGCTCGCCAGCGAACGGCTGGTGGCGGACCGGGAGGGCTACGACATCGAGATCGTCCGGGCGGACATGACCAAGCCCCTGCCCTTTCCCGACGGGAGCTTTGACCTGATCTTCCACCCGGTCTCCAACTGCTACGTGGAGGCCGTGGAGCCCATCTGGCGGGAGTGCTTCCGGGTCCTGAAGCCCGGCGGGGTCCTGCTGGCGGGGCTGGACAACGGGATCAACTTCCTCTTCGAGGGCGAGGACGAGACCCGGGTGGTCAACTGCCTGCCCTTCAACCCCCTGAAAAACCCGGCCCAGATGGAACAGCTCCAAAGGGACGACGGCGGCGTCCAGTTCTCCCACACCCTGGACGAGCAGCTCGGAGGTCAGCTCCGGGCGGGCTTCCGGCTCACGGCCCTCTATGAGGACACCAACGGGTCGGGACGGCTGCATGAGATGAATATTCCGTCGTTCGTGGCGACGAGATCGGAGAAACCGTTATGAAGCAGCTGCTTGGATTTTTGAAAAAGGAACTGATGCTGACCCTCTCGCTGCTGGCGGCGGGGATCGCCCTGCTGATCACGCCCCCCTCGGCCCGGCTGCTGAAGGACATCGACTGGCGGACCCTGGGGACCCTCTTGATGATGCTCTGCGTGCTGGAGGGCTTCAAGCAGGAGAACGTCCTGCGGCCCCTGGTGCGGCTGGCGGGCGGGCTGAAGCGGATGACGAGCCTCTCCCTCTTCCTAATCTTCGGCGTGTTTTTCAGCTCCATGTTCGTCACCAACGACGTGTCGCTGATCATTTTTGTGCCCCTGACGATCCTGCTCTTCCGCAGCGGCGGCAAGGAGAAGTACATCCTCCCCGTGATCTCCATGGAGAACATCGCGGCCATCCGGGGCAGCCTGCTGATGCCCTTCGGCAGCCCCCAGAACCTCTTCCTCTACGGCCAGTCCGGGGTGAGCGCGGGCCACTTCATGCTCCATATGCTGCCCCTGTGCGCCATGAGCGCGGTCCTGCTGGTGGGCTTTGTGTTCTTCCTCTACCGGAAGGATCTCAAAGAAGAGATCGCCGCCGCCGGGGCCGAGACCCCCTGGGACCCGGCCCGGAAGAAGCAGCGGATCGTTTACGGCCTGCTCTTTTTGCTGATCCTGAGCGTGATCGTCTCCCGGACCCCCTGGTGGTATCTCGCCGTGGCGGTGGTCCTGGGGAC
The DNA here is from genome assembly GCA_017540945.1 of Oscillospiraceae bacterium. The sequence continues at coordinate 767 of JAFYAB010000128.1, read as the reverse complement.
CATCCTGCTGACGGACCGGGGGCTGTTCCGCAAGGTGGACTATGTGCTGCTGGTGACCTTCCTCTGCTTCTTTGTGTTCTCCTCCTCCATCGCCGCCAACGAGAAGATCGCGGGGGTGCTGAAGAAGGCCGTGGCGGGGAACGAATACTGGTGGGCCATCGGCCTGAGCCAGATCATCTCCAACGTCCCCGCCTCCATCGTCCTCTATCCCTTCACGGAGAACTTCGCCGGACTGATCTACGGCGCCGACACCGCGGGGCTCTGCTCCCTGATCGGCTCTCTGGCCTCGGTGATCAACTACCGCATCTACGTCCGGGAGTACCCGGGCCGGGGCGGCGCGTTTGTAAAGACCTTCACGCTGGTGAGCTGGGCCTTCTTCCTGATCGTGGTGATCCCTGGCCTGCTGCTCTCCGCCTGGTCCTTTTTTTGATACGGTCCTCCAATCAAAAGCTTTCAGATCTTTGCGGTCAGATTTGTGTCATACGTCGTTGCCGTCCTTGCCGGGCGGCAAGCCCGCCTGCGTCCTCCGCCTCGCCTGACGCAAATCTTTATAAATTATTCTAATGGAGAACAGTATGAAAAAACGGCATCCCCGGTCCTGTGCCCTTCGCACAGGACCGGGGATGCCTCAGCGTGTCAAAAAAGTTCGGAACACAGTATATCCGGGAGGGAACAGGTAATCGGAGACGGCGGATGCGGGTCGACAGGCAGCCGCCCCGCCTGTAGCGGCGCACAGTGTGCGCCACCCTGCGCCGCCAGCCTCCCGG
>JAFYAB010000127.1 GCA_017540945.1 Oscillospiraceae bacterium | reverse complement strand
CCACCACGGCGCCGGTGCACTTGTCGTTGATGTAGAAGTTGCCCTCCGCATGCAGCAGGGCCTTCTCCATCAGAACAATGGCTTCCCGGTCCTGGGCAAAGATGGCGCCGGTGAGGGCGTAGGGGGAGGCCTCGTCGCAGACCTTCAGGGTCTGCTCCAGCTTCTCGTCGGGGTAGACGTAGACGGAGACAATGGGCCCGAAGATCTCCTTGACCATGGATTCGTAGTCGGGTTTCTTGCAGGCGATGACCGTGGGCTCCACGAACCAGCCCTTGGAGTCGTCGCAGCCGCCGCCGATCACGATCTCGCAGTCGGGGCTCTGCTTCGCCCGATCGAGATAGCCCTTGCAGCGATCAAAGGAGTCCTTGTCGATCACAGCGGCCAGGAAGGTGTCGAAATCCTGCACGTCGCCCATCTTGACTTCCTTCATCATCTCCTTCATGGTGGCCAGGACCTCTGGCCAGATGCTCTCAGGCACGAAGGCGCGGGAGCAGGCGGAGCACTTCTGGCCCTGGTATTCGAAGGAACCGCGGATCAGCGCGGCCGCCAGGGGCCGGATATCGGCGCTCTTGTGGGCAAAGATGAAGTCCTTGCCGCCGGTCTCGCCCACGATGCGGGGATAGTTGCGGTAGGAGGCGATGTTTTCGCCGATCTGCTTCCAGACGCTCTGGAAGACCTCGGTGGAGCCGGTGAAATGGAAGCCGGCCAGCTCCTTTCGGGAAATGACATATTTGGACATGTCGCTGCCCTTGCAGGGTACGAAATTGATGACGCCGGCGGGCAGGCCGCAGTGCATCAAAAGCTTCATGAAGTAGTAGTTGGAGAGCACCGCCGTGCGGGAGGGCTTCCAGACCGCCACGTTGCCCACGATGGCCGGGGCCATGGGCAGATTGCCGCCGATGGAGGTGAAGTTGAAGGGGGTGATGGCGCAGATGAAGCCGTCCAGAGCCCGGTAGTCCTGGCGGTCCCAGATGCCGGGGATGGAGGCGGGCTGATCCTTGAAGATCTCCTGGGCGGACCAGACGCCGAAGCGCAGGAAATCCGCCAGCTCGGCAATGTCGATCTCCGCCTGGAACACGGTCTTGGACTGGCCCAGCATGGTGGCGGCGTTCAGGACCTTCCGATAGGGACCGGTGATCAGCTCAGCGGCCTTCAGGAAGATGGCGGAGCGGTGCTCCCAGGGCATCTCCTCCCAGGCCTTCTTGGCGGCCAGGGCGGCGTCCACGGCCATGGTCAGCTCCTTTTCTCCGGCCATGGAGCACTCGGCGATCACATGATGGTGATCGTGGGGCATGGTGACCTGGATGGTCTTCTCCGTGTAGATCTCCTTGCCGCCGATGATCAGCGGGATCTTCACGACTTCGGCAGACTGGCGGGCAAGCTCTTTCTTCAATTCCGCGCGATCTTTGGATCCGGGCAGATAGGCGCGGAACGCGTCGTTTTCGGGACGTGCAATGGTGAAATAAGCGTTTGGCATAGTTCCTCCTTCAAATTTATGACTCCAGCGAAGAGAGTCAAGTCTGCGTTTGTTTATCAGGTCTTTCAGGTGTTTTCCACCGAAAAATGATGAAACCCCACAAAGAATATAATACCATATCCGGTTAAAATTGTCAATATTTCACTATCCTGGAACGGACGAACAATCACCCGAAAATGCTCCCGATGGCGTCGCTGACCTTCTGAAGGTTGGCGGCAGTCTTGCTCAGAGACTGGATCACTCCGTTGAGGCCCTCGATGTCCAGGTCCTTCAGGGTGTTGGCCGCGTCCTTCAGGGAGGCGATGGCCCCGTTGAGGGTCTCCACATCCACCTTGGTGAGGCTGTCGGCGGCGGCCTTCAGGGATTGGGCGGTTTCGTTGAGGCCCTCCACGTCGATGGCGGCCAGTCGGTCCGCCGCCTCCGTGAGGGCGGCCACGGCCTCGTTGACCTTGTCCATCTGCAGGGCCTCCAGGTCGGTCTGAACCAGCTCCAGGCTGTGGTCGAGCCGCTTGACGGAGCCCGCCAGCAGCAGGATCGCCACGATCAGCAAAAGCAGAATGGCCGCCAGCAGCCCTGTTTGCAGCTTGACCCAGAGGGAGACCGCGGCGGTCTCCCTCTGGGTCGCAGTTTTAATCATGGTAGACTGCCTTCATGCCCTTCATGGTCATGTAGCAGTCCAGCTTGGAGACGATCTCCATGGGCGCGTGCATGCTCAGCACGGGCACGCCGGCGTCCAGGGTGTCGATGTTGCGGTTGGCCATGTAGGCGGCCACGGTGCCGCCGCCGCCCTGGTCCACCTTGCCCAGCTCAGCGGTCTGCCAGACGACGCCGTTGTCGTCAAAGAGCCGGCGGATGCGGCCCATGACCTCGCCGGAGGCGTCGGAGCAGCCGCCCTTGCCCCGGGAGCCGGTGTACTTGCACAGGGCGATGCCGTAGTTGATCTGGGAGTTGTTGCGCTTGTCGCAGGTCTCGGCGTAGATGGGATCAAAGGCGTTGGACACGTCGCAGCTCAGGCAGAAGGAGCGCTCCAGGCAGCGGCGCAGCTGGCCCTGCTGGGACTCGCAGATGTCGGCCATGAAGGTCTCGAAGAAGCGGCTCTGCATGCCGGAGACGCCCACGGAGCCGATCTCCTCCTTGTCCGCCAGGACGCAGACGGCGGTATGCTCGGGGATCTCCATGTTCAGCAGGGGCTCGAAGGAGGCCCAGGCGCAGACTCGGTCGTCATGGCCGTAGGCGGCGATCAGGGAGCGGTCAAAGCCGATCTCCCGGGCGGGGTCCGCGGGGACCATGGTGAGCTCGGCGGAGAGGAAGTCCTCTTCGATGATGCCGTACTTCTCGTTGAGCAGCTTCATAACCGCCAGCTTCACCCGGTCGGCACCCTCGTCGTCGGCGATGGGCTCGGAGCCGATGAGGATGTTCAGGGCTTCGCCGGTGACGCCCTCGGCCAGAGTCTTCTTCATCTGATCGGCGGAGAGGTGGATCAGCAGGTCGGTGACCATGAAGCAGGGATCGCTGGGCTCGTCGCCCACGCGGATGGTAATGACGGAGCCGTCCTTCTTGGCCACCACGCCGTGGATGGACAGGGGAACGGTGGTCCACTGGTACTTCTTGATGCCGCCGTAGTAGTGGGTTTTGAGATAGGCCATACCGGCGTCCTCATAGAGGGGATTGGGCTTGATGTCCATGCGGGGGGAGTCGATGTGGGACGCCACGATCTGGGCGCCGTTGTCGATGTGCTCCTTGCCGATGACGGCAAAGATGGCGCTCTTGCCCCGGTTGTTGCGGTAGACCCGCATGCCGGGCTTCAGCTCCATGCCGGGCTCCAGGACCACGAAGCCGGCCTCCTCGGCCTTCTCCACGGTGTAGCTCACTGCCTCCCGCTCGGTCTTGGCGGCGTCCATGAACTTCATGTAGTCCTTGCAGTAGCGCTCCATTTCTGCGCGCTCTTCGGGGCTGATGCGGTCATAGCCGTTCTTCGGCGCGCGCAGCAGGCTCTTTCTCAGTTCATCGGTTTTTTCGCTCATTGTGTGTTTGCCTCCTTGGTTTTATATTATTCCGTTTGTTTTCTTTTTTGTCTGACCTGATTGATCGGTCGGCTTTGCCCGGAGCATTTGCGAAAAAACCGATTCGCATTTTTTCGCAAAGCTGTCCGCCGTATCGTTGTTTTCCAGGATAACGTCGGCGTGGCTCGCGTACCACTCCGCGGGCTTTTGGGCGGCGATCCGGGAGCGGGCGTAGTCCTCTGTGATCCCGTCCCGGGCCATGAGGCGCCTGAGCCGGATTTCCGGGTCCGCCACCACCGCCACGGTCAGGTCGCACTCCGCTCCCAGCCCGCTCTCGAAGAGCCCGATGGCGTCGATGACGGAAAGCCTTCCCCTTGCGGGGTAGGTGGCATCCGGCGTCTCACGGAAGCCGGATGACGGATGAGGCGGCGTATTGGCGGAGCAAGCGGGATCGGAGGATGGGGAATACGGATTCTTCGACTCCGCTGCGCTCCGCTCAGAATGACAGGCAGAGGCGTCCGATCTTGCAATCTCCTCCAATACCCGCTTCGCCACCAGGGGCTGCGTGATGTCGGTGAGCCGCTGCAGGCCCTCGGGGTCTGCAAACACGCGAGCGCCCAGGGCCTTGCGGTCCAGCGTATAGTCCTTTACCGCGCCGGGGAAAGCGGCCTCGATGCGACCCAGCAGCTCTCCGTCGGAGGCCAGCATCTCATGATAGATTGCGTCGCAGTCGTAGACCTGCCCGCCCATCCGCTCCAGCACCCGCAGGGCCGTGGTCTTTCCGGCCCCCGTAGGACCGGTGATGCCGATTACAAACATGGTTCCTCCTGTAGGGGCGCTCATTGAGCGCCCGGTCCGCCGCATGCGGACAATTTGCCGTCAGGCAAATCCGATGCGGTTACGATATGGCAGGTGGTTGCATCGTTTGCTGACGCAAACGATGCATGCTTCGCATGGGCGGGCGCTCAGTGAGCGCCCCTACGGCGTGATTCCTACGGTTCCTCCGTATTTACGGTGTGGAAGCCGGCGGATTTTTGCAGCCGGTTCCGGGTGGCGACGCTGACGCCGCCGCCGGTGGGGCAGCGGGCGAAGATCCGCTTGACGGTCCCGTCGTCCAGCTTCCGCAGGGCGGCGAAGAGGCCGGCGGAGAGGGTAGCCGGGTCCGCCTCCAGACCGTAGGCGGTGGGGTTCAGGCCCTGGTAGAGGGGCAGCTCCTCGCCGAAGCAGAGTACCGCGTCGCCGGGGGCGAAGCGCTCCCGAACCCAGCGGGCGGCGGCCTCCGCGGAGCCCTCCACGATCAGTACCTCCGCCGCCGGAGCATAGTGCTTGTATTTCATGCCGGGAGCCCGGACGATCGCGTCCTTGTCGATCTCGCCGGTGACGGCCTTGTCGATTTCCAGCGCGCCCAGCAGGTTTTCCAGGCGCTCGGGACCGATGCCGCCGGGCCGCAGCAGTCGCGGTACGGGGCCGCTGAGGTCCACGATGGTGGATTCCACGCCCACGCGGCAGGGGCCGCCGTCCACGATGGCGTCGATCTTGCCCTCCATGTCGTGGAGGACATGGGCCGCCGTGGTGGTGGAGGGCTTGCCGGAGCTGTTGGCCGAGGGAGCCGCGATGGGCACCTCCGCCAGCCGGATGATTTCCCGGGTGGCGTCGTTGTCCGGGCAGCGAACTCCGACGGTTTCCAGACCGGCGGTGGTGGTTTTCGGTACGCAGTCCGCCACGGGCAGGATCATGGTCAAGGGTCCCGGCCAGAAGGTCCCGGCCAGCAGCAGAGCGGTCTCGGGGACCTCCCGACAGAAGTCGTAGAGCTGGCTCGCGTCGTGGATGTGGAGGATCAGCGGATTGTCCTGGGGCCGCCCCTTGGCCTCGAAAATCTTTTTGACCGCCTCCGGGTCCAGCCCGTTGGCGCCCAGACCGTAGACCGTCTCGGTGGGGATCCCCACGAGCCCGCCCGCCTTGATGATGGCGGCGGCTCTTTCGAGGTCCTGTTCAGTTGTCGATAACAGCAGCGTTGTCATATCGTATCACTTCCGTCCCGCAGCCGCTCCGCCTGGGCCGCGTTGGTCAAAGCGTCGATCATGCTGTCCAGGTCTCCGTCCATGAAGCCCTGGATGTTGTGCTGGGTCAGGCCGATGCGGTGGTCCGTGACCCGATCCTGGGGGAAGTTGTAGGTGCGGATCTTCTCATTCCGCATGCCCATGCCCACCTGGCTCTTCCGGGCGCCGGACACCGCGGCGTCCAGCTTCTCCTGCTCGATCTCATAGAGCTTGGAGGCCAGCATGTTCATGGCCTTTTCCCGGTTCTGGAACTGGCTGCGCTCCTCCTGACAGGCCACCACAATGCCCGTGGGCTTGTGGATCAGCCGGACCGCGGAGGAGGTCTTGTTGATGTGCTGGCCGCCGGCGCCGGAGCTGCGGTAGACCTGCATTTCGACGTCCTCGGGGCGGATGTCCACCTCGGCGGCCTCCATCTCAGGCAGCACCGCCACCGTGGCGGTGGAGGTGTGGATGCGGCCGCCGGACTCGGTCTCCGGGACCCGCTGGACCCTGTGGACCCCGGACTCAAACTTCATCCGGGAAAAGGCCCCGTCGCCGCAGATCAGGAAGTCCGCCTCCTTGACGCCGCCCAGCTCGGTTTCGTTGTAGTTCAGCAGCTCCAGGGTCCAACCCTTGGCCGCGGCGTACATGGAGTACATCCGGAACAGCGAATGGGCAAAGAGCGCGCTCTCCTCGCCGCCCACGCCGCCGCGGATCTCCACAATGACGTTCTTGTCGTCGTTGGGGTCCCGGGGCAGGAGCAGAACCCGGAGCTCGTCCTCCAGCACCGCGGCGTCGGCCTTGGCAGCCTGGTATTCCTGCTGGAGGAAGTCCTTCATCTCGGGCTCCTCGCCCATCATGGCCAGCGCCTCGGCCATGTCGGCCCGGGCCTGTTTCCAGCGGCGGAAGGCCGTCACCACAGGCTCCAGCTCCCGCTGCTCCTTCAGATATTTGGCCGCCAGCTTGGGGTCCGCGTAAAAATCCGGCTGCTCCGCGCGGGCGCATAATTCTTCGTATTTGTTTTCCAGTTGTGCAAGCTTTTCTTCCATAAACTCTCCTATCGAATCCCGCCGTAGGGGCGGCCATTGGCCGCCAGCCCGGGGCAGAAGCCTTTCAGTTTTGCCGTAGGGGACGCTCTTACCCACAAGGGGTGAGCGTCCCGGTCCGCCATCGGCGGACAATTTGCCGCAGGCAAATCTGGCACGGTCCCGAAAAAAACCGCCAAACAATCAGTCAGTTCGTCTTTCCCATTACCATACCCACCCGGATCGCCCTCCGGGCGATTGTCTGCTTCGCAAACCGGGCGGCTCATTCTATGAATAAGAGCCGCCCCTACGGCGCTGGTTTATCCCATTCAAGATATTATACCACAAACACAAGGCGGCTTGCAATCACTTTCCGAAATATTCCTCGATATCCGCCCGCTTTGCGGCCACCCGGCCCTGGGCAAAATTGGGCTTGCCGCCGCCGCGGCCCTGCAGGGAGGCGTTCATGTCCTTCACGAACTGCCGCAGATCGCCGCCCGCTTGTCCGATGGCATAGGCCCAGCCGTTTTCGTCGTCGCCGGAGAAGGCCGCGCAGCGGCCGCCGCAGAGCTCCATGACCTCCACGCAGAGCCGGCGCAGGGCGTCCGGGGCCAGTCCCTCCTCAAAGAGCAGCACGTTTCCGGCGTCTCGCAGGGCTGCAGCCCGGGCCCGGACGTAGCGGCTCTCCCAAAGGGCCTTTTCCTGCTTGATCTGGGCCAGCTCGCCCAGGGTCCGCTCCACGGCCTTCGCCGTCTCGAAGGGCTTGGCGGAGAGCAGGCCGGAGACGGCCCGGTTCTGGGCCGTGACCGCGGCCAGATACCCATAGGCCCGCCTGCCGCAGACCAGCTCGATCCGCACGCCCTGGTGGAACTTCACCACGGAGAGCAGCTTCACCAGGCCGATCTCCCCGGTCCGGGCCACGTGGGTCCCGCAGCAGGCGCAGAGGTCCACGCCGGGGAATTCCACCAGCCGCAGGCGGCCCGCGATGGCCTTCTTGCTGCGGTAGTCCTCGGGGCAGTCGGATTCACTGTCGTAATACCGGACCTGTACGGGCTGATCCAGCCAGATGGCTTGGTTGACCTCGGCTTCCACCGTCAGCAGCTCCTCCATGGAGACCACCCGGTCGAAGTCGATGGTGATGAGCTCGGCCCCCATGTGGAAGCCCACGTTCTCGCAGCCGAAAAGCCGGTGGGCCGTGCCGGAGATCATGTGCTCGCCGGAGTGCTGCTGCATCAGATCAAAGCGGCGATCCCAGTCGATGGTCCCGGTGACGGTCCCGGAGAGCGGTGCGTCCACGCTGTGGACGACGACCCCGTCGCGCTCCTGCACGTCCAGCACCCGAGCCCCGCCCAGGACCCCCAAATCGCAGGGCTGTCCGCCGCCTTCGGGGTAGAAGGCCGTCCGGTCCAGCACCACGGCATAAGCGTCTTTGACAGGTTCGCAGGTGAGGACCTGCGCGTCAAAGGATTTGAGATAGGAGTTTGTTTCATACAGTTTTTCAGTCAGCATACAATCACCTTGTTGGAAATCAGTTCGGATTTGTCGATTTCATTCGTAGGGGCCGATGCCCACATCGGCCCTCCGCATCGTCCCGGGAAAAGGGCCGATGTGGGCATCGGCCCCTACGCCTCCCATTTTGCGGGAACATTTCAGCTTCTCCGCCGTCTAATGGGCAAATGAAAGCAGGAGGCGAGGACCATGAAGGGCAAGAACAAGTGCAAGATCCTGAAGGAAATCCGCCAGCGGATCGCCGACGAGAACGATATCCCCTACGTAACCCGGGAGTGCAGCTACCAGGGCGATTGCAAGGGAAGCTGTCCCAAATGTGAGGCGGAGCT
>JAFYAB010000126.1 GCA_017540945.1 Oscillospiraceae bacterium | reverse complement strand
TGATCCTGCGGCACTAATCCCTCAAGGTCCGTGAAAACGAATTGCTCTCGCTCGTTCCTGCGCCAGCCTTCCATAACAAACACCCCCGTTTCCTCCATTATACAGGAAACAGGGGCGTTTGTACAGTTTTTTGACACTCTGGCAAGACCCCTGCGTCCGCAGACGCAGGGGTCTTGTTCGTTCTGTTCTCAGAGCTCCGGCTCAGGGCTCCTCGTCCCAATCGTCGGGCTCTGCCTCCACATACTCCGCAGGGGGTTCGATGGTCTCAACGCTGTCAAAGTCGGAGTAGTGCAGCGCCAGCTTGCCGTGCATTTCGCCGACATCCTCCGAGTCCTCGCCGTCCTCGGCCATGGATTCCGCCAGCATCTCGTCCAGATCCAGGATGAAGCCGGTGATGCGGCCGCTGGCCTCGTCGATGCGGAAGATCATGGGGAGCTTCACATCCTTCTCGTCCTCGTCCTCGCTGTCGTCCGCATCCAGCATCTCCGTGGTTTCGCTGCCGCTCAGAACACCGGCGCCGAGCTGCATCAGCACGCGAGCCTGCTTCATGGTGGCGTTGACCGTCACCACATACTCCCCGCCGTCCTTGGCGGTAACGGCGTCCAGGGTGCTGTAGTCGAACTCTTTCGCTTCCTGCTGCTCGTCCTCTTTTTCACCCAATTCGGTCTCGGAGCGTTCAAAGGTCTGCGCGTCGTTGTCCCATTCGTAGGAGATGCTCTTGTTGTCCTCCACAAAGGTGTACTCCTCGATGGGGGATTCCATAAAGCCGAACAAGGACACGTTGCCCTTCAGATGGGTGGCGTTGGGATCGGCGGTATGCTCGCCGTTGGCGCTGTAGATCATTTCCATGGAGCCCAGCTGATCGGCGACGATCTCAATGCTCATCTCCATCTTGAAGCGCAGGGACTTGACCTCCTTCATCTTCTCCGCGGCATCCTTCAGCAGTTGGGCGCCGTCCACGTCCACAGGCTCCAGGGCCTCGGTGGTGGCAGGAGCTTCGGTGACGGGGGCCTCGGTGACGGGGGCATCCGTTGCGGGAGCCTCCGTGCCGGCAGGCTCGCTCTGGTGCTGGGTATCGGACTCAGCGGGGGCAAGGGGGGCCGCAGTGGTGGCGGGGGCGGCGGTGGTGGCGGGGCTCTTCTCGTTTTGGCAGCCGGCAAAGAGGCTTGCCGTCAGCAGCAGAACCAGAAGGATCGCAATCAGTTTCTTCATATCACATTCTCCTTTCATATCTAAAAAATTTCTTATGTGTCCTAAATGTAATCGAATTTTGCAAAATTGTCAAGGCCTTTTTGCGGCTGTATCGGCTTCCGGCCCTTCCCCGTCCCGCAGGCATTCAAAGCGCTCACTGTGGGCCCTGGCGTAATCGTTCAGGATCTGCCAAAGGGGCCGCAGGGCGCCCAGCTTCGCGTCGACGCCGTCAAAATCGTAACGCTTGTACAGCTCCTGCTGCCGGGACCAATCGAAGCCGGACAGCGCCCGCAGGTCGATTTGATTGTCTTCCAGGAATTGCTCCAGCACCGTCCTGTGCTCGACGGCGCCGATCCGGTCCAGATCCTCCAACAAAGCGGGGGCGACTTCCCGCCCGCCGGGATTGGCGAAATAGCTGAACAGGCCGCCGCAGGAGAACTCCATGTTGAACTCGTCTGCCCGGTAGAAGACCGCCTCCGGCTCCGTCCGGGTCAGCAGCAGCGCCGGGTCCAGGGGCTCGCAGAGGTCCAGGGTCTCTATGCGCAGTTTGTCGTAGAGCTCGTATTCCGCCGCGATCTGCCGGGAATAGGGGTTGTTCAAGGCCGTGTCCAGGCCCAGGGGCAGGAGGGCCTCCGGGATGTAATCCCCGGGCTCCAGCTCCAGGAAACGGTCATAGAATTCCAGCAGCACATAGCTCACGCTGTCCCTGCGCGCCGGAGTTTTGACGGCGTAGACAAAGCCCGTCTCGCCGGCGGAAACAGCCAAGGGCTCCGTGCCGTTTGCGAAGCCGGTGACGGAGTAGACGCCCCGGTACTCGGTCCGGGGCAGAGCGGCCAGGCGCTCCAGCTCCAGAGCATAGGCCTCCGGCGTATAGTCCACCGTGAGATAGGCCAGGAAGGCCGGGTCCAGGCTGCTGTGGGCCAGATAGCGGAAGCCCGCGACCTTCATGTCCTCCGTGAGTGCGGCGGGGAAAATGCCCTCGTTCAGGCCGAAGCTGCCCCGCAGCTTCCCGGCGGCGCCGGGGCCCAGAAGGGCCTCGTATTCCGCAATATCCTCATGGAGCTCGTCTCCGTCCGCCGCCTTCGACAGGCCGAAGACCGCGGAAAAGAGGCCGCAGCCGCTGAGACAGAAGACGCACAGGAGCACAGACAGCAGGATCAGCAGAGATTTCAGTTTCATGGCGGTCACCCTTTCGGCAGACTCAGGCCAGGTTCAGGTGCCTGCGGGTCATGAACCAGGCCAGGAAGTAGAAGACCCCGCAGAACACCAGGTTCCAGGCCAGACTGTAGAGCATGGAGAAGTCCACCGCGCTCTGGAACGTGACGGACGCGCTCTGCAAGGCGCCGCTGCGCAGCAGCGCCGTACACAGATTGGAAATCAGGCTCTTGCCGATGGCAAGGGCGAAATAGAACAGGATGCTCATGCCGGTCTTGCTGCGATTGCAGCTGTGGCCCATGGCAACGGCGGCAAAGATCTGAAGGATCATGGTCAGCAGGCCCACCGTACCGGTGGCGACGGATTTCAGCACTGCGCCGCTGAGGTCCAGCTCTACATGGCCGAAGATGGAGCCGACCGTGTCATGGAGCTCCTGCAGAAAGCGGACGCCCGCCAGGCAGAGGAGCACGCTGACGGCGATGGCGCAGTAGCAGGCCAGCACCGCGAAGGCGCTCACCAGCAGGCGGCTCAGCAGGATGGCATGGGTGCTGACGGGGAGGGTGTTGGTCAGATAGCCCTCGTCCCCGTAGACGGAGCGGGTGAAGCGCTGGATCAGGAACACCGCCGTCAGCACCACCGCCGCCCCGCAGCCCAGGAAAAAGAATACCACAAAGGTCACGCCCACCACCCGCATGGCGGCGTCGTTCACGCCCTCCAGCAGGGCGATGGAGCCCCGGGCCAGGCCCGCCATCAGCAGCAGACCGCCGAAAACCGGCAGCAGCAGGCGGAAGCTCTCGCGGAGCTCGTGCTTCACTAACTTCAGAAACATCTGAATTCCTCCCTGAACAGGGCGTCCACAGACTTGCCCAGCTCCTCGCGGATCTGATCTACGGAGCTGTGGCGCAGGATGTGTCCGCCGTTGATGAAGATCACCTCGTCAAGGATCTGCTCCACGTCGGCGATCAGATGGGTGGAGATGACCACCGCGGCCTGGGGGTCGTAGTTGCCGATGATGGTGTGGAGGATGTAGTCCCGGGCCGCCGGGTCCACGCCGCCGATGGGCTCGTCCAACAGATAGAGCCTGGCCCGGCGGCTCATCACCAGGATCAGCTGGACCTTCTCCCGGGTGCCCTTGGACATCTGCTTGATGCGCTGGTTCTCGGAAATTCCCAGATGGTTCAGCATGGTCTCCGCCCGCTGGCGGTCGAAATTGGCGTAGAAATCGCCGAAGTAGTTCAGCAGCTGCCGCACGTTCATCCAGTCCGCCAGATACGTCCGCTCCGGAAGATAGGAGACGATGCGCTTGCTCGCCGTGCCCGGCGCCTCCCCGTTGATCAGGATGCGGCCGGCGCTGGGGGTCAGCAGGCCGTTGGCCAGCTTGATCAGGGTGGTCTTGCCGCTGCCGTTGGGGCCCAGCAGGCCCACGATCCGCCCCGGCTCCAGGCTCAGATTCACATCCTCCAGGGCCGCCACCGGGCCATATCTTTTGGTCAAATGCTCACAGCTCAGAATTGGCATCTTGTTCCGCTCTCCTTTCCGGCTCCACCTGCCTGTGAAGCGCCGCTTCGACCTCCGCCGGTCCGTAGCCCAGCTCGGTCATGGTCTGCAAAAAGCGCCGGATCTGCGCCGCGGCCAGGCGTTCCCGAACCGCGGCGATGACGGCCTCCTCCTGGGTCACGAAGTGGCCGGCGGTGCGCTGGCTGTAGATCAGCCCGCTCCGCTCCAGCTCCGTCAGCGCCTTTTGCATGGTGTTGGGATTGACCCCCGCCGCCTCCGCGAAGGCCCGGACCGAGGGGAGCCGCTGGCCGGGCTGCAGAACACCGGAGACGATCATCCGCTGGATCCGTTCCACCAGCTGGGCATAGATGGGGGCGTCATTGTGAAATTCCCATCGCATGGCATCCCCTCCTTTCTGTCTGATTGTACTATTACTATAATACAGTTGGCGGTGTTTGTCAAGGGCTTTTCCCCTGTCAGACGCGGAAACCCCCGGATTTCCAAGGAAATCCGGGGGTCGTCTGTGGAGGGAACGAAGCCTGCGGCTTATTCCGCCAGCTTCTGATACTTGTTGTACTTCTCGGCGCTGAAGGCCTTGGCCTGGGCCAGCAGGGCGTCGGCGTCCGCCGGGAAGGTGCGGCGCAGGGAGGCGTAGCGGACCTCGCCGTTGAGGAAGTCCTCCAGGGGCACCGTGGGCTCCTTGCTGTCCAGGACGAAGGGGTTCTTGCCGGCCTTCCGCAGCTCGGGGCTGTAGCGGTACAGGAACCAGTAGCCGCTGTTGACCGCCAGCTTGGCCTCCTCGGTGGACCAGCCCATGCCCTTGACGATACCGTGGTTGATGCAGGGGGCGTAGGCGATGATCAGGGACGGGCCCTTGTGGGCCACGGCCTCCCGGATGGCCTTGATGGCCTGGTTGGGGTTGGCGCCCAGGGCGATGGAGGCCACGTACACGTCGCCGTACTCGGCGGCCAGCAGGCCCAGATCCTTCTTGACGGTGCGCTTGCCCGCAGCGGCGAACTGGGCCACCGCGCCGATGGGCGTGGCCTTGGAGGCCTGACCGCCGGTGTTGGAGTAGACCTCGGTGTCCACCACCAGGATGTTGACGTCGATGCCGGAGGCCAGGACGTGGTCCAGACCACCGTAGCCGATGTCGTAGGCCCAGCCGTCGCCGCCGTACATCCACATGCTCTTGCGGACGAAGTGCTCTTGGTTCTCCTTCATGTATTCCACGTTCTCGCCGGTCTCGGCGGTCTTCGCCAGGGCCTCCAGCACGGCGTCGGCCAGCGCGCGGGCCTTCTCGTCGTCCTCGTAGCCCGCGATCCAGGCCTCCAGGGCGGCCTTCAGGCTCTCGTCCTTCGCCTCGGCGATGTAGGCTTCGGCCTTGGTCCGCAGGGCCAGGCGCTGGGCCTGGACGGAGAGGACCATGCCCAGGCTGTACTCGGCGTTGTTCTCGAACAGGGAGTTGGAGATGGCGGGGCCGTGGCCGCGGCTGTTGGTGGCATAGGGATAGCTGGGGATGGAGAAGCCCCAGGCCTGGGTGCAGCCGGTGGCGTTGGCCACGATCATGCGGTCGCCGTAGAGCTGGGTCAGCAGCTTCATGTAGGCGGTCTCGCCGCAGCCGGCGCAGGCGCCGGAGAACTCCAGCAGGGGCTGCTCGAACTGGCTGCCCTTGGCGGAGAACTTGTCCATGGGGTTCTTCTTCTCGCTGAGGCCCATGCTGTACTCCCAGTTGGCCGCCTCCGGCAGCTGGCTGGCGATGGGCTTCATGGCCAGGGCCTTGTCCTTGGCCAGGCAGGCGGTGACGCAGGTGCCGCAGCCGGTGCAGTCCAGCGGGTCCACCTGCAGGCGGTAGCGCAGGCCCTCGAAGCCCTTGCCCTTGGCCTCCTTGGTGACGTAGCCCGCGGGGGCAGCCTGGACCTCCGCCTCATTCAGCAGGAAGGGACGGATGGCGGCGTGGGGGCAGTAGAAGGAGCACATGTTGCAGCCGATGCACTTCTCCGCGTCCCACTCGGGGACGAAGGCGGCGAAGCCGCGCTTCTCGTACTTGGAGGTGCCGATGGGCACGGTGCCGTCGGCCATGTCCTTCCAGGCGCTGACGGGGAGCTTGTCGCCCCGCTGGTCGTTGACCATGCGCATGATGGTCCTGATGTAATCGGGCTGGTTCTCGTTGACGGGCTTGACCTCGTCGGGCAGCTTGGCCCAGGCGGGATCCACGGGGACCTCCACGATGCCGTCCAGGCCCCGGTCCACGGCGGTGTAGTTCATGTTCAGGACCTTCTCGCCCTTGCGGCCGTAGGTCTTGGTGATGGCGTCCTTCATGTAGCGCACCGCGTCGTCGATGGGCAGAACGCCGGAGAGCTTGAAGAAGGCGGACTGCAGCACCGTGTTGGTGCGGTTGCCCAGGCCGATCTCCGCGGCGATGTCCGTGGCGTCGATGGTGTAGAATTTGATGTTCCGCTCCGCCAGAGTCCGCTTGAGCTTGTTGGGCAGGTTGGCGATGAGCTCGTCGCCCTTCCAGACGGTGTTCAGCAGGAAGGTGCCGTTGGGCTTGATCTCCTCCACGATGTCGTACTTCTTGACGTAGCTCTCGTTGTGGCAGGCCACGAAGTCCGCCATGGTGACATAGTAGGTGGAGAGGATGGGATTGTGGCCGAAGCGCAGGTGGCTCTTGGTGACGCCGCCGGACTTCTTGGTGTCGTACTCGAAGTACGCCTGTACGTATTGATCGGTGTTGTCGCCGATGATCTTGATGGAGTTCTTGTTGGCGCCCACGGTGCCGTCGGAGCCCAGGCCCCAGAACTTGCAGGAGATGGTCTTCTCGTCGGCAGTGACGATGTTCTCGCCCACGGGCAGGGAACGGAAGGTCAGATCGTCCTCGATGCCCACGGTGAAGTGGTCCTTCCGCGCGCCGAGCATATTGTCGTAGACCGCCTTCATCATGGCGGGGGTGGTGTCCTTGGAGGACAGGCCGTAGCGGCCGCCCAGCAGGACGGGACGGTTCTCACGGTTGAAGAGCACGCCGGCCACGTCCTCGTACAGAGGCTCGCCGTTGGCGCCGGCCTCCTTGGTGCGGTCCAGCACCGTGAGGACCTTGCAGGTGGCGGGGATGGCCTTCAGCAGATGCTCGGCGGAGAAGGGACGGTAGAGATGGACCTGGATGAAGCCCACCTTCCGGCCCTGGGCGTTCAGATATGCCACGACCTCCTTCAGACAGTCGGAGACGGAGCCCATGGCCACCACCACATATTCCGCGTCAGGGGCGCCAAAGTAGTTGAAGAGCTGGTAGTTCCGGCCCGTCAGCCGGTTCATCTTCTCCATGTATTCCTCGACGATGGCCGGAGCGGCGTCGTAATAGGGGTTGACGGCCTCGCGGCACTGGAAGGCGGTGTCGGGGTTTTGGACGGTGGAGCGCATGACGGGGCGCTCGGAGTTCAGGCTGCGCTTACGGAAACGCTTCAGGGCCTCCATGTCCACCATCTTGGCCAGGTCGCCGAAGTCCAGCACGTCGATCTTCTGCAGCTCATGGGAGGTGCGGAAGCCGTCGAAGAAGTGCATAAAGGGAACGCTGGACTTGATGGCGGACAGATGGGCCACTGCAGCCAGGTCCATACACTCCTGCACCGAGGAGGAGGCGATCTGGGCAAAGCCTGTCTGGCGGCAGGCCATGACGTCAGACTGATCGCCGAAGATGGAGAAGAAGCTGGTGCCCACGGTACGGGCAGCCACGTGGATGACGCCGGGGAGCAGCTGACCGGCGATGCGGTAGAGCGGAGGCACCATCAGCATCAGGCCCTGGGAGGCCGTGTAGCTGGTGGAGAGGGCGCCGCATTCCAGGGAGCCGTGCATGGCGCCGCAGGCGCCGGCCTCGCTCTGCATTTCCACCAGCTTGACCGGATGGCCAAACATGTTTTTCATGCCGTTGGCGGCCCAGACGTCCACGTGCTCCGCCATGGGGCTGGAGGGGGTGATGGGATAAATGGTTGCTACCTCTGTAAAAGCATAGCTCGCGTACGCGGCGGCTTCGTTGCCGTCCATGGTTTTTTTTTTCATAAGATGCCGATCATTCCTTTCGCAAAACTACTGAAGTCATATACGGATCTGCTTCGGCTTCTATTATACAACGCTCCACGTCTAAAGTCAATTTAGGAATACGCAGAAAGCGAAGGGCGGCGTGGGAAAAGTCTCCCCCGCCGCCCTTCGCGCCGTGTTCTTCGTGGAGTCACATCCCCAGCTTTTTCATCTCCTCCAGGATCTCCGCCTGGCTCTTTTCCCCGGCTCCCTCTCCGGGGATCTGATCCTCCTGGCCCGGCATCAGGGGGGTTCCGTTTTCGTCGAGAATGAAGTCGCCGGCATCGTCCACCAGGGGCAGCAGGGGCTTGAACTGGGGCAGCAACAGCTTTGCCGTCAGCATGGCGATGGCTCCGAAGCCGAAGAAGGTCCATAAAAAGGCGTAGAGGGGCAGCATCTGGGCGTCGGTGTAGGTGAGATACGGCGGAAAGACGTGAAAGAACAGCAGCACGATGAGCTTCAGCGGGTTCTTCAGGGCGAAATAGTAGGCGCTGCGGAAGAGCACCGGCAGCCGGTTGGCGAAGGCCGCCATGGTGGGGAAGAGGTAAATCACGCCGATCAGCAGCACCACGCCCACCGCGTAGATGGCGTAGCGGAACTTGACCATGGCGCCGCCCATGTGCAGCAGGAAGCGCACGTCGACCCAGCCCAGGGCCGCCACGGCCAGGACCGCGAGCCATGCGATGGTGGCCTGCTTGAAGTTGGACTTGAAGCCCGCCCAGAACTGCTTGAAGGGGTTCAGCACCCCGTCGCCCCGGAGGGTCTTGAGCATGACATGGTCCAGGGCAGCCCAGGCCGCGCCGATGGTGACGACCGGCATGCAGAAGAGCACGAACATCAGGTTCGCACCGATGATGATGCCCAGCTTGGTCATCAGCTTGCCGAAGCTGCTCTCATACTAAACTGCAATAAAACACTTTAAAAAGGCAAGAAGCTGTGATATAATGGTTTCGGGTGATGAACATGTTGACCATGAAATATGAAATCACAGCAGAACAGAAGCGCGAGATCGAAGAAGCGCGGAAAAAGAACAAGG
>JAFYAB010000125.1 GCA_017540945.1 Oscillospiraceae bacterium | reverse complement strand
GCGTGACGTTGTCCGGACGCTCCGTCTGAACAAAGCGCTCCAAAAGCGGGTATTCCGTTCCGTCACCCACGATCAAAAAGTGCAGCTCTGCGCAGCGCTGTGCCCGCAGGCATTCGATCAGATAGGGGATTCCCTGGGGCTTTCCCAGATTTCCCCCGTAAATCAGAAGAATCCGATCCTGCGGAATGCCCCAGCGGCGTCGGAGCGCCGCCTTTTCCGCATCGGAAAGGCTGCAATTCCAGGGAATGATGCTGTTCGGGCAGATGCAGACCTCTTCTGCCGGAAGCTCCGGATTATGCTCCAGCAGATAGTCCACGTTGGCCTGGGACATGCAGCCGATCCGGTCCGAAACGGCGTAGAGCCTTTTTTCCGTCCGCCGGAACCATCTGTAGAGCAGCCCGGCCGGGCCGTCGGTCTTCATCAGCCCGATGTCAACCGCGTTCTGCGGGAAAATATCCTTCAGCAGCAAAAACGTGCGGCACCCGTCCCTGCGCTTCAGAAAGCTGACCGTTTTCACCAGCGTGACAGGCGGTGTCGAATACAAAACCAGGTCAAAGCGGACGTCGGAGTACCAGCGTCTGATCGCACGGATAAAGAGCGGGTCCAGAGAGACGGTGGACAGGCCCTTCTCGATGATATTTTTCGTTTTTGTGAGATTCCCCGTCCGGACGTGAAGGAGCGTAACGCCGTTCTTTTCAACGCATTCCGTCTGCTTTCCTTCCCGTTTCTGATGGGGATTCACGATATATACCCGGTGTCCCCTGTCGCGCATACAGCGAAGCAGGTCCTTGTATATGCCTCTGTCCTCAATATCGTCGAACTCGGCAAGCGTTAAAAATAAGATATTGTATCCCGGTTCTGCCATTCGTTTGGCTCCTCTCCGCGAGGGAGCGGCCGCCGTTCGGCGCGGCACGGCGGGAAGCGCCGCGCTTTTCGTTCCTCGCTAAATGTGTTGGGGCACCCGCTGCTCCGGCGGAGGGGGCGTCATATAGTCTCCGTACTGTACGCGCAGGCAGTGGTCCCACTTTGCGCAGACGGGGAACTGCCTGTCCTCAAAGTCCATTCTGACCAGCTCCGAAAACAGATCGCCGTCGTATTGCGCAGAGACAAGACGGTACACGTCGTTGTAGAAACAGACGCAGCGGCTGTCCGAACGGTTTCCGATTTTGGAGATCCGCTCGTAGAGTCGGTATTTAAAGGGTCCGGTGAACAGCCTTCCAAACAGATAGCTGGAAATGAGCAGCAGCTTCTGCACCGGATTCTTCTGCCTCAGCTCCAGCCTTTCGTGCATCATGCCCTGGAGCAGCCGGATTGCCAGGCATTTCAGCCTCTGCTTCCAGCGGCTGTCCGGACAGTGATCGGCGATAAAAATGTCGAGCATGTACGCTTCGCTCGCGGCTCCGTTCCCGGGTCTTTGAATTCTCGGAATCCAAAGCTTTCGTTTCATGCACAGGCGCTCCTGATCCTTCCAGACGGACAAAAAACGCTCATAGCTGCTGCGGTCCATCATCACGTCCGCATCGTCGTCCCAGGGAATAAAGCCGTGATGCCGAACAGCGCCCAAAAGGGTGCCGCTGGAGAGGGAATATCGGATCCCGTTTTCGGTGCAGAACGCGTCGAACGCAGTCAGTAATTCCAACAGACCCGCCTGGGCAGCCGTAGTCCCGTAGCGGTCGGATTCTCGATTCATCGCAGTGCCGCCTCCATGTTACAGGCTGTGATAAGGAAGATTCTTTCCGGCAACACGCAGGAAGCGGCGTCTGCCGCTCCTGACAAAGCCGAATTTTTCGTATGCCCTGATTGCGGGCTTGTTGCGGACCCCGACAGCCAGACAGCAGCTGTGAACGCCGTCCCGCGCCAGGCGCCGAACCGCCCCGCGAAGCATCTGCCCGGCAATCCCGCGGCCGCGGAACTCCCGGCGGACGTAGATGTTGAACAGATAGGCATCGGTGCCACGGATTCGATATTCAAGCTCATCGCCGGGCGGAAGCATCACCCACAGCGTTCCAACTGACTCGCCGCTTTCGTCGTCGAGGAAATAATACCCTCTGCAGCCGTCCTCCCGCTCCATCAGACCGCGGAGCAGTTCCCGGCTGTAACCGCCCGAAAAGGCCGGCAGCTTGTCCAAAACAGCCTCCGTCAGCACGCCGTTCCCGCCCATGGGCGGCTCCGAATCGGCTGCGGGGATCTCGTACTGCATGATCCAGTGATCCTTCCAGGTCAGCAGATGCTTTCCAAAAATCCGAACGTCCATGGCTTACCCGACCCCAAGACAGGCTGCCAGCTCCGCGAAGCTGTAGCGCCTGATTGGACAGCTTTCTCTGTAATAGAGGCCCGCGGTGTTATCGACGCAGAGAAACTGCATGCCAAGCTGCGTCGGTGCAAGCCGGTCCTTTGAGCAGCGATCCCCGATATATACCATCTCGGCCATGTCCATGCGCCAGCGCGTCTGCAGAATCCGGAACGCAATATCGCAGGGCTTCCGAAACTGGGGGCCGCCGAGCTCGTCGGTGATGATGACATCGTCCACAAGCTCATAAAGGCCCAGTGCCTTCAGCTTGTTCCGTTGGCCCTCCGGCCTTCCGTCAGTGATGATGCCAATGTGTCTGCCGTCCGCCCGCAGCTTCTGCAGCAGCGGCAAAACCTCGGGATACAGCCGAAGCTCCGGAATATTCGTTCTGTAGCACTCCAAAAGCTCCGAACGGCGCGCTTCTATGTGAAGCTCCACCGCAAGGCAATCAATGGCAGGAAGCCCCGCTTCGAAAAGCTGCCACAGGCGTTCGGTGCAATCCTGCCCCAACAGCTTTGAAATCGCACGGAATCCGGAATCTATGTAGTCTCGCTCCGGATAGAGCGTATCGTCCAGATCAAATATGACGCCGTTTTTCCGCAGCCCTCCGCCCTGTACGCAGACGGAATGATCGAAGCGGCTGTAGACCGCGCTGTCAATCACTTCCCTGTCCGCTGCTGGCGCTTCGCCGTCCAGCAGACGCAGGATCGTTTCGGCGCTTCTTGCGCCGGCCTTCATGGATAAGGGCGCGCCGCCGCCGTAGCGGGGATTGATCTCAATGAACCAATCTCTGCCATCCGCGTCGCGAATCAACTGGACCGTGAGCGGGCCGCAGGGCTTGAACGCCCTGCAGATTTGCTCGCTCTCCCGAATCATCCGGGCATCCATACAGATTTTTGATTTCAGGACCTCTCCGGAACGGACCGTAATCCGCTCTCTGGGCGTGATCCAGATCGGCTCGCCTTCCCAATTGCAAAAGATGTCCACCGTGTATTCCACGCCGGACAAAAAGGGCTGTATGATGTAATTGTCAATTTTTTCAGCGTAGAAGCGCAGCGCCTCGCAGTTTTCCACCTTGTAGGCGTTGACGGAACTGCTGCCGTTCCGGGGCTTGATAAACGCGGGAAAGCCCCCGTCGTAGCGCGTCCAGTCCGCGCAGGGCTCCGGGGCCAGCAGGCCGCAGTCCATAAAAAACCGGAAGGTCTGCAGCTTGTCTCTGCAAATCCGGATTTTTTCCGGCGCGGAGATCAACACTCTGGTCCCGCAAGCCGCAAAGCGCTGGGCGGATTCGCTCAAAACGATCAAATCCGTATCGATGGTCGGAATCAGAAGATCGATATGGTCCTTCTCGCAAATATCAAGCAGCTGCGGAATGTAACGAGGGTCATTCATCCTGACAGTCAGACGGGTCTCGTCGCAAAAAACAAGGGCCGGAGCGGTTTCGGAAAGATCCGCGCCGTAAAGAGTCAAGCTTTTTCCGCAGCGAAGCGCTGCAGCCCGAAACGCCTCCAGCAATTCGATTCTCCGGCCAACGCCGGTAAACATTATTCGCATATCTGGTTCTCCGTTCCAGTAAATTCGGGCATCGTGGCTTCTCCGTCCGCGTGGATTCCCTCGCGCTTGAGGACGATTGCGACCGTCTTCAACAGAATCCGGCAGTCAAGCCCCAGACTCAGCTGATCGACGTAGCGAACGTCCCATTCAAACTTTTCCTCCCAGGAGATCGCGTTGCGGCCGTGGATCTGCGCCAGACCCGTAAAGCCCGGACGCACCTCATGCCTCCTCGCCTGGACCCGATTATAGCGCGGCAGATACTCCGCCAGCAGGGGGCGGGGACCGACGAGGGCCATATCGCCCTTGAGAATATTGAGCAGCTCCGGCAGCTCGTCGAGGGAGCTGGCGCGCAGCGCCTTTCCGAACCGGGTCAGGCGCTGCCGGTCCGGAAACAGATTTCCGTGTTCATCACGCCGATTGGTCATAGAACGAAACTTCACCAGCCGGAAGAGCTTCCCGTCCTTTCCGGGCCGGAGCTGCGTGAAGAAGGGATTGCCTTTCATTTTGACGGCCACGAGAAGGGTGAGGAGGAGCAGCAGCGGACTCAAAACCAGCAGCGCCGTCAGGGAGATCAGAAAATCAAAGCATCGCTTCCAAAAGCGTCGGTACATCGCTTCTCAGTCGCCCCCTCAGTCGAAGCAGGCCCGGACGGCGGCGGCCACGACGCGCTGCTGCTCCTCCGTCATCCGGATATCGCTGGGCAGGCACAGACCGCGGGCGAAGAGATCCGCGCCAACGTCCAGGCCTTCCTCCGCCGCGACAAAGGGAAACGGTTGATAGATGGGCTGCAGGTGCATGGGCTTCCAGACGGGACGCCCCTCCGCGTTCAGCGAAGCGATGGCCTCCAGGATTTGGGTGGGACAGCTCTTCCCTGCCTCCGGCGTATAGAGCGCGCGGTCGGCGGTTCGCGTCTGGCTGCACATGGCCTCCCGGTCGATCAGCAGGCAGGACAGCCAATGATTGGGAACGGCCCGCGTCCCCTC
>JAFYAB010000124.1 GCA_017540945.1 Oscillospiraceae bacterium | reverse complement strand
GGCAGGATCAGGTCCAGTTTTTTCCAGAGCTGTTTCAGGGAGATCCCGGCCTCATTGAGGGCATCCCGGGCGGCTTTGCCGTAGGCCCGGACCAGGCCGCCGGTGCCCAGGAGGGTGCCGCCGAAATACCTGGTCACCACACAGCAGACGTTTTCCACACCGGCGCCCCGCAGGACCTCCAAAACCGGCATGCCAGCGGTGCCCTGGGGCTCGCCGTCGTCGGTATAGCGGGTGGGGCCGCCGTGAATGATATAGGCCCAGACATTGTGGGTGGCGTCCCAGTGCTGCTGGCGCATGGCTTTGATGCGTTCCAGAGCCTCCTCTTCGGAATCCGTTCCCCAGATCTGGCCGATGAAGCGGGATTTTTTCTCGACAAATTCGCTCTCTGAATCCCGGCTTGGCACCTTGTATGCTTCCATTAGCTTACCTCATTTTTGATCGAATGGGAGGGCCGATGTGGGCGTCGGCCCCTACGGGGCAGGCGCCCTATGCGTGCCCCTATGAGTTGATCTCATATTGGGCCAGGCGGCCGCAGATCGTTTCGTCGCAGACAGCCTCGATCTCGATGCCCTCGGCGGTGTATTCCACCCGGAGGACCTGGGCTTTTTCGTGCAGGGTCTCCACCATGCCGCCCATAGAATAGGGCAACAGGAAGACAGCCTTGCGATGCCCCTTGCAGAGCTCCCGCTCGATGATCGCAAACAGGGATTCCATCCCCTGACCGGTTTTTGCGGAGATGGCAATGTTGTTCATTCCCACAGGCAAATCTTCCGGCCGGACCAAATCCGACTTGTTATAGCAGCGGATCACCGGAGTCTCCGGCGCCGCCAGCTGGGAAATCAGCTTTTCTACCACCTGGATGTGGGATTCCCTGTCGGGGTCCGCCGCGTCAATCACATGAATCAGCAGGTCGGCATACTGCAATTCCTCCAGGGTGGCCCGGAAGGCGTCCACCAGATGATGGGGCAGCTTGGCAATGAAGCCCACGGTGTCGGAGAGCAGCACCGTCAGCCGATCGCTGACCGCCAGCTGCCGGGTGGTGGTATCCAGCGTGTCGAAGAGCCGGTCGTTGGCGGGGATATCCGCGCCGGTGAGCCGGTTCAGCAAAGTGGATTTTCCGGTGTTGGTGTAACCCACAAGGGCAACCACAGGGATCTCGTTCTTCTGGCGACGGCGGCGCTCCACAGCCCGGAGCTTGCGCACCTGCTCCAGCTCCTCCTCCAGCCGGTCGATCCTGGCCCGGATATGGCGCCGGTCCGTTTCCAGCTTGGTCTCACCGGGGCCCCGGGTGCCGATGCCGCCGCCGAGCCGGGACATGGACTTTCCCATGCCCGAGAGCTTGGGAAGCAGATACTTGTACTGGGCCAGCTCCACCTGGAGACGGCCCTCGGCAGTCCGTGCCCGCTGGGCGAAGATGTCCAGAATCAGGGCGGAGCGGTCCAGCACCGTAACGCCGGTGATCTCCTCCAGAGCACGGATCTGGCTGGGAGAGAGATCATTGTCAAAGATTACCATCCCTGCCTCGTGGTTCTCGCAGAGCTCCCGGAGCTCTTCGGCCTTTCCTTCGCCGATAAAGCTGTGGGGATCGGGCGCATGACGGTTTTGCAGGAGCTTGGTGACGCAGAGGCCGCCGGCGGTCTCCAACAGGGCCTCCAGCTCATCCAGGCTCTGTTCGGTGGCCTGTTCCTCCTTTTTGAAGCAGTCGGCGTTTAATCCGCACAGGATCGCCTTCTCAATCGTGTGTTCCATGTGATTCTCCAAAGAAAATATAGAAAAAAGCCCGCACCAAAGCCAGGTGCGGGCTCAGACGTTCTTACTTCAGGCCGTACTTCTTGTTGAAACGATCAACACGTCCACCGGTGTCAACCAGCTTCTGCTTGCCGGTGTAGAAAGGGTGGCACTTGGAGCAGATTTCAACCTTGATGTCCTTCTTGGTGGAACCGGTCTCGATGATCTCGCCGCATGCGCATCTGATGGTCGTCTGTTCGTACTTGGGATGGATACCTTCCTTCATTTCAGTTCACCTCTTTCTGTTATAGTAAAGGGCAGATTTGCCCTGCGATTTTCAATCAGCCCGCATATAATAGCACAGGTCATCTGAAAATGCAAGTGTTTTTTTTCGGATTTTTCCAGTTTTTTTCGCGTCTGAAAATCCCGTGCCGCAGGAAAGGTCGTCTGTGTTACCAAGATCGTAAATTTTTCTGATAAGGGCGGACCGAAAGCGAAGCCGGTTTCAGCAATTTTGCGGATTCGGATATGCAGAGTTGCAGTCTATGGCAGAAGTCCGCAGGTCCCTGAGTCCTTGAACCTTGAAGCTTGTACCTTTTCATTCGATATATTCAAATTTATATTTCCGCTCACAGCTGAGTTCGCCGATCAGATGGCCGCCCCAGGGGGTGACGGCGGACAAGCTATGCTTGTCCCTACGGAGATGCGGGGATGTAGACGATCCGCAGGCGAGCCTCCTCGGCGGCCGGGCGAGGGGCGGAGGCGGAGAAGAGGCTGTAAAGATCGGCGGCGCGGGATTCCAGGGCGTAGTACGTTTGATCGGGCGGGGTCTCGCCGGCGTTGACCAGTGAAATCTTTGTTTCCGGGGCCTCGTCTTGGTTGTGCCGGGCTTTCATTTCCCGCAGGGCGGCGCGGCCCCGGTCGTTGAAGGCCAGGACGCGGACGTAGGGAGGCGTTCGATCCAGATCGGAGGCGGTCAGGCCGAGAACGGAGCACAGGAGCATCCGCTGGATCCTTGTGCGGGTGTAGCGTTTGGATTTCGTGGCCTCGAGGATCTCTTCCACCGAAGCGCAGGAACGGCAGTTCTTCATCAGCTTCGACCAAAGGCCCTCGGAGCCGAAGGGGAGCTGCTCAAAGGTCGCGTCCGGCAGGGTGCGGAGAATGGCCAGGACGGCCCGCTCCCCTGCCGCCATTCTGTGGATGGGAGCGGAGACGTATAACTCATGGAGGCAGGAGGGGACGGCGGAGGTCCAGACAGTCTTGTCCGAAGCGCTCTGCAGGGACAAGCATTGCTTGTCCGCCGCAGCGGCGTCGGTCTCCGGATTTGTCTCCGACAAATCGCATTCGTTCCGAATGCCGGACGAGCAATGCTCGTCCCTACATTCCTTCTCGAGGGCAGCGCGGAGGGCGGTGGCGGAGGGGGCGTCGGGGTCGAGGACGGCGGCGTGGTAGGAGCCGGGGCGATGGATGGGAAGGGGTCGCAGGGGGCTGTGACGGCGGAGGATGGCCTTGCAGTATTCGACAGCCAGGATGTCGTTGGGGTTTGATAAAACGGAAGGCTGATGTTTTTCGGAAAGAGGGCCGATGTGGGCATACATCCGTGACTCTTCGAGTTCGGCCCCTACGGGCTCCACAGGAGGTATTTGCAGTTTCTCCAAGGCACGTTGGCGGGCGGTGGGGTAGGAGCAGCCTGTCGCCAATTCTGCGCGCAGCAGGGCGTCGAAGGCCGGATCCAGGTTTGCCCTTGCGGTTGACATAATCAAGTTTTCATCGTCTGTTTCCGCGCCGAAGCAGAGGGCTTCGCAGCCCAGGTCCGTGAGGATGGCGACGCCGCGATCGGCGAAGCCCTCCGCCGAGGAGAGGGCCGCAGTCAGCGGCAGCTCCAGCACCAGGTCCGCTCCGCCGAGGACCGCGGCCTCGGCCCGTAGCTGCTTGGGAAAGATGGCGGGCTCTCCGCGCTGGACGTAATTGCCGCTCATCAGGCAGACAACGGCACAGTCCTCTCCCATCGCTTCCCTTGCAAGTCGGAGCTGGCGGGCATGGCCGTTGTGAAAGGGGTTATATTCACAGATGATACCGACAGACCGCATAGTTTCCTCCATTCTGATTGTAGATCCCCGCTCGATTTCTATCCCGCACATGCTTGTTTTCTCCCCGCATGTGCGGTCAGGCAACAGGCAACAGGCATACTTCGTGACTCTTCGAGTTCAGGCATCAGGCACCGCCTGCTGTGTTATTCAATACAATTACCTGATACCCCGTTCGTTCGGTCCATAGAATACAAATTAACAAATTACTGGATGCTGGACACTGATTACTGACATCTCTGCGCCACAAATCGTCTCGAGCTGGCTCTTCGACATCAAGTTTTCAAAAACCTTCCAGGCGGTGCCAGATGCCTGGTCCCTGACGCCTTGTCTTCAAACAGACCGCAGGTTTTTTCCTCCCAAATCAGAAATAATACTTGCCTTATGACGCCGTTTGATATAAAATAAATATGTTGAGTTCATTGTATCACACAATGCCAAAAAATCATAGAACAAATTTAGGAGTGTGCAGATCATGAAGATTCTTGTCATCAACGCAGGCAGTTCCTCCCTGAAGTATCAGCTGATGGATCCCGCTACCGGCGACGTGTTCGCCAAGGGCCTGTGCGAGCGCATCGGCATTGACGGCCGGCTGAACCACAAGGCTCCCGCCAAGGACGTAAAGCTGGTCCGGGAGATCCCCATGCCCACCCATGCCGAGGCCATCGCCGCGGTCCTGGAGATCCTGATGGATCCCGTCAACGGCGTTCTGAAGTCCGTGGATGAGATCGACGCCGTGGGTCACCGCGTGGTGCACGGCGGCATGAAGTTTGCCGAGTCCTGCCTCATCGACGAGGCCTGCCTGGAGGCCGTCCGGGCCTGCATCCCCCTGGGCCCCCTGCACAACCCCGCCAATCTGCTGGGCATCGAGGCCTGCCAGAAGATCATGCCCAAGACCCCCCAGGTTGCCGTCTTCGATACCGCCTACCACATGACCATGCCCCCCAAGGCCTATCGCTACGCCATTCCCGACGAGTACTATGAGAAGGACAGCCTGCGCCGCTACGGCTTCCACGGCACCTCCCACCGCTACATCGCCAAGCGCGTCGAAGCCCTCATGGGCAAGGGCCTGAAGCTCATCAACTGCCACCTGGGCAACGGCTCCTCCCTGGCCGCCATCTACGACGGCAAGTGCCAGGACACCTCCATGGGTCTGAGCCCCCTGTGCGGCGTGCCCATGGGCACCCGCGTGGGCGACGTGGACAACACCGTCGTGCAGTTCATCTGCAAGAACTACGGCAAGTCCGTGGATGAGGTCATGTCCATCCTCAACAAGAAGTCCGGCGTCTACGCCCTCTCCGGCGGCGTCAGCTCCGACTTCCGGGATCTGGAGGCCGGCGCCAAGGAAGGCAACGAGAAGTGCCAGCTGGCTCTGGACAAGTTCGCCTACGAGGTCAAGAAGTACATCGGCGCCTATGCCGCCGCCCTGGGCGGACTGGACGTGCTGGTCTTCACCGCCGGCGTGGGCGAGAACGGCGTCCTCATGCGTCAGATGATCTGTGACGGCCTGGAATTCCTGGGCGTCAAGCTGGATCCGGAGAAGAACAAGCTCCGCGGCGACGAGCGCATTATTTCCGCCGAAGACTCCAAGGTCACCGTCTGGGTCATCCCCACCAACGAGGAGCTGATGATCGCCCAGGACACTGCGGAACTGGCAAAGTAAGCACGGTCTTTACATCCTATGAAACGCAGAAGATCCTCCCAACCGGGAGGATCTTTCGTGTTTCACTCTATTCCCTGTCCCGCTTGATCCAGCTCCCGCTCGCTGTCCAGCTCGGTCAGGGGGATCCCATAGGGCTCCAGCAGGGGGAACAGGACAGTCTCACACTCTGACTCAGACGCGTCGCAGTCGAAGTCGAACCGGCGGCCGTCCTTCATCACGATCAGATAAGACGAGCGCTCGATCCGGTCGCCGTAGGGATTGTATCGGGCGCGGACGTGACAGATCTGCCGGATTTCCCCGAACAGGTATTCCTCCCGCGTCAGAACGCTGCTTTCACCGGCCGCGTCAAAGCGGTCCGGATAGATGCGGACCGTATTCCCATAAATCTGAACGGCTGCGTACAGCGTGACCAGAACGGCGGCAAGAAACGCGAGATTCGCCAGGGTATCCACTCCCCGTCCGTTGGCGCTTCGGTCAAAGCGGTTGATAACAGCTCCGTATTTGCGGGAGAGCAGCGGGATCAGCTTCTTCCGCAGCGCGAAAAGGCCAAACAGAGCGGGAAGTCCGGCCAGCAGGATCGCGCTTCCCCAGCCCGCGTCAAAACGCGCCGTGCAGTCCCTTGTAAAGATGGCGAGAAACAGTTCGCTGACCAGCAGGAAAAGCACGGAGAAGGCCGCAAGCAGAACAGCAAATGCTGCCGCGTAGATCGGAAGCGCTTTCTGTTTCAGCAGCTCTGCGTCCCTGACCGCGTTGCAGCGGTCCGGCATGGAAGAAAAATCCTTGTTACAGCGCTTCAGGTATTCGTACAGGCGTTCCTCATAGAGGAACAATCCGGTTTCCTTTCGCCGGAGCTTTTCCAAAGCGCGTATCGCCTTCCGCTTTCTGCCCAGCAGCAGCGCCTTATGGGCTGGCGCCTGGGTATAGTGGAGGATGGTCACGCGATCCCGCATTGTCGGACTGGGGGAAAAGACCATTTTATATTCCAAAATGTCCGTCGGTGCGTCTCCTTTTTCCAGCGGCAGCATCCCATCCGCCGCGGCATGCTCAAAAACGTCCAGATAGCGCTCTGTGAGCGCCGTGAGCTGGCGGAAGCAGCATTCCAGCCGCGCGCCGGATTCGATGTTGGAGAAAAAGCAGCTTTCGAATTCCTCAATATTCAGCACCGCGAAGAGCTCCGGGAGCAAATAGTAGACTTCCAGATTCTTGTTCGGATATACCCTGCAGTACAGGGTATTTTTCACCATGCCGATCGCAGAGCGGTTCAAGATCAATTCCAGCTTGACGATACGGCGGTAGACCGTAAAAACCGTATCCTTCCCCCGCGTTTCCAGATCGTTCCCGAGACTCTTCCCGTCCTCCTGAAAGCACTTGCTGCTTTGGCAAAGCTGCCGGAATTCCGTCTCAAACATGCCGCGCTCCTTTCACTGTTCGAAAGCATGCGTTATGGATCCAGCGAGTTCCTGTCCTTCGCAAAGACCCGCGCCGGACGCCGTTACAGGGCGGGCAGAAAGTCCTGCCGCTCCAGGATCGCGGCGAAGGCCTCCAGACCAAGCCGATCCTCCTCGGAGAAACGATCCTTCCTGGGACTGTCGACGTCCAGGACCCCTGCTACAGCGCCGTTTTTATGCAGAGGAATCACGATCTCGGAATTTGAAGCGCTGTCGCAGGCGATGTGTCCCCGGAAGCAGTGGACGTCCGCCACCACCAGCGTCCGATCCTCCGCGGCGGCGGTGCCGCAGACGCCCCGGCCCAGGGGGATCTCGATACAGGCTGTCTTGCCCTGGAAGGGCCCGAGGACCAGCTTCTTCCCCTCCAGCAGATAAAAGCCCGCCCAGTTCAGCTCCGGCAGGGAATGCCAGATCAGCGCAGCGGCGTTCGCCAGGTTGGAAATGGGATGGGGGACGCCCTCCGTCAGGGCTGCAAGCTGGGCGTTCAGCCCATGATAATCCGTCATTTCTGTTTCCTCCGTTTTCGTTTTCACCATTTTATCACAGCCGGGGAGGAAATGCAATTGCATTTCCTCCCCGGTTGTGATATAATATTTTGAGATAACAGCTAAGGAAGAGTGCTATGGATTTTACGACACGCTCCGCAATGGAAACTGAAATGCTTGGTTCACGTCTTGCCGATTATTTACGGCCCGGCGACGTGATTGCCTGCCGGGGCGATCTGGGGGCCGGAAAAACCGCGTTTACCCGGGGATTGGCCCGGGGCTTGGGAATAACCGAGCCCGTGACCTCTCCAACCTACACAATCGTCAACGAATATCCGCAGGGGCGGCTGCCTCTGTTCCATTTTGATATGTACCGGCTCCACGACGCCGACGAGCTCTTTGATCTGGGTTGGGAGGACTATCTGAGCCGGGCGGGCGTCTGCGCCGTGGAATGGAGCGAGAACGTATGGGATGCCCTGGAGGACCCCATTGTAGTTACCATCTCCAAGGACCCCGCAGACGAGGAGACCCGGCATATTACCATCACAGGAGGCCGCTTCAATGCGAATTTTAGCCTTTGAGACCTCTGCCAAAGCCGCCTCTGTCGCTCTGTTGACTGACGGCGCTTTGACGGCGGAGTCCTTCCAAAACAGCGGATTGACCCACAGCCGGACCATCATGAAGCTGGCGCAGGATCTGTTGGAGACCTGCGAGCTCTCCCCCGCGGATCTGGACTTCGTGGCCTGGGCCAATGGACCTGGCAGCTTTACAGGGATCCGCATCGGGGCAGCCGCCGCCAAGGGACTCTGCTGGGGACTGGAGCTGCCGGCTCTGCCGGTATCCACCCTGGAGGCTATGGCCTGGAACGCGGTCGATTTGGAGGGCGTGATTTGCTGCTGTATGGACGCCCGACGAAGCCAGGTCTATAACGCACTGTTCCGGGCTCGGGACGGCGCTCTCACCCGTCTGCGGGAAGACCGGGCCATCTCCCTGGATGAGCTGGCTGCAGATCTTGTCACACTGGATGGGCCCATCCATCTGGTGGGAGACGGCGCCCTGCTGAGCTGGGAAAACCTGCGTGATCGGGTCTCAGGTCTGCATCTTATTTCTGAGCATATGCGGCAGCAGCGGGCCGCCGGCGTAGGGCTGGCTGGCTGGCGTGCCGTTTTGCTGGGCAAGGCCGAAAACGCGGCCCTGTCCGTACCGAATTACCTGCGCCTTTCCCAGGCTGAACGGGAACGGCTGGCAAAAGAAACACATAAAGGAGAATAGTTATGGGTTCATTACATGTTTTGGAGCATCCGCTGATTCAACACAAGCTTGCGCTTCTGCGGGACAAAAACACCGGTGTCAAGGAGTTCCGGGAACTGGTGGGCGAGATCGCCCAGCTGATGTGCTACGAGGCGACCCGGAATCTTCCGACGGAAGAGGTTGAGATCGAAACCCCCGTGGCGAAGGCCACAGTTCGCATGCTCTCCGGCAAAAAGCTGGCGATCGTCCCCATCCTTCGGGCCGGTCTTGGCATGGTTGACGCCATCATTGATCTGATCCCCTCCGCTAAGGTTGGCCATATCGGTCTCTATCGTGATCCGGAAACCCATCTGCCTGTGGAGTACTACTGCAAGATGCCCCCCGATATCTCCGAGCGCCAGATTTTCGTGGTCGATCCTATGCTGGCCACCGGCGGCAGCGCCTCCGCGGCCATTTCTCTGCTGAAGGAGAAATATGGCTGCAAGCAAATCGTATTGATGGACATCATCGCGGCCCCTGAGGGCATCGCCGTCATTCGAAAGGACCATCCGGATGTGGATCTGTTCGTTGCTGCCGTGGATGAAAAGCTGAACGAGCATGCCTATATCGTACCCGGCCTGGGCGACGCCGGAGATCGGATTTTCGGGACAAAATAAACCATGGAAATTCTACTCTCAATTGCAGTCGCTCTGCTGGCGGGACTGCTCATGTCCCGCGTCGTCAAGCCTCTGAAGCTTCCTGCCGTCACCGGGTATCTGATCGCCGGTCTGCTTATCGGCCCCTTTGTTCTGGGTCGTGTGGGAATCGACGGGATCGGGTTTACCGGATTCGACAAGGTCTCTGTATTAAAGCCCATTTCTGACGTCGCCCTGGGCTTTATTGCCTTTGCCATCGGCAACGAATTCCGCGTCAAGCAATTAAAAGCCATCGGCCGTCAGGCCGCCGTCATCGCCGTGGTCCAGGCCCTGGGCGCCACGCTGCTGGTGGATCTGGGTCTGCTGTTCCTGCATCTGCTGATGCCGGACAAGATCAGCGTGGCCGACTGCATCACCCTGGGCGCCATCGCCACCGCCACCGCTCCTGCAGCCACCCTAATGGTGGTCAACCAGTACAAGGCCAAAGGTCCCCTAGTGGACCTGTTGCTGCCCATCGTCGCCCTGGACGACGCCGTGGGTCTGATCGTCTTCGCCGTCAGCTTCGGCATTGCCAAGAGCCTGGTCAGCGGCCTGGGCGTGAGCCTGGTCACCGTGTTGGTCAACCCCATGATCGAGGTCATCGCCTCCCTGCTGCTGGGCACGGTCCTGGGCTTCATCTACACTTTCCTGGAGAAGTTCTTCCACTCTCGCAGCAAGCGGCTCTGCGTGGCCGTCACCTTCGTGATCTTCGCGGTTTCTCTGTCCATGCTGCATACGGGCTTTGAGGGCTCCGACGTGGAGATCGGCTTCTCCCCCCTGCTGGTCTGCATGATGATGGCCACCGTCTTCTGCAACGTCTGCCCCAGCTCCGAGGAGCTGATGGCCAAGACAGACCGCTGGACCGCCCCCCTCTTCGTCCTGTTCTTCGTGATCAGCGGCGCGGAGCTGGACCTCTCCGTCTTCCGGGACTGGGTCGCGGTGCTGGTGGGCGTGGTCTACATCATCTTCCGTTCCACCGGAAAGATCCTCGGCGCTTCCGTCTCCTCCAAACTGACCAAGTGCAGCCCCACCATCCAGAAGTGGCTGGGCATCACCCTGCTGCCTCAGGCCGGCGTGGCTCTGGGCATGTCCGTGACGGTCTCCACCCAGCTGGGGCCCGACGGGGCGGTGATCCGCTCCATCGTGCTCTTCTCCGTGCTGATCTACGAGCTGGTGGGTCCCATGCTCACCAAGTTCGCCCTGACCAAGGCCGGCGAGATCGCCCCCAAGGAAAGCAACCCGCCCCACCCGGAACAAAAACGTCACAGAGCCAAATCCTGATGAAAGGAATGAAAGCGAAGTGCTGATTATACATAGACTGATCGCAAAATTTCTTGCCCTTCTTGTCTGTGCGTTGTCAGTCTTAGGCGCCAGTGTCGCTTTCCAGGCCGGCAGCATAGACTCCTTCTCCGTGAATCCCTACGGCGGTGACGAGGCTGCCATCGACACGATCCGCTGGTACTCCGCAAAGGAAAGCTACTATCTGTTTTTGCCCTCCGACACGAATCTGGCTGATGCGAAAATCTATTTCTCAGCTGTGGGTACAGTTCTGCTGGACGGCGCTGTGATCGGATCCGGCGAAAACGCACTTGGCCTGACAGAAGGGTCTCACACGCTCAGCTGCGGAACAAAGAGCTTCCCGCTGGAGGTCCGTCAATCCGCCGCTCTCCCCGCCGTCTTCATCAATACGGCTTCCGGCAGTCTGGACTATATCCACGCGGACAAGGAAAACAAAGAACCGGGCAGCATTCGCGTATACGAAAACGGAACAGTCACCCTGGACAAGGGATTGAAACAAATCAAGGGACGCGGGAATTCCACCTGGTTCTACTCCAAAAAGCCCTACAACATCAAGTTTGACAAAAAAACATCGCTTCTCGGGATGGCAAAAGCCAAGAAATGGACTCTGTTGGCAAATTTTGTTGACGTTTCCCTGCTCCACAACGCATATGCCTGGGAATTTGCCTCCGCTCTCGGATTGGATTACACCAGTGAATATCGCCACGTCGATTTATATGCCAACGGCAATTATCTGGGGAATTATGTGATCTGTGAAAGTGTGGAGGTTGGAGAAAACCGGGTCGAGATTACTGACCTGGAGAAGGCAAACGAGAACGTCAATGAAGGCATGGACCTGGAAACGCTTCCCACAGGCGGAATTGGAGAAAACGGTGACCGCGGCTCCCGCAAGTGGATCGAGATTCCGCAGAATCCGGCGGATATTTCCGGCGGTTATCTTCTGGAATATGAGTTTTTGTCCCGTTATCTGCGGGAGCCCAGCGGCTTTGTGACCAAAAACGGCCAACCCATTGTGATAAAATCCCCGGAATACGCCTCCCAGGCCGAGGTGACGGAAATTGCCGATTTCATGGATGCAGCCACCGAAGCGCTCTATTCCCCTACCGGCTTCAACGAGGCCGGAATGCACTACAGCGACTATTTTGACATGGATACCCTTGTGAAGGCTTATTTGATGCAAGAGCTCTCCATGAACATCGACGCCTGCTTCACCAGCTTTTTCGCCTACAAGCCCGCCAATGACGCCAAGCTCTACTTCGGCCCCGTCTGGGATATGGACTGTGCCTTTGGCAGCCCCATTACAAACTTCGATGTTCCCGTCTATGCCGCGGATCTTTGGTATGTCAATCAGCTGGGCCGGGAGGGTATCCCGGTGATACTGGCCGCAGCTTTCCGCCACGCAGATTTTCGCGCCGCTGTCCGGGAAAAATGGGCGGAGCTGGACGCTGCCGGAGTGTTGGACGCGGTTCAGGCCCGCGTCGACGAGTTGTCTTCGCAGATTCGTGCAAGCGCTGAAATGAACGAGCTCCGCTGGCGTTCCGCGTTTATCTCCCGATTCAAAAAAGACTGCGGAAGCTTTCAGGAATGCGTACAGATCAGCGCGGACTTTGTAGCAAATCGGCGCGCCTCTCTATGCAAGGGACTTGCCGCCGACGGCGCCTACATCTGTTATGATCTCAACGGCGTGCAGAAAGGGGCCTGGGCGACAGTCTCAAAAATTCACAGCATCGGCGAGACCACAGAGCTCGCTTCGATTGTTTCCAGTAAGCTGATTCCGCCGGATAACAAGCTGTTTTACTGCTGGAACACGCAGCCGGACGGAAGCGGTCAATCCTATTTCCCGGGCGACTCTCTGCTGCTGGAGCATGAATGTACGGTTCTCTACGCGATCTGGAAAACGCAGGAGGAGATCGACTATCTCAACCACGTGGTGCCCTTTGAGGACGTTTCTCCGGACAAATACTATTATGATTCTGTCTTCTGGGCCTATTATCACGATCCCCGGATAACCAGCGGCACAAGCGAAACACTTTTCAGCCCGGGAAAGACCTGCACCCGGGAGCAGGTCATCACCTTCCTCTATGCCGCCGCAAGCAGACCGGCCCATCATCAGAGCGAGAGTCCCTTCTCGGACGTGGTTCCCGGCACGTACTACTATAACGCTGTGATGTGGGCGTTGGAAAACGGGATCACCGGCGGCGTCGGCGACGGAAAATTCGGCGTGGGCAGGCCCTGCACAAGAGAGCAGGTGGTATGCTTCCTCTGGAACGCCGCAGGGCGGCCCGAACACACGCTCAGCGACGCTCCTTTCAACGATGTCAAGCCCGGCAATTACTATTATGACGCGGTGCTCTGGGCCGCTGAAAACAGAGTCACCGGCGGTATGGGTAACAGGATCTTCGGCGTTGGCAAGCCCTGCACAAGGGCTCAGGTAGTGACCTTCCTGTACGCGGCCTTTTCATGAACGCCTCGCCCCTTCCTCTGCCCGCCTGGATCGGAGCGCTTGTCTGATCTGAACACAGTCTGCTCGTCATGGAGTTCCGCTTATGAAAAAACTGATTTCTTTTTTCCTTGCGATTCTATGCCTCACAAAGTGCGTGCTCTGTTCCGGTACAACAAAGTACGACGGCCCGCTATCGTTGAAGGTGAACCCTTACGGCGGCGCGGAGACCGAAATCGACACAGTATGCTGCTGCGAAATCAACGGTGGGCTCTATCTTTTCCTGCCGGCTGACACCGACACGGATGAGGCGAAGCTCTATCTGCACGCTCAGGACTCCGTCACGCTGGACGGTGTGCCCCTTAGCTCCGGCGGAAGCGCAGCCGCCCTTACCCCAGGCATCCATAATCTTCAATGCGGCGGCACGACGACCTCTCTCACCGTCTGCCGCTCCGCAGAGCTTCCGGCGGTCTTTCTGCGTACCGAGTCCGGTAGTCTGGATTATATTCATGCCGACAAGGAGAACCGGGAGCCCGGCAATATCCGCGTCTATGAGAACGGCGTCGTCACCCTGGACAAAGCACTGAAGCAGATCAAGGGGCGCGGTAACTCCACCTGGGACTATCCCAAGAAGCCCTATAACATCAAGTTTGACAAAAAAACGGATCTGTTCGGCATGGGCAAGGCCAAGAAATGGACCCTGCTGGCCAATTACATTGACCTGTCCCTGCTGCACAACGCCTGCGGTTGGGAATTCGCAGAGGCATTCGGTCTTCCATACACGAGCCAGTATCGTATGGTGGACCTCTATATCAACGGAGAATACCTGGGCAACTACACCGTCTGTGAAAGCGTTGAGGTCGCCGAAAACCGTGTGGATATCCGGGATCTGGATAAAGCAAACGAAAACGCAAATCCCGGTCTGGACATCGAACAACAGCCCCGGGGCGGGACCGGTCCCGATCATACGGTGGAGCTTGCCGACGTCATGGGCTCCCGCAAATGGATCGATATCCTGGAGGTCCCGGAAAACATCTCCGGCGGCTATCTGCTGGAGTATGATTTCCGCAGCCGTTATGACGAGGAGCTCTGCGGCTTTGTCACCCCAAACGGGCAGCCGGTGGTCATCAAATCGCCGGAATACGCCTCTCAGGCTGAGGTGGAATACATCGCGGATCTGATGGACGCCGCCTCGGAAGCCCTGTATTCACCCACCGGCTATAATACGGCCGGAAAGCACTACAGCGAGTATTTTGACCTGGATTCACTGGCAGCGGCTTATTTGCTTCAGGAGCTTTCTATGAACTTTGACGCCGGCTTCTCCAGCTTCTTTGCCTTCAAGCCGGAAGATGAAGATAAGATCTCCTTTGGACCTGTCTGGGACATGGATAACGCCTTTGGCAGTCCCTATAAGCACTTTGGCGTTCCTCTGGTCACAACGGACCTTTGGTACGCGAACCAGATGAGCTATTACGGTCTTCCCGGCATCCTGGCGGCGGCCAACCGCCATGCGGAATTCCGCAGCCTTGTCCGTGAAAAGTGGGCTTCCCTGCGGACGGAGCAGGTCTTTTCCGCCGTCCAAGCACGGATCAACTCTTTATCAGACAGCTTACGGAAGAGCGCCGTGATGAACGGCTTGCGTTGGAATCTGTACAAAACGATGTCCGTCTCCGAAGTGGAGGCCGCCTATGACAGAGAGGTACAAGTCTGTAAAAGCTTCGTCACGGAGCGGACCGCCGCGCTGAACAAGGGCTTTGCCGACAACGGCGCGTATCTGTACTACGACATCAACGGCGGCGTCGGCGACTTGGTAACGGTCAATCCCATCCGCAGTGTAGGTGAAAGCGTGGAGGTCCGTGAGATCGAAGGCAACGGAACAATCAATCCTCCGGAAGATCAACTCTTCTTTTGCTGGAACACGGAGCCTGACGACAGTGGAACCCGGTATTTCCCCGGTGATTCGTTGATCCTGGACAGTGAATGCACGGTCCTCTATGCCATCTGGAAGACGCAGCATGAGATTGACCGGGAAAACGGCGTCAATCCCTTTGTGGATGTTCAGGAAGAAAAGTATTATTATGATCCCGTCCTGTGGGCCTTTTACCACGAACCCCAGGTAACCGCCGGCGTGAGCGAAGATCACTTTTCTCCAAACAGCATCTGTACCAGAGAGCAGGTCGTGACCTTCCTTTGGGCAGCCTGCGGGAAGCCCCGTCCCCTGACAACGCAATCTCCGTTCCAGGATGTGAAGCAAGGGGCGTGGTATCATGACGCCGTTCTGTGGGCGTTTGAAAACCAGATCGCCAGCGGCGTCAGCTCCGGGAAATTCGGCGTTCGCAGTCCCTGCACCCGGGAGCAAATCGTGACCTTCCTTTGGAAGGCCTCCGGTTCTCCGGAGCCAGCTTCCAGCGAGGATCCGTTTCTCGACGTCGAGAGCGGCCAGTATTACTGCAAGGCTGTCAGATGGGCCGCGGAAAACCGGATCTCTTGCGGAATCGGCAACGATTTATTCGGCGTCGGCCGGAATTGCACGAGAGCTCAGGTCGTTACCTTCCTGTTTGCCTGCTTCGGACGCTGCAGCTGATCGTTTTTTGATCCTGATCTCCTTTGGAAGCTCTGGATGACATGAAAAGAGGTATCCGAACGGATACCTCTTTCAGCGTGTCAAAATAGTTCGGAACACAGTATATCCGGGAGGGAACAGGTAACCGGAGACGGCGGATGCGGGTCGACAGGCAGCCGCCCCGCCTGTAGCGGCGCACAGTGTGCGCCACCCTGCGCCGCCAGCCTCCCGGGGCTGTCATCCTGAGCGGAACGTCAATGGAGTCGAAAGATCCGTACTCCCATTCC
>JAFYAB010000059.1 GCA_017540945.1 Oscillospiraceae bacterium | reverse complement strand
GTGATAAAGGTCTCGGGGACCCATTCCAGCCAGACCGTCTGCCAGATGCCGGAGACCGGGGTGTACCACATACCGCCCCGTTTGTCCCGCTGCTTGCCCCAGGGGTACTCCGTACCGCCTTCATCCGCGACGCACAGCACCAGCAGGTTCTCCCCGGGGCAGGGACTTTTCAGCTCCACGGTCAGCGGTCCCCAGAGCAGGGTCTCCGCGTTCCCGAGAGGCGTCCCGTTGAAGAGGATATGCGTGATGCGCTGGTCCGCCCCGCCGCAGTGGAGCAGCAGCCGCTTCCCCGCGGGGATCTCCTCCAGGAAGAAACGCTTTTGGTAGCAGAGAAAGGGCGTTTGTTTCCCATCGAAATCCCCGACGCCGGACAAAGCGCTCTCCGGCGGGAAGGGCACCAGGATCCGGCGGTCACAGGCCAGTTCCCAGCTGTCGTTGGCGCCAAAATCCCAATAACCGTTCAGATTGATCCAGCCCTCCCGGACCAGCCGGGGCCGGGGATAGACGTCCCAGGGCTTGAACGCCGGATTGGCGTTCAGCCGTTCCCGCAGTGCCTCGCCGCGCTCCGTCCAGAGCTGTACGGTGTTTGCTTCCTTCACTGTGCCCAACCTCCAGATTCGGATTTGTCGGGATGCCTTCCCCTTGGGGGGAAGGTGGCGCGAAGCGCCGGATGAGGGGAGGTATCGACGACAGAGCGCCCCCCATCAACGAGCATTGAACATGCAGCGCCCCTCATCCGTCATCCGGCTTCCGTGAGACGCCGGATGCCACCTTCCCCCGAGGGGGAAGGCTTTGCGGAGAGCAATCACCGTAGGGGCCGAACTCGAAGAGTCACGAATGTATGCCTACATCGGCCCTATCCCGTATCGGTGTGGGGGCCGATGTGGGCATCGGCCCCCACGGGCGTTTTCGCAACATCCCTACAAATCCCGATTTCTGCAGTTATCATACACCTTAGACGTCGAAAAAACAAGCTCGTTCAAAAAAACACGCGCCGTTTTGCGGCGCGTGAGGAAATCGCATCCCGTTCCCGGGTCTCTATCTCTGGCTTATAGGATGTGGAGAAAAGAACAAATTATTCTGTTTTCAAGTCGCGCCGCGAAAAACCATGCGCTTTTTCGTTTGTCATTCTGCGTTCTGTGTTTCAGCTTCCGCTTCCTGCTCCGGTTCGGCGGGAGCTTCTTCTGTCTGCACCCGTTCCCGCAGCAGCTCCAGGCCTGCGTCGGCGCACCAAAGGGCGACGCCCAGCAGCAGCACCAGATCCGCCAGACTGTCCTGCAGGCGCAGGAAGTAATCCGGCACGGACATGCAGGCAAAAACGCCGGTGCTCAGCCCAAAGAGTACGGCGCTGCGGCGGTGTCCTGCCTCCAGGGGGAAGCCGCAGAGCAGCATCATCTCCACCATGGCGCAGGTCCAGGCCAGCAGCAGGGGTGTGATGTGGATCACCAGGGGATCGTGGCTCCAGACCCGGAAATAGAGGATCAGCAGAGCCCCGGTGCAGAGGGCCGGCAGCAGCCGCAGCCAGAAGAAATGGGGGCCCCGCTCCGCCGTGACGGCGGTGAACAGCATACAGAAGCCCGCGCCGATCCCGGCGAAGGCCGTCAGGCGCTGCGCCAGATCCGGGACCTTCTGCCCGTTCACAAGGGTCAGCGCGGCGCCCAGGATCACCAGGATCGCCGCGGCCATCTTGCAGCCTGTGCTGACCGGATGCTGGGTGAAGCAGCGTTCCGTCCCCGGCAGGCGGTTAAGCCGCAGGGAAAGCAGGCAAAGGACCGCGAAGACGCAGACGCAGAAAAAGACCGTCAAGGGCAGCACAGGGCTCCCCTGCGGAAGCAGGCCGTTCTCCTGAAAGGCGGTCTTCAATGTGACGATCCGCAGCGCGGTCAAGGCCGCCGCGCAAATCGGCGCCGCCCATCGCAGCGCACCGGCAGCTCGCGTATGCTTCATGTTCGATCCCTCTTTTGTTTTTTCTGTATTATAGCACCGACCCAAAGGGCTTGTCAATTCTCATTTCTCAGGGATCGTCCTCCGCCAGGACCAGGCTCAGGCCGTCGGTCCGCAGCAGTCCCTCCGCCCTGGCCAGGGCGGCGTTTTCCAGCAGACGAAAGCGGCCCAGCTCGGTTTCCCCCCGGTACAGGCTGTATTGCCCCGGGACCAGGGGCCCCAGCGCCGCGGCGCCTCCGGCGTCGGTTGAGATCTCCTCCAGGGGACAGCCCTCGGCGTCGCAGAGGAACAGCCGGCCCTTCA
Organism: Oscillospiraceae bacterium; assembly: GCA_017540945.1. Next base: position 7,805 of record JAFYAB010000059.1, on the reverse strand, counting down.
CCGGCGCCTCCAGCCGCAGGGCCACGGAAAAGCGTCGGGGCGCCTCCTCCGCCATCACGGGGACTGCCGCCTCGTCCTCGCTGAAAAAGACCTCCTTTTCCGCCGCCCCCGTCCCCTCGGCGCGGGCCTCGGAGGCAAACGCGGCCCTGGCCTCAGGCGCTCCGCTCCCGCTCCCAGCGTCCCGACGGACCGGCGGTCGGGTCTTTGCAAATACGGTGGCGCTCAGCACCAAGACGCCGAGCACCGCCCCGATCCAAGCCAGCCGTATGGATTCGTTTTTCATATTCTGTCTCCTTTCCGTTGTTGGCTCCAGTATAGCGCAGACAGGAGACGGATGCTGTCGATGCGTGGATACGCCCGGAAAAATTCGGATTTATCGAGGGAAAAGGCGCAAGGTTCCGGGGATCTGCTGTCTTCCGCCTTGAACCTTGCGCCTTGGCGCTGCAAATCCCGAATTGCGTTGACTTTTTTGCAATTATTCTGTATGATGAAGAAAAAAGCAAGCGGAGGTGGCCCTATGAAAAAAAACACGACCGAAGCGTCAGCCCCGGAACGAAAAAGACGTCTGCCCGCCTGGCTGCCGCCGGCTCTGATTCTGCTGGTTTGCAGCGCGATCCTTCTGTATCTGTTCCTGAGCGCCCGGGAGGGCGAGATCTACAATCCCTCCCGGCTGCAGAGCGAGTTCGTGACCGTGGAGCAGGCGGAGGTGCTCAACATCTCCTACGACAGCGTGGAGCCCGACCTCAATTCCCCCGACGGCGTGGAAAAGGGCAACCAGCGGGCCCTGGTCCGTTTGACTTCCGGCGTCTTCGCGGGCACGACCCGGGAGCTCTACTACATGATCGGCTACTTCGTAGGACCGAAGCTGGCGGCGGGCGACCGGATCACGGTGCTCCAGATCCGGGATGAGGACAGCGGCGAGCTGCAGACAATCAGCTACTTCCAATACGACCGGATTCCCGCTGTGCTGTTGGTGATGGGCCTTTTTGTCCTGGCGGTGCTGCTGGTGGGCGGCAGAACGGGTCTGAAATCCCTGCTGGGTCTGGCGGTGACCGTAGTGGCCCTGATCTGGATTTTCTGCCCCCTTTGGATGAAGGGCGCGGACCCGGTGTGGCTGGCCCTGGGACTCTGCGCTCTGGTAAGCGTCATGAGCTTCGTGATCCTGAGCGGCTGCTCCAGGAAGACCCTCTGCGCCGTGCTGGCCACTCTGGCAGGCGTGGGCCTGGCGGCGCTCTTTGGCGCCCTGGCCCAGCGGATCTGCCGCGTCACCAGCTTTGGGCTCTATGACGTAAACGGGGAGATCGCGGAGCTGGTGAACCTCCAGACCCGCGGCTATCCCGTCCGGGTCCACGGCATTCTCACCGCCGGGATCCTGATCGCCTCCCTGGGCGCGGTGATGGACGTGGCCATGAGCCTGTCCTCCGCCGCAGCGGAGCTGAAGCGGGTCAATCCGGAGATGCGCCGCGGCGCCCTCTGGCGCTCGGGCATGAACATCGGCCGGGATATGGTGGGCACCATGACCAATACCCTGATTCTGGCCTTCGTGGGCACCAGCCTGGTGACGGTGATTCGTCTTTGGGCCCAGGGCCCCACCTGGCGGATGCTCCTGTGCTCCACCTATTTCTCCGTGGAGCTGATCGCCGCCGTGTCCAGCTCCATCGGTGTGATCCTGGCGGTCCCCCTGACGGCATTGATCGCCGCGGCGCTATACGGACGCGGAAAACAATAAGCGGTGTTCTTGCGCCGGTTCATGCAAAAGCAGAGCGGGAGTCCGGCTCCCGCTCTGCTTTATTGTTTGCTTGATTCCACATCGTCAGCAGGGCAAGCAGGAGGATTGGCGCAGGAAACCCTGTGTGGCAGGGATTCATCGTCGTTGTCCTCCCCGTTTTGTCTTGTTTGCAGCGAAATTCCCATAAGCGGCCGGCATTTTCAAGAAAAAACGCAGTTTCTTCTTGTACTTTCTCCGCTTTTCTGTTATAATATGTGGGATATTGTGAGAAAGTGTGTCTATCAGCATGAAAAACGAAAGCTTTGATCAAAAGAGAGGCAAATTCGGCACGGAGCGGCCCGAGGAGCTGGCGGAGGGCCTGATCGAGGGCCGCAACGCCCTGACGGAGGCCCTGAAGAGCGGCCGGACCATCGACAAGCTCTACGTGGCCGAGGGCAGCACCGATCGCTCCCTGGCCCGTCTGGCGGCCCTGGCGAAGGAAGCGGGCGCCGTGGTGGTCCCCACCGACCGGCGGAAGCTGGACCAGATGAGCCCCACCGGGGCCCACCAGGGCGTCATCGCCGCCGTGGCCGCCCATGCGTACGCCTCCGTGGATGATATTCTGGCCCTGGCAGCCGAACGGGGCGAGGCCCCGCTGATCGTGATCTGCGACGAGCTCTCCGATCCCCACAACCTGGGCGCCATCCTCCGCACCGCCGAGTGCGCCGGCGCCCACGGTCTCATCATCCCCAAGCGGCGCAGCGTGGGTCTGACAGCCGTGGTGTCCAAGACCTCCGCCGGAGCGTTGGAATACCTGCCCGTAGCCCGGGTCAGCAACATCGCCAACACCATCCGCGAGCTGAAGGAAAAGGGCGTCTGGGTCTACGGCACCGCCGCCGACGCCGACAGCGGCCTCTACCGCACGGACCTCACCGGTCCCGCTGCCATCGTCATCGGCAACGAGGGCGAGGGCATGAGCCGTCTGGTGCGGGAAAGCTGCGACGTGCTGGTGAGCATTCCAATGAAGGGGAGGATTTCCTCCCTCAACGCCTCAGCCGCCGCCGCGATCCTGCTCTACGAGGCCCTGCGCCAGCGGTCCTCCGGCCGCTGAACCCGCACGGCTCCGCCCGGAGCCGCCGCCCGCTCTGTCTTTGCGGACAGGACGGGCAATGACAATCGTATGGAGTGCGTTTATCTATGAAAAAGCGCAAGGAAAAACTCAATATCACGCAGCCGGAGACGCCGCGCCCCGTGCCGCAGCCCGATCTGGAGCAGCAGTCCGCCGCGGACTTTGCGAAGCATCTGGCCGAGCTGTTCCGCACGGAGCTGGGCGAAGAGGAGCTCTTCGCCCAGCCGCCCCGGACGGAGCCGGAGCCTTCCGAGCCGGAGCGCTCCCCCGCCTCCGCCGTGTCGGAGCCCGCGGAAGGGCCTGCCGCTCAGGAGCCGGAGCCTCCCGTGGAGGAACCGGAGCCTTCGACGGCGGAGCCGGAGTCTCCCCCGGAGGAACCGGAGCCTTTGACGGCGGAGCCGGAGTCTCCCGCTGCGGAGCCTGCGGCTCCGGCGGCCGTGGAGCCGGATCCCCGGTCGGAGACCAGGGTTTCCCGGCCGGAGCCCCTCACAAAGAGGCTCTCCGAGGAGCTGCTGCAGGAGCCGACAAAGACGGTGCTTCCGTCCTTTGATGACAAGCCCTTCATCCCGCCCCAGAAGGATCCCACCCTGGAGGAGCTCTTTGGGCCCATCGGGACGGAGGGCGCGGCGGAGGACGGCGAACCGACGGACCGGAAGCTCAGAGAATCGCCGCCCCCGGAGACGGTGCGGGAAGCCGTCGAGACAGCCCCCAGGACAGAGCTCCCGACGGAACCGGAGCCCGATCCCGAGGCCGCCGAGGCAAAGGCGCCGGAGCATCGTCCGGCCCCGCCCTCCGGCCTGGGAAAGCTCCGCGGTCGGCTGCAGGGCCTCCTGGCGACGATCCGCCAGGCGACCGCGCCCGCGGAAGACGAGTCGGAGTGGGATGCGCCTGCGCCGGAGCCCGGACTTCCGACAGAGACGACGGAAGGCTCCGGGCCGGAAACCGAGCTCCCCGCAGCGGAGCCCGCGCCCTCCCCGGAAAGCACGCCCAGCGAAACGGAAGCAATCCTTCTGCAGCTCCCCCCACAGGAGACGGAAGCGGCCGCGCCTGCCGCCCCTTCCGCGCTGAAGATCAAGCTGGAGGAAAGCGGCTTCGCGGCGGAGACCTCGGAACAAGCCGCTGCCGACCGAAAGCCCTTTGCTCTGACCCTTCAATATGAAGCCCCGGAGCCGGACGCGGAGGCCCGCCCGCAAGTCCTCGACGAACTGTTCCGGGAGGCCCTCTCCGAGCCCCCCACGGACAGCCCTGTGCCGGAAGAAGCCCCGGCGGCATCCTCCCTGGAGCTGCCGCCCGAGATGCGGGACGAGCTCGCCGCGGAACCCGCGGACCAGAGCTCCCACGCGCCGGAGCTCTGGGACCCCCACTCCCTGTTCAGTGCGCCGGAGGACGAGGGTCCCCCGCCGCTGACGCCCCTCTCCCGGGATACCACCGGCTCCCTGCCCTCTCTGGAGGATCTGTTCGGCGTCCTGCCGGAAGCTGAAGCGGAGCCGGAGCTGGAGCCCGAGCCCGAGCTGCGCGTCCGACCCAAGAAACAGCGCGGCTGGCTTCGGAACCTGTGGAGCGGCGTTGCCGCCCGTCTGCGCTCCGTCCCGGAGGAGGACGGGGACGAGCCGCTCGAGGAGCCCGGCCCCGACCTCGCTGAAATCTCCGTGGAGCCCGAGGTCGCCGCCCTGCTCTCAGACTCCGAGCTTGCCCCGGCCTTCCCGGAGTCCGGGCCGATCGATTCGCTTACAGAAACCGCCGCGGCAGAGGTCCCAGCGGAGCCTGCCGCCACCGAAGCACCCGCCGTGTCCGAGGCCGCGAACGCGACCGCGGAGCCTGCCGCCATCGAAGCACCCGCCGTATCCGAGGCCGCGGACGCGACCGCGGAGCCTGCCGCCACCGAAGCACCTACCGTATCCGAGGCCGCGGACGTGACCGCGGAGCCTGCCCCACAGCCTGAGACAGCGGAGCCTGCCGCCGAAGAAACGGAAGACTGGGATCCCCTGGCCCTCTTTGGCGGGCAGGCGAAGGACGCGGAGCTTCCCACCTGGGAAGAATACGTCCGGGCCAGCAAGTCCGCCCAAGCGGGAGCGGAACCGCCCGCGGCAGAGCCGGAAACGGACGCCCACGAGGCGCCCGCCGCAAAGCCGGATACGGCTGTCGCCGTACCGCCCGCCCCGGCATCCGGGAAGACTCCCGACAAGCCCTCCGCAGACGCCGCGGACGCGCCGCCCCAGGCCCATCCCCCCATTCAAAGCATGCAGGAGCTGGACGCGTATCTGGCCGAGCTGGGGATCCGCGTAGAACCGGAGACGCCCGCGCCCACGGCGGAGCTCCCTGCTTCAGAGATACAGACCGCCGCTCCGACGGACACGGCGGCGCAGACCGTCCCCATGGATCTCTCCTCGCCCGCGGCACAGCCCGCCGCCCCGCGGACCCGGGCCCGAAATGCCCAGGGCAAGGGCGAGGCCCTGACTTTGGAGGACTTCCTGGCTGCCGCGGTCCCCATGGAGGATGCAAAGCCTCCCCAGCAGAAGCCTCCCGTCAAGGAACGGGAGCCGGGCCGGAAGAAGGCCCCCGCCGCGGAGACCATCTCCACCGTGCGGGAAAACCCCGACGGCCTGATCCTGGCCCGATCCGACCGCCCGGAGGCAAAGGGCGAAGCTGGACGGAACGCCAACGACGAGGCCCGCAAACGGGCCCGCGAGGCCGCCGCTCCCGTACCCTCCGCCGACGTTCGGCCCTCCCAGAGCCCCAAGCTCCGCCGTCCGGCCCCGCAGCAGGAGCCGGAACCGATCCCAGATGAGCCGGCGATCCTCCATCCGGAAGAAGCCTATCGGATCTACGCCAAGCCCCTGGACGCCGTCGGCTCTCATCTGATCCTCACAGGTCTGTTTACGCTTTTAAGCCTGTTCTTTACCCTGTATCTCTCCCAGCATTGGAGCTTCCTGCCGGAAATCTTCTCCGGCGGCACCACGGTCTATATCCTGCTGGCCCTGCTGATTGCCATGGTGCTGGTGAATCGGAAGCTCTACTTCCGCCAGTGGCGGAACGAACACGGGCTGCGGCCTGAGCTGCTGATCGGCGTCGCCACCCTCTTCACCGCCCTGGACTGCTTCCCCGCCGCCTCAGCCCTGCGGCCGCCCTTCACCGTGGTGGTGGGCGCCCTGCTGCTGATCGCCCTCTGGGGGCGCTATGACCGGGGCCTGGGCCTGATTACCACCGTCAAGGTCCTGCGGGCCGAGCAGCTTTCCGCGGGCGTCAGCGAGGTGCAGGACATCACCAAGGGCAGCCGCGGTCTGATCCGCACCGAGCCGGACGTGGATCAGTTCATGTCCAAGCTGGAGACCCGGGATCTGACCGACCGGGTGCTGCGGATCTATACCCCCATCGCCCTGGGCGTAGGCTTTGCCCTGACCCTGGCGATCAGCATCTGGCTGAAGCGCTCCTTCCTCTGGACCGGCGCCTTGGTCTTCCTGGGCAGCGTTCCGGTGACGGGTCTGCTGGCCTTCCCCCGGCTCTTCTGTCTGCTGGCCGGTCGGCTCTCCGGCGCCCAGGCCGCTCTCTGCGGCTATCACGGCGCGGAGGTATTTGGCGGGGAGCACTCGATCCTGATCGGGGACGAGGACATCTTCCCCGCGGGTTCTCTGACCCTCAACGGCTTTAAGGTCTACAACGGGAACCCCGATCGGGTGATCGCCTACGCAGCCGCGGCCTGCCGCAGCTCCGGAAGCGCCCTGGATCCGGTCTTTGAGGATCTGCTGGTGACCCACAACGGCCGCCACTACACGGTGGACAACTTCCGCTTCTACGACTCCGGCGGCATCGGCGCCAGCATCCAGCAGGACGTGGTGCTGCTGGGCTCCCTGGACTTCATGCGGCGCATGGGCGTTCATATGGACCGGGGCGCCCGGGTGAAGCAGGCGGTCTATATGTCCCTGAACGGAGAATTGGCCGCGGTCTTCGCCGTGCGCTACGCTCCCCCGGAAAACCTGCGCAAGGGTCTGGCCGCCATCGCGGGCAACCGCCACTTCAAGGGCATCCTGGTGACCCGGACCTTCCTGGGGACCCCGGGTTTCCTGAAGGCCAAATTCGGCATCCCCACCAGTGCCTTCCACTACCCCTCCACCAAGGAGCGGATCCGTCTGTCCGAGGCGGAGATGAAGCGATCCGGCGCCCAGGGCGCCATCCTGGCCCAGGACAGCTTCTCGGGCTTCGCCCAGGCAGCCGCCGGCGGTCGGATGCTCCGTTCCGCCACCCTCGGCGCGGCCATCCTCACGGTGCTGAGCGGCCTGGCGGGACTGGGATTGATGGCCATTCTGGCCGCCCTGCCGGCTACCGAGACCGCAACGGCTGTAAACCTGCTGCTCTACGCTGCGGCCTGGTTGGCCCCGACCCTGCTGCTGACCGCCTGGGGACGGCATTTTTAGCAATTGACCGTTGAGAATTGACAATTGCCAATTGACTTTTTGAGCTTCTTCCTATATAATAAGTACCAATTGTGGCTGAAATTGGAGTTTTCATCCGCGTGAAAGGAGAATTTTATAAATGTACACTGCGAAGGATATCCGCAACATCGCCCTGCTGGGTCACGGCGGCGACGGCAAGTCCGCCCTGTGCGAGTGCATGCTGTTCAATACCAAGGTGATCACCCGTCTGGGCAGGCGTGCCGACGGCACCACCGTCTCCGACTTCGACGACGAGGAGAAGAAGAGACAGTATTCCATCAAGACCTCCGTGATCCCCGTGGAATACAACAAGACCAAGCTGAACATTCTGGACAACCCCGGCTACTTTGACTTCGCCGGCGAGGTGGTCCAGTCCCTGCGTGTGGCCGACAGCGGCGTCATCGTTCTGACCGCCAAGTCCGGCATCGCCGTCGGCACCGAGAAGGGCTGGAAGGCTCTGGCCGACCGGGAGCTGCCCGCTATGTTCTATATCTCCAAGCTGGACGAGGAGCACGCCAACTTCTTCGGCACCCTGCAG
>JAFYAB010000123.1 GCA_017540945.1 Oscillospiraceae bacterium | reverse complement strand
GTGCCCAAGTCCCTCCGGGCAAAATATGTATAAAAAGTGAGGCGAAGCTTATGGAGCCGATCCTGTGCAATCGCTGCGAATACAGCGAGGAGCATCTGACCGAGGCCATGCAGAGTCAGATGGGAAAGCGCCAAAGGGGGAAAAGCCTGCTGCTCTGCGCCGCGATCGGCCTGCTGCTGATCTTTTCCCTCTACAGGTGGCTGATCGGCGGCAAATCGCAGTACGCCTTTTACGCCCTGATCTGCGCAGGCTCGTATATCCTGCTCCTGATCACCAACCGCAGTCTGCCCCGCCGCATGGCGAAGCTCCAGGCCGCCCGGCTGCGGGAGCGAAACAGCAGCCTGGAATTCCAGTCCCGCTTCCTGGAGGAGGGCATCGTCATGCGGAGCCCCAGCGGCACGGAAGAGGACCCGATCCCCTATACGCGCTTCGCCCGGGTCGTGGACACCCGGCGCCTGATCCTGCTGCTCACCGACGCCAAGCAGATGATTCTCCTGGACCCGACCCGCTTCGAGGGCGGCACGGAGGCGGATTTCCGCCGTCTCATGGAGGAAAAGTGCCCCCGGGCCGTGCCCCTGGAGAAGGGCTGACGAACGAACCCATGAAAGAATGAACCAAGGAGGCTTAGCCATGCCTGATCTGCCCATGATTGCCCCCGGCTACGGGGGGGAGGACGTCTCGGATTACGAGGATCTTTCCTCCTGCCTGTCGAATACCTGCGTGATCGACCGCTCCGTGCTGACGGAGTCTCTGCGGGCAGCCCTGGACCGCCCCTTTTTCCGGGTGCTCCGGATCCTGGAGCCCGCGCTGATGGTTCTCTGCCTGGGCATGCTGATCTGGACCATCGCGACCCATAAGGGCACCGGTCCCGCGGTGCTGATCGGCCTGGTGCTGGCGGCTGTCGCCGCGATCTACTGGGCGCAGTTCATCCGCTACCCGAAAAAATCCATCCACGATCAGATCCTTCGCCAGGTGCTGGAGGACGGCACCGACGCCCTGACAAACCGGCTCTGGTTCACCGAAGCCAACGTGGCCAACCGCCGGGGCAATCGCCGGGACGTGCTGCACATGAGCTATGACCGCATCAAGCGGGTCTACGAGACCCGGCGGCTGATCGTGCTCACCACCCGCCGCAACCGCCTGATCCCCCTGGACAAGGCGGGCTTTGAAAACGGAAGCGCCGAGGAGCTGTACCGGCTGCTGGCCGTGAAGGCGCCCAACGCAAAAACAGAAAGAAGGACAACGAATGATCCAGGTCGCTGAAGTCAAAAGCAAACAGCAGCAGCGGGACTTCCTGAACTTTCCCCTGCGGCTCTACAAGGACAACCCCTGCTTTGTGCCGCCCCTCTACGGCGACGAGAAGAAGATGTTCCGCCCGGACTATGTCTACTACGACACCTGCGAGGCCTGCTGCTGGAACGCCTACCGGGACGGGGTCATGGCGGGCCGCATCCAGGGCATCCTGCAAAAGGCCCACAATCAGAAAACCGGGGAAAAGCGCGTCCGCTTCACCCGCTTCGACGCCATTGACGATCAGGCCGTGGCCGACGCCCTCTTCGACACCCTGGAGCAGTGGGCCCTGGCCAAGGGAATGGACACCGTCTGCGGCCCGCTGGGCTTCTCCGATCTGGAGCGGGAGGGCCTGCTGATCGAGGGCTTCGACGAGCTGGCCACCTTCGAGGAGCAGTACAACGCCCCCTACTACCAGAAGCTCATCGAAAACCTGGGCTATGCCAAGGAGGTGGACTGGGAGGAGCGGAAGATCTACCTGCCCGAGAAGGACGACGGCAAGCTGGAGCAGATGGCGGACTACGTCATGAAGCGCTACAATCTCCACTTCGGCCCCGCCAAAAACAAGCGGGACTTTATCCGTCGCTACGGCGACGCCTTCTTCGCCCTGCTGGACGAGGGCTACAAGGACATCTACGGCACCGTCCCCTTCACCAAGGGCATGAAGGACATGCTGATCGACAACTTCATGCTGATCATTGAGCTGAAGTACGTGGGCGTCATTCTCGACGAAAACGACAAGCTGGTCTGCCTGGGGCTCTGCTTCCCCTCCCTGTCCCGGGCTCTGCAGAAGTCCGGCGGCAAGCTGACGCCCGCCGCCCTGCTGCGGGTCCTCCGGGACGTGAAGCACCCGAAGATCCTGGATCTGGGCCTGGTGGCCGTGGATCCCGCCTGGGCCAACCGGGGCGTGGCCACCGTGGTCTCCGCCCACATCCTGAAGCTCCTGCGGGAGGAGGGCGTGGAGTACTGTGAGACCAACCTGAACTTAGAGGACAACCGCTCCATCATCAACATGTGGAAGCGCTTCAAGGCCGTTCAGCACAAGAAGCGCCGGGCCTACGTCAAGCATCTCCTGTAGCGTCGGCAATTGGAAATCTAATTCAGAAAAAGGGATTGTCATGAAAGGACTCCAAACCAAGCGCGCCGTGTATTACGGCCTGCTGATCGCCTGTCTGGCAGGGGCGCTGCTGACGGTCTTTCTGCCCTTTGCCTATGAAGAGGTCCGACTGTTCGGGACAGACGCAAACCTTGTGCCGATGTCCATTCCTGCCGCGCTGATGCCGGACGTGATGACCGGCCTGCTGCGGGAGCCCTCCTACGGCTGGATGCAGTTGGTCTACGCGGCGGTGCTGCTCTTCGCCGGCGTGACGGTGACCCAGCTGATCCGGGCCCTGCTCCGGGTTTTGAGAAGCCTGAACACCGAGACCCCAGCCTCCGCGCCGCTGCGGCTTGGGTCCGCCCCCGCCGTCGGCTTGGGCTTCTTCGCCCTGCTGACGATCCTTGGGATCTGGAATCAGATCTACCTGAACGAATACACCGAAATCACCTTGATTTCCCCACCGATCTGGCCCCTGGCGGGTCTGCTGCTCAATCTCGCCGCCCTGCGCCTTGCACGGGTCCTCAACCGGGAGCGCCCTTCCCAGAACGGGAGCCCGGCGGATTGACTTTTTCCTTCCGTAAGAAAAGACCCGCAGGGGACGGCCAAGGGCCTTCCCCCGCCGCAAGGAAAGGAGTTTCCATGAACGAATACCACCAAATCAAACGCGCCGCCTATTATGCGCTGCTGATCGTCTGCCTGGTCGCTGCCCTGCTGACGCTGTTTCTTCCCAGCTTCAGCTTTTACAGCTCTCCCGTGCTTCGGTCCTGGGATCACGGCGTTTACAACGTCAACGTGTTCTCCTATCTGCATCCGGGTGAGATCGGAAGGCTTCTGCGAAACGGCTATGGCGAAGAAATGTCTGTCGTCTCGCTCGGTGCTCTGCTTCCGGGCCTTCTGACAGCCTTCTTCCTGCTGCGTTCCGTTTTCAGCGTCCTGCGGAATCTGGACCGGGAGGGCTCGATCTCCACGGAGCTGCGGATTTCCGTCGGCCCCGGCTTTGGCGCGGGGCTCAGCGCTCTGCTCATCCTGGTCGGCGTGTTCCTGTCCCTCAGCTCTGCTGATGAGCTCCACTCGCTGTTTATTTTTTCGCTGAGCTTCTGGCCCTTCGCCGGCCTCCTGTTCAATCTCTGTGCGCTGCGCCTTGCGTGGGTCCTGAACGCGGAACGCCCGCGCCCGGCAGCGGATCAGGGCTGTAAAAACTCCGATCATTGACCCGAAAGGAGCTTCCTGTGAATCGCCGTCAAACAAATCGCGCCGTCTGCTATGCGCTTCTGATTGTCTGCCTGATCGCCGCCGCGATCCTTCCCTTTCTCGCCGTCATCTCCCTGTCACTCGCGAACGAGCTGTATGCCTGGATGCCCGGGATTTCCCTCAATTATGAGCTCTATTCCCCGTGGCTGATGGTCTTGCCCGTTCTGTCCGCCCTCTGTCTGCTGAGCGCCTGCGTCAAAACCGTCCGTTCGCTGTACACCGGCAAAGCGCTGGGATACCGGGTCCTGGCAGCGCCGTGGCTTGGACTCACCCTCAGCCTGATGCTCTGTATTGCCTGTGCGAGAGGCGGCCCGTTCTTCGGCGCGGCCTTGATTATCCGGCCCCTGCTCGCGGCCGGACTGAATATCTGCGCAATGTTCCTGATCGGAAGTCTGAACAAAAACGATCCATAATCACGTCCTTCGGCCCGCACCCGGCGCCGAAACCGCTCAAAAAACCCAGAGGCCCGCGCCTCTGTCCATAAATCCGAAACACAGAAAAGAGGTAATCAAACATGTTTGAAGAACTTGTCAACATTCTCTGCGAACAGCTTCCCCTGAAGCCCGAGGATATCAACGCCGACTCCCGCATCAAGGAGGACCTGGGCGCCGACTCCCTGGATGTGCTCCAGCTCCTGATGGCCCTGGAGGAGGAGAAGGGCATCACCATTCCCGACGAGGTGCTCCCCACCCTGAAGACCGTGGGCGACATCGTGGCCTACATGGAAAGCCAGCAGTAAGCGACGCCTGCAAAAAAGCCCGGCCTTGGTGTCGGGCTTTTCCCTTGCTTTTTTCTTTCTTTCGTCGTATAATATGATTAGAAGTTT
>JAFYAB010000010.1 GCA_017540945.1 Oscillospiraceae bacterium | reverse complement strand
CAAACGCCCCTGTTTCCTGTATAATGGAGGAAACGGGGGTGTTTGTTATGGAAGGCTGGCGCAGGAACGAGCGAGAGCAATTCGTTTTCACGGACCTTGAGGGATTAGTGCCGCAGGATCACCTTCTTCGGAGAGTGGAGAGGGATTCTGTTTGAATTATACGATTTCTTTCCAAGCTTGTAAAGAATGTTTTGCCTGTCAAATTTTTCCCCTTGACAAACGGGGGCCAATATGCTATACTGTGCAGGCTGTCAATGGAAAAGCTTTGACAAGGAGGGAGCCCCATGAAGCCGGACAAGCTGACGATGTCGCTGCTGTTTGACGTCTATGGGGAACTGCTGACCGACAAACAGCGGGATTGCTTCGACCTTCACTATAACCAGGACCTGACGCTGGCGGAGATCGCCGAGCTGATGGGCACCAGCCGCCAGGGCGTCCACGACGCCGTGAACAGGGCCGAGGCCCAGCTCCTGCGGCTGGAAGAGGTCACAGGCTGTCTGGCCAGAGAGCGCCGGGACATGGCAATCGCCGCCCGTCTGGAGGCAATGGCCGCTTCCCCGCAGGCTTTGATTCAGCGGGAAACTGCGGAAGCCCTCCTGGAAGCAGCGGCGGCGCTGCGGCAAAGTGACAAGTGACAATTATTGTGTGATCAGGTTGGAATCTGAAATACAGGACTACCTTTGCATCGAAAGCTGTTCCATTTTGTTTCATCGTTCAAATGGCAATTTGAACCATTCCATAATTGTCACCTGTCACTTGTCACCTGTCACTTCAAAAAATCCCTCAACGAAAGGAGGCCTCGCCTATGGCTTTCGAGGGACTTACCGAAAAACTCTCCACCGCCTTTCAAAAGCTGCGGAGCAAGGGCCGTCTGACCCCCGCCGACGTGAAGGAGGCCATGCGGGAGATCCGCCTGGCCCTGCTGGAGGCGGACGTCAGCTATAAGGTCGTCAAGGACTTTACCAAGACCGTCACCGAGCGCTGCGTGGGCAGCGACGTGCTGGAGGGCCTGAACCCCGCCCAGATGGTGGTCAAGGTGGTCAACGAGGAGCTCACCGCTATGATGGGCGGCGAGAACCAGAAGCTCAATATGGCCTCCAACGGCCCCACCGTCGTCATGCTGGTGGGTCTCCAGGGCGCCGGCAAGACCACCAACGGCGCCAAGCTGGCCGGATACTTCAAAAAGACCCAGAGCAAGCGCCCCCTGCTGGTGGCCTGCGACGTCTACCGTCCCGCCGCCATCAAGCAGCTGGAGGTGGTGGGCGGCCAGCTGGACATCCCGGTCTTCCAGATGGGCCAGGACGATCCCGTGAAGATCGCCAGGGCCGGTCTGCGCTGGGCTGAGCAGCACGGCAACGACATGGTCTTCCTGGACACCGCAGGCCGTCTGCACATCGACGAGAAGCTCATGGAGGAACTCCAGGCCATCAAGGCCGAGGTCAAGCCCACGGAGATCCTGCTGGTGGTGGACGCCATGACCGGTCAGGACGCCGTGAACGCGGCCCAGAGCTTCAACGAGTGGCTGGATATCGACGGCGTGATGCTCACCAAGCTGGACGGCGACGCCAGAGGCGGCGCAGCCCTGTCCGTCAAGGCCGTCACCGGCAAGCCCATCAAGTTTGTTGGCGTGGGCGAAAAGCTGGACCAGATCGAGCCCTTCCACCCCGGCCGCATGGCGGGCCGGATCCTGGGCATGGGCGACGTGCTGAGCCTTATCGAAAAGGCTGAGCAGGCCATCGACAAGAAGAAGGCCGAGGAGCTGGAGGCGCGGCTGCGCCAGAATAAGTTTACGCTCACCGACTTTTTGGATCAGCTGTCTCAGCTCAAGAACATGGGAAACCTCCAGGACCTCATGGGTATGATCCCCGGCATGGGCAGCATGAAGGATCTGCAGGTGGACGAAAAGGCTCTGAGCCGGGTGGAGGCCATCATCCAGTCCATGACGCCCCAGGAGCGGGAGAATCCCAACATTCTGGGCTCCAGCCGGAAAAAGCGCATCGCCGCCGGCTCCGGCACCCGGGTGGAGGACGTGAACAAGCTGCTCAAACAGTTTGACGGCATGCAGAAGATGATGAAGCAGTTCTCCGGCAAGGGCGCAGGAAAGAAGCTGAAGAAGCTGCAGAAGCGCGGCGGCTTCCCCGGTCTGGGCGGCTTCCCTGGCATGTAATTGCGTATCGTATATGAAGTATCTGCCGACGCAGATATGAAGTGTGCTTTGCACATGAAATTTTGCTGCGCAATATATTTTTGTATCGTTTGAAATAAAACGATACTTCATCAAAAATAACAAAACATAATTTATTTTAAGGAGATATTACCATGGTTAAAATTCGTCTGAGAAGAATGGGCGCCAAGAAGAACCCCTACTACCGCATCGTTGTGGCCGACTCCCGCAGCCCCCGTGACGGCCGCTGCATCGAAGAGATCGGCACCTACGATCCCCTGGCCAATCCCGCCGCGATCACTGTGGACGCGGAGAAGGCCCAGAACTGGATCAAGAACGGCGCTCAGCCCACCGACACCGTCAGAGGACTGCTGAAGAAGGCCAACGTTCTGTAAGAACTGAGGGCTGAACGATGAAGGAACTGTTGCTCTATATCGCCCGCAACCTGGTGGAGCATCCGGAGCAGGTCACGGTGGAGTCCTTTGAGGGCGACCCCCTGGTCCTGGAGCTTCGTGTTGCCCCCGAGGATATGGGCAAGGTCATCGGCCGCGGCGGCCGGATCGCCAAGGAAATCCGCGCGATCATGAAGTCCGTTGCCCAGCGCAAAGGCGTTCGCGTCAGCGTCGAGATCGTAGACTAAGCTAAGGCAACACCGCACAATTCCCGGCGCACATCCTGCTTGCGGAATATTCCGCCATATCGCCCAAAAATCCTCGGAAATCCGAAAGGATTCCCTGCGGCTTTTGTCCGATCTGGCGAAAATTCCGACTGCGCAATCTGCACACCGGAATTGTGCGGTGTTGCCTAAAAAGGGCTGCTGCTTGAGGGCAGCGGCCCTTTTTGGAATGAAGAATGAAGAATGAATAATTGTGGAGTTTTCCAATTCTGCGAATTGAAAAACGGAAACAATTCATGTAGGGACGGCACGCTGCCGTCTGCCGACACGCAGACGCTGTGGTAGGGGCGCACATCAGTGTGCCGTGGTACACGCTTCCAAGTCTGTCATTGCGCGCCAGTGCGCACACTGGCGCGGCAATCCGTTCTCTTTCCGGATGACGAGAACACGAAAGGATGAACCGTAACAACATGAAAAGAATGGTGCTGATCCTGTGCAAAGCGCTTCATTGGACCGCGCTTGCGGCGGTGCTGTTGATCGGCGTCCTGGGGGTTCTGTATGAGATTCTGGACTACCCGGTATGGGAGAAGCTTGTAGGGAAGTTCGGGATCTCCGACGGCATTGGCTTTGGCTGGATTGTCGCCGCCTGCGGTATTGTCGTTTTTTTGCTGACTGACTGGCTGGAGGGGCGGTTTTCTGCGGACAAGCCATATTATGAAAAAACGCTGCAGGGAGGCAACACAGATGATTCAACCATATCTTGAGGCCGGTAAAATCGTATCGACCCATGGAATAAAAGGCGAGGTCAAGGTCCTGCCCTGGGCCGACAGCCCGGATTTTCTGACCCGGTTCAAGACCTTTTATCTCGTAGGGGGCGGCGTCCTCGACGCCCCGAACGTGTCGATTTCTGATACCCGCGGGCCGTCGGGGACGCCAGCCCCTACGGCGCTGGCTGTGGAATCGAGCCGCGTCCAGAAGACCTGCGTGCTGATCAAGTTCAAGGGAATCGACACGGTGGAGGACGCGCAAAAGCTCCGGGATCGGGTGATCTCCATCGCCCGGGATGATCCCCATATTCCGGCGGGAACCCTGTTCCAGGCGGACCTGATCGGGATGCCGGTCTGCGCGGCGGGGCGGGAGATCGGTAAAATCAAGGAGATTCTCACCATGCCCGCCTCCGACGTCTGGGTGGTGAAGGGGGAGCACGAGTACATGATCCCCCACGTCAAGGCATTCGTCCCGGAGATCGACCTGTCCCTGGGCTACGTCAACGTGAACCTGATCGAGGGGATGGAGACGGACAAGGAATAAGTAATAAGTTAGAAGTAAGAAGTAAGAAGTAAGAATTCATACTTCATACTTCATACTTTCTCTTTGCTGCGAGGAAAGGAATGCAGCCATGCGCATCGACATTATGACCCTCTTTCCCGATACGGTGGGGGACGTGCTCTCGGAGTCTATCCTGGGCCGGGCCCAGGAGCGGGGCTTCATCACGATCCGCACCCACCAGATCCGGGACTACACCACCAACAAGCAGAACCAGGTGGACGACTATCCCTACGGCGGGGGCCGGGGCGCCGTTATGCAGGCGGACCCCCTCTACCGCTGCTGGGCCCACATCTGCGAAGAAACCGGCGCCCGCCCGCATACAATCTATATGTCCCCCTGCGGCGCCGTCTTCGACCAAGGGCACGCCCGCCGTCTGGCGGCGGAGTACGAAAACCTGATCCTGGTCTGCGGCCACTACGAGGGCGTCGACCAGCGCTTCATCGACGAGTGCGTGGACGAGGAACTATCCTTGGGGGATTTCGTCTTAACAGGCGGGGAGATTGCGGCCATGGCTGTTACCGATGCGGTCTGCCGTCTTCTGCCCGGGGTCCTCTCGGACCCGGAGTGCTTCCAGGAGGAAAGCCACTGGAACGGCCTGCTGGAATATCCCCAGTACAGCCGCCCCGCGGTCTGGCACGACAGGGCCGTGCCGGAGGTCCTGAGCTCCGGCGACCACGCCAAGGTGGCCCGCTGGCGGCGCAAGCAGTCCATTCTCCGCACCATGCGCCGCCGTCCCGATTTGTTTGCCCGGCTCCGCCTGCCCGACAAAACCAAGGCGGAGAAGAAATTTATACAAGAACTGGAGGAGGAAGACCATGAATTCAAAGTTAGATACGCTGAAAACCTGGGTCGATGAGGCCCGCCGCATCGTCTTCTTCGGCGGCGCCGGGGTTTCCACCGAGAGCGGCATCCCCGACTTCCGCAGTGTGGACGGCCTCTACAATCAAAAGTTCAAGTATCCGCCCGAAACCATCATCTCTCACAGCTTCTTTGAACGCAAGCCCGAGGAGTTCTTCGACTTCTACAAGGAAAAGATGCTGCCCCTGGGCTTTGAGCCCAACGTGACCCACAAGGTCCTGGCCCGCTGGGAGCAGGAAGGGAAGCTGCTGGCTGTGGTGACCCAGAACATCGACGGTCTGCACCAGAAGGCCGGCAGCAAGAACGTGCTGGAGCTCCACGGCTCCGTGCTGCGGAACTACTGCGTCCGCTGCCACAAGAGCTATTCCGCCGAGTTCGTCAAGAACAGCAAGGGCGTGCCCCTCTGCGACTGCGGCGGGATCGTCAAGCCCGACGTGGTGCTCTACGAGGAGAGTCTGGACCAGGATGTGATGTACCGGGCTGCCAAGGCCATCTCCGCGGCGGACCTTCTGATCGTGGCCGGCACCTCCCTGACCGTCTGGCCCGCAGCGGGCATGATCCGCTACTACCGGGGCAAGCGCCTGGTGCTCATCAACCGGGACGCGACGCCTTTCGACGACGAGGCCGACCTGGTATTGCATGAGAAGCTGGGGGAGGTCTTCCGGGAGCTCTGAGATAGGCTGTATTTATTCCGAATAAACAGCAATATTATCCGAATATACAAAAACGCCACAATCCCGGCTGTGCATATAATTAACGAATAGATGAATATAGCGAGAAAATCAAGCTGTTTTGCGGCTTCCGCTTGTGAAAGCTTGGGAAAAACGGCGCAAAGAAGCTTGCAGTCTTTGGGAATTTACCCAAATATCAAAATTTATGAAAAATGTGTTAATTTGTGATTGCATAATCCGAGAAAATGTGCTATGATATGGCCACGGGTGGAATGCCCGTTGTTTTTGGTATTCTCGCCAACGGCGAAAATATAAATTATTTAGGAGGATATCATCTATGAAGAAAATGTCCAAGCTGCTGGCTGTGATGCTGGTCCTGGTCATGGTTCTGGCGATGTTTGCCGGCTGCGAAAACACCGACAAGCCCGCTACCGAAGCCCCCAAGCCCGACACCACTGCTGGTAACGAACCCGTGAAAACCGATGCCCCCGTGACTGAGGCTCCCCCCGCCACCGACGCTCCCAAGCCCGCTGTGACCAACCAGATCATCTACGGCACCACCACCGAGCTGTCCGGCGACCTGGGCAACGCCTGGTGGACCAACAACGCTGCCGACAAGACCCTCCGTGATCTGATCGACGACTACGACGTTGTTGTCACCAACCAGAGCGGCGAGTTCGTCTACAACGACACCGTCGTCAAGGAAGTCAAGTCCGAGGAGAACGAGGACGGCACCAAGACCTACACCGTCACCATCAATGAAGGCCTGAAGTACAACAACGGCGATCCCATCACCGCTGCCGACTTCGTCGCCTACGAGCTGGTCGCTCTGTCTCCCGCCACCAAGGAAGACGGCGCCAAGACCACCGCTGAGATCATTGTCGGCGGCACCGAGTACCAGAACGGCGAGGCCAAGTTCATCTCCGGCCTGCGTCTGCTGGACGAGTACACCTACGCCATCACCATCTCCAAGGATTACCTGCCCTACTACTTCGACATGACCTACGCTTCCCTGCGCCCCATTGCTCTGAAGCAGTACGCCTCCGCTCCCCTGGTCGTCAAGGATGACGGCGAGGGCGCCTACCTGGACGGCGGCGAGCTGAAGAAGGAAGAGATCGACGCTGCCCGTTGGATCTACACCGACCGCATCTCCGCTGGTCCCTACGTCCTGGCTGAGTTCGATCAGGCTTCCCTGACCGCCACCCTGAAGATCAACCCCAACTACAATGGCAACTTCGAAGGCCAGAAGCCCTCTGTTGAGACCATCCTCATCGTCAAGGCCAACCAGGAGACCATGCTGGACGCCCTGAAGACCGGCTCCATCGACTTCCTGTCTACCCTGACCGACGGCGACCAGGTCAACGCTGCCCTCGACCTCCAGGAGACCGGCGACTTCACCACCGTCAGCTACGAGCGTAACGGCTACGGCAAGCTGATGTTCCAGTGCGACTTTGGTCCCACCCAGTTCAAGGCTGTTCGTCATGCTGTCGCTTACCTGCTCGACCGCAACGAGTTTGCCAAGCAGTTCTGCCAGGGCTACGGCTCCGTGGTGGACGGCCCCTACGGCCTGGCCATGTGGATGTATCAGGACGCCGAGGACGAGCTGGCCGAGCGCCTGAACACCTACGCCTACAGTGTTGACTCCGCCATTGCCGAGCTCGAGGCCGACGGCTGGACCCTGAATGAGAAGGGCGAGCCCTACACCGAAGGCATCCGCTACAAGGAAGTCACTGCTGAAGAAGCCGGCGACTACAAGCACAACGTCACTCTGGACGACGGCCGCATCCTGATGCCTCTGATCATCGAGTGGTCCTCCTCCGAGGGCAACTCCGTCTCCGAGCTGCTGGCTGTTATGCTGGCCAACGGCGAGCAGACTGCCAAGGCTGGTATGCAGATCAACCAGAACATCATGTCCTTCGACGACCTGCTGAACTACATGTACCGTGACTCCTCCGTCGGCGAGCAGTACGGCGTCAAGACCTACGGCATGTACAACCTGGCCACCAACTTCACCGCTGCCTACGACATGTCCTTCAACTACTGCCTGCCCGGCACCAAGTACTACGAGATGGGCTACAACAGCAACTTCACCAACAGCAAGGAGCTCGACGACCTGTCCATGAACATGGTCTACGGCGTGGAAGCCGGCGACTCCGAGCAGTACCTGAAGCTGTGGGTCGACTTCATCGACGAGTGGAACGATTACCTCCCCGAGGTTCCCCTGTACTCCAACATCTACTACGATGTAATGGCTGCCAAGATCCACAACCTCGAGTGCAACGCTCTGTGGGACTTCCAGCAGGCTGTTGTTTACGCCACCATTGAGTGATCAACTCCTGACTGACAGCAAAATAATCCATACTTAACGGCCAATGGAAACAGGGAGGCCCCGCCTCCCTGTTTCCGGCCGGACAACATGAATAGATCAACGCATACCCTGTAGTGGAGGCACATCCGATACAGATATGCGGCGGTCTATTCATTCTTACCTTTACGGCAAATAATTGCTGCTTTCAGCAGTCGTACGAGTCATATTACTCATTCCGATGCAGGCTCCATGCTTGGTTCTTTCAGCGTGGGAGCCCTTGCAAGCTCCCGCGCTGAAAGAACCAAGCAAACAGCAAACTAATTGGAGGGATGACAGTGGGAAAGTACATTTTAAAAAGATTAGTCTACATGGTCGTCGTCTTCTTTGTCGTCTCATTCCTGATGTACGCTCTTTACAACCTGGTTCCCAGTGACCCCGCGCGTAACCAGCTGGAAGCCCAGAAGAAATCGCTGAAGCCTGAGGTATATCAGCGTATGTATCAAGAGCTGCGTGAAGAAATGGGTCTGGACGACAGCATTATTGTCCGCTATGCCCGATGGATGGGCCTGGCGAAACAAAAACAGACTGGAAAAATCAGCGGCTTGCTGGAGGGTAACTTCGGCAATTCTTCCTTCTACAAAAAACCCGTTATAGAAGTCGTCGGCGCGCCGATGGGGAATACGGTATTGATCAACATATTCGCCACCATCCTCGCCCTCGGCATCACCATACCACTTGGAATATACTGCGCTGTCCATAAGGGTAAAAAGCTGGATAACTTCACCCAGGTCTTTACCATCGTGGGCTACAGTATCCCGATCTACATCGTCGCCCTGGTCTTCATCTACATTTTCGCTGTGCTGCTGCGGATCTTCCCGGTGGGCGGCATGGGGACTCCCGGCGCCAATTACACGGGATTCCGGAAGTTCACGGACACGCTTTACTATTTTTGCCTGCCCCTGATCGTTATGACCTTCGCATCTCTGGGCGGCATGACCCGTTACGTCCGAGCCTCTATGATCGACGCGCTGAGCATGGACCACATCAAGACGGCCCGTGCCAAGGGCGTCAAGGAGAAGGTCGTCATTTACTCCCACGCCTGGCGCAACGCCCTGCTGCCCGTGATCACCTTGATCATCGGCTGGTTCCTGAGCATCTTCAGCGGCTCCGTGATTATAGAGAATACCTTCAACCTCAACGGCATGGGCAAGCTCTATATCAGCGCCCTGAACAACCATGACTTTGACCTGGCGCTTTCGATCCAGATGTTCTACACGGTCGTCAGCCTTGTGGGCATGCTGATCATCGACCTGAGCTACGGCCTGGTCGACCCGCGTGTCCGGGTCAACAAGTAAAGGAGGGCGAGTGAAAATGGCTAAGAAGCAAAAGAAACCTTCCCTTTTCGGTCGCCTCTTCGGCAACCGCAACAAGACGGTCGAGGACCTGATGAAGGAAGAGCAGATCCAGAGCCCCGGCAAGATGATGCTCAACAACTTCCTTCACAACAAGCTCGGCATGACCGGTCTGATCATCTTCCTGCTGATCCTGATCTTTGTCGTTGTTGGTCCCATGATCCTCCCCATTGATTTGGGCGATACCGACGGCACCCAGCAGAACGTACCTCCCTCCCAGTCCATGCTGAAAGTTCCCAGCGCCCTGGACGGCAACATCCAGGCCATCGCCGCAGGCCCCACCTTCGGCGTCGGTTGCGACAAGAACGGCAAGGTCTACATGTGGGGCTACACCAAGATCACCGACACCATCGACCTGCGCAATATCCCGGAGGAAGTCCTGAACGCCAAGATCGTGGACCTGGCTGCCGGCTATGACCACATCGTCGCGCTGGACGAGGACAACAACATCTACGTCTGGGGCAACACCCGTCTGGGCCAGGACAGGATCCCGACCGAGCTGAAGGGCAAAAACAAGCCCCATATCATTCAGATCGAGGCCGGCAACCAGTTCTCCGGCGTCGTTACCGATGAAGGCAAGGCCTATTTCTGGGGCAACGGCAACATGGCGGATCTGAAGATCATGAAGTCCAAGGAGCTTCAGGGTCACATCAAGAAGATCGCCATCGCCACCTACAACTATGTTCTGCTGATGGACGACGGTTCCGTCGTCTACGCCGGCAAGAGCAAGGACAACCCCTTTGCAAAGATTCCCGCGGCTCTCTCCGCCGACACCGTTGATATCGCGGCCAGCGGCGAGACCATGGCGGCCATCGACCACAACGGCAAGATCATCGTCTGGGGCAACGCCTATCACGGCGAAGCCGATGTTCCCCAGAGTGAGAGCAAGCCTGTGGAGCTCTACGGCGGCCGCTTCCACTACACCGCGCTGATGGAGAACGGCGACGTATTCAGTTGGGGCGACGACAGCCACGGCCAGGCCTCCGTTGCCTCCGATGTGCATAACGCGGACATTGAAACCGTCTATGCGGGCTTCTATCAGAACTACGCCGTGGACAAGGGCGGCAAGGTCCACACCTGGGGCCTGAAGGGTCACCTGCTGGGCACCGACGACAAGGGCCGCGACGTCCTGACCCGTATTGTCAACGGCGGTAAGGTCACCATGACCGTCGGCGCCGTGGCAGTCGTGATCTCTCTGGTCATCGGCGTCATCATGGGCGGCCTGGCCGGCTACTTTGGCGGCAAGGTCGATATGGTGGTCATGCGTATCTCCGAGGTCATCGGCAGCTTGCCGTTCCTGCCCTTCGCCTTACTGTTGTCAGCCATCATCGGCACACGAATCAGCGTGGAGCTGCGAATGTACCTGATCATGATCGTCTTGGGTGTTTTGAGCTGGACCGGCATTTGCCGCCTGGTCCGTGCACAGATCCTGGCCGAACGTGAGAAGGAGTTTGTCATTGCGGCCCAGGCCATGGGCGTACGCGAGGGCTCGATCATCTTCAGGCACATCCTTCCCAACGTGCTGTCGATCCTGCTCGTCGAGGCGACCCTGAGCTTCGCGACCTGCATGCTTACCGAGTCCTCTCTGTCCTACCTGGGCTTCGGTATCTCTCCCCCGACGCCGACCTGGGGCAATATGCTCACCGGCGCCAACAACTCGATCGTCATTCAGCAGTATTGGTGGCGTTGGGTCTTCCCCGCTACGATCTTCGGCATCTGCACAATCTGCATCAACCTGATTGGCGATGCCATTCGTGACGCCGTCGATCCGAAATCCATTGGACGCTAAAGGAGGTAAAAGATGGCACTTCTTGAAGTCAAAAATCTACACACCTACTTTACCACCAAGCGCGGTATCGTGAAGGCGGTCAATGACGTTTCCTATTCTGTAGAAGCGGGCAAGACGCTGGGCCTGGTCGGCGAGTCCGGCTCCGGCAAGAGCGTTTCCGCCATGTCCATCCTCCATCTGCTGGATGGCAACGGCTACATCGAAAGCGGCTCCGTGATATTCGACGGCAGAGAGCTTGTGGATCTGCCTCTGCATGAGATGTACAAGATCCGCGGCAACGCGATCTCCGTCATTTTCCAGGAGCCCATGACCTCTCTGAACCCGGTCTTCTCGGTGGAAAAGCAGGTCTCCGAGCCCTTCATCATCCACCAGGGCCTTTCCAAAAAGGAAGCGGCCGAGAAGGTCGTGGAGATGCTGGCCGACGTCAAGATCCCGAATCCCGAGGTCGTGGCCAAGCAGTATCCTCACCAGCTCTCCGGCGGTATGCGCCAGCGTGTCATGATCGCCATGGCCCTGGCCTGCAAGCCCAAGCTGTTGATCGCGGACGAGCCCACCACGGCTCTGGACGTCACCATTCAGGCGCAGATCCTGCACCTGATGAATGATCTGAAGAAGGAGCACGGCACTTCCATTCTGTTCATCACCCATGACCTGGGCGTTATCAACCAGATGGCCGACGACGTGGCCGTCATGTACTGCGGCCAGATCGTGGAAATGTCTCCGGTCCGCCACATTTTCGCTGGCGCGGACTTTATGCACCCCTATACGGAAGGCCTGCTGCGGTCCATTCCCCGTCTGGATGCCGACACCAACGAGCGTCTGGAGTCCATCCCCGGCGCAGTCCCCCATCCTCTGAATCTGCCCAAGGGCTGCAAGTTTGCACCTCGCTGCAAGTACTGCACAGAGCGCTGCCTCGAAGAGGAACCCAAGCTTGTGCAGGTCAACGATCAGCAGCAGATCAGATGCTTCTATCCTGACAGGAGGGAACGCCATGCAACAAGATAAACAGGAAAAGAAAGTTCTGCTTCGGATCACCAACCTCAAGCAGTACTTCCCGCTGAAGAAGCGCGGCCTCTATGTCAAGGCCAACGATGGCATTACCCTGAACATCTACGAGGGCGAGGTCTTCGGTCTCGTGGGCGAGTCCGGCTGCGGCAAGTCCACCCTGGGCCGTACCCTGCTGCAGATCTACCGTCAGACCGACGGCCGCTCCATGTATTACGGCAAGACTCTGGATGATCTGGCACCTCACTATATGCTGAAGACCATCCGCAATCTGCACAAGAAGACCGAGCAGCTGAAGACGCTGGAAAAGAAGCGCGACGAGGTCAAGGCCCATTACGAGTCCCTGTCCGAGAAGGAGCAGTACGCCAAGCACGCGGAGATGGTCGCTGCCGAGAAGGCCGCCAACGACGCGCTGCTGGATGTGGGCAACATCATCGGCGGCCTGATGGTGGCCAAGGACTACGGTCCCGTTACCCAGGCTTACGAAAAGAAGTATCAGATCGCCCTGAAGCGCAGAAAGCTTCGCGAAAAGCGGAAGGACATCCAGGTTCGCTTCGACGACGCCGAATACGCCAAGAAGAACACCGACGGTTTCCGCAGCAAGCTGAACGAGATCGATGAAGAACTGAAAAAGCTGGACGAAGAGCTGGACGTGGCGGAAAAGCAGATCGAAGAGCTCCGTCAGGCCCACGCGAATGATCCGGACTTCCAGAAGTTCGACGAGCTCCGGGACGACGGCATCGATCTGGCTCGCCTGACCTACAACGAGATTCGTCTGCTCCGTCAGGATCTGCAGATTGTCTTCCAGGATCCCTACTCCTCTCTGAACCCCCGTATGACCATCGGCCAGATCATTGGCGAGGGTCTTCGGGCCCACAGCATCTACCGCAAGAACAACGCCAGAATGCAGGATTACATTCTGAAGGTCATGGACGATTGCGGTCTGGCCCCCTATTTCCTGCATCGCTTCCCCCATCAGTTCTCCGGCGGCCAGCGGCAGAGAATCAGTATCGCTCGTGCCCTGGCGGTGGAGCCCAAGTTCGTGGTCTGCGACGAGGCGGTTTCCGCTCTGGACGTGTCCATTCAATCCCAGATCATCAACCTTCTGCAGGATCTGCGGGAGAAGCAGGACCTGACCTACCTCTTCATCACCCACGACCTGTCCGTCGTCAAGTACATCTCCGACCGGATCGGCGTCATGTACCTGGGCAACATGGTGGAGCTGGCGGATTCCGCTGAGATCTTCAAGAACCCGGTCCACCCCTACACCCAGGCTCTGATTGCCGCCATCCCCACCACGGATCCCGACTGCGACAAGAACCTTCAGATCCTCGAAGGCGATATTCCCAGCCCGGTGAATCCGCCCAAGGGCTGCAAGTTCCACACCCGCTGCAAGTATTGCACCGAGATCTGCGAGCAGGTCGTTCCCGACTGGGAAGAGGTTGGCCCCGACCACTTTGTAGCTTGCCACCATAAGCTGATGAACGGTCTCGATATCAAGGCAAAGCCCGAGACCTGATTCCACCGCGCTCACAGGCGAAAACACCGGCGGCCGCTTCGGCGGCCGCCGGACTGCATTCGATCAAAGGAGGAGGAAGCCCATGCTCTTACAAGAAAAATTGAATCGTGCCCGGAGGACCCAGCGCTACAAAGCCGGGCTGGATGAGGATTTAGGCGCCGACGTCCGGGAGAAGGAGGAGCGGATCGAGCTCGAAAAGGGCGACGCCTTTGCCATGCTCCTGGCCTCCTTCCTCACCATTTTTCTCCCAGCCGTGGTCGTGCTCGGGATTCTGGCCCTGGTCGGCTGCCTGTTTTTCCATGTGTTCTGATATTTCCTGCGTCATTCTGCTTGATATTTCTTCCTGAGAAGGGAAGCCCCGCTTTCGCAGAATTCTCTTGCCGCGCGAAGATGGACCGGCAGCCTGCCGGCACGGCAGGGATGCCTGATCCCTGCTGCGCATTTTTCTGCAAATAAAGCTTGCCCTTTTCGGGAAAAGGCGCTATAATATAGCCCAATCTTGTACCAAGGGAGGAAATCACTCATGTGTGATACCTGCAAAGAAAAATTCTTTATCACCACCCCCATCTACTATCCGTCCAGCCGGCTCCACATCGGCCATGCCTACTGCACCGTGGCCACGGACGTCATGGCCCGGTACAAGCGAATGCGGGGCGCCGATGTGATCTTCCTCACCGGTACCGACGAACACGGCCAGAAGATCGAGAACAAGGCCAAAGAGGCCGGCGTCACTCCCAAGCAGTTCGTGGACAGCATTGTGGAGGCGCCCAAGGGCGTCAAGGACCTGTGGAAGCTGATGAATATTTCCTATGACCGCTTCGTCCGCACCACCGACGAGTCCCATCTGAAAACGGTCCAGACTGTGTTCCGTACCATGTATGAGAAGGGCGACATCTACAAGGGCAGCTACGAGGGCCTGTACTGCACCCCCTGTGAGTCCTTCTGGACCGAGAGCCAGCTGAAGGACGGCAAATGCCCCGACTGCGGCCGCGAGGTTCAGCCTGCCCGGGAGGAGGCCTACTTTTTCCGGGCCAGCAAGTATGCCGACCAGGTGCGGAAGCTGCTGACCGAAACCGATTTTCTGGAGCCCAGAAGCCGGGTCAACGAGATGGTCAACAACTTTATCGACTGCGAGGGCGGGCTGCAGGACCTCTGCGTTTCGCGTACCAGCTTTACCTGGGGCGTGCCCGTGGATTTCGACGAAAAACACGTGGTTTATGTTTGGCTGGACGCCCTGTTCAGCTACCTGTCCCCCCTGGGCTATCTGAACGAGAACGGCGAGGACTGGAAGCGCTTCTGGCCCGCCGACGTGCATTTCATCGGCAAGGAGATCGTCCGCTTCCACGCCATCTATTGGCCCGCCTTTCTGATGAGCATGGGCCTGCCTCTGCCCAGGAAGATCTACGGCCACGGCTGGCTGCTGTTCAACAACGACAAGATGTCCAAGTCCAAGGGCAACGTGGTGGATCCTTATCTGCTGTCCGAGCGCTACGGCGTGGACGCTCTGCGTTTCTTCCTGCTCCGGACCTTCCCCTTCGGCTCCGACGGCAACTTTACCAACGAGCTGCTGATCAATACCATCAACGTGGATCTGGCCA
The DNA here is from genome assembly GCA_017540945.1 of Oscillospiraceae bacterium. The sequence goes on along the minus strand of JAFYAB010000010.1, from coordinate 15,747 downwards.
ACGATCTGGGCAACCTGGTCAGCCGCACCGTGGCTATGGCGGGCAAGTACTTCGGCGGCCAGCTGCCCCTGGAGCAGCAGGAGGATGAGGCCAAGGACGACGAGCTGATTACCATGGCCTGCGATCTGGTCCACGTCTACGAGGAGCAGATGGAGAAGTACGCTTTCCAGAACGCTCTGGGCGAAATCTTTAAGGTCATCGGCCGGGCCAACAAATATATCGACGAGAACGAGCCCTGGAAGCTGGCCAAGGACGAGGACAAGAAGCCCCGTCTGGCCCGGGTGCTCTACAATCTGCTGGAGACCGTCCGCATCTGCGGCGGCCTGCTGCAGCCCTTCATGCCCGCCACCTCCGCAGAGATCATGAAGCGCATCGGAGCCACGGAGTACGACTGGGATTCCCTGGCCTTCTTCGGCACTCTCTACCGGGACGCCAAGGTGGAGAACGGCCCTGCTCTCTTCCCCCGCATTGACGCCGCCAAGGAACTGGAGGAGCTGGAAAAGCTCCAGGCTGCCCAGGCCGCTGCCAGTAGCGGCGCACAGTGTGCGCCACAGGAGGACGCCGCCGTAGGGGCCGATGCCCACATCGGCCCTGCCGCCCCCGTGGAGGAGGCCCCTCTGCCGGAGCCGCTTCCCGAGATCGTGTTTGACGATTTCACCAAGGTCGAGATGACCGTCGTCAAGGTCCTGGCCTGCGAGAACTTGAAGAAGTCCGAGAAGCTGCTGAAGTTCCAGCTGGACGACGGCACCGGCACCCCCCGCCAGATCCTCTCGGGCATCGCCAAGTTCTACAAGCCTGAGGAGCTGATCGGCAAGACCTTGGTTGCCGTCACCAACCTGGCCCCCCGGAAGATGATGGGGCAGCTCAGCTGCGGCATGCTGCTCTCCGCCGAGCGCGGCGAAAAGCTGCATCTGCTGATCCTGGACGACGCCATCCCCGCCGGAAGCCGGCTTTGCTGAGAGTACTGAGGAGACTCCTTCGGGGGTCTCCTCTTTTTTGCGGGCCGTAAAATCGGGATTTGTCGATTAGGCAATAGGGATCAGGCAATAGGCAATAGGAGTGCGAAGGATGCGTCGCAGATGCGTCGCAGCTCCGTCGTTCTCCTATTGCCTATTCATACTGAACTCCCATAAAAACCTTTCATCTGTTCCGGCGGGAATTGTGCCATACTGCGTTGTCGTCCTTGATGGGCGCCAGCCCATCTGCGTCCTCCGCCTTGTCTGGCGCAATTCCCACACGGAACATTTTTCAATCTTTTTATGGGAGTTCAGTATCAACTATTGCCTATTGCCTCACCCCAATAAATCCGTTTTTCAGAAGAAAACGCTTGAAGCACAGGCGCAAATCTGATATAATAACAAAAATGCAACACGGAGGAACGTGCTATGCTGCAAGACGGGAAACTGCTCATCGGCGTAGGAGAGGCGCCCGCTTATCTGCTGCCCAATATGGCCAACCGCCACGGCCTGATCTGCGGCGCCACGGGCACCGGCAAGACCATCACCCTGAAGGTGATGGCGGAGTCCTTTTCCGACCTGGGCGTTCCGGTCTTTCTGGCGGACGTCAAGGGCGACCTGGCGGGCTGCTGCCGCACCGGCGAACGGAGTGAAGCCATCGACAAACGGCTGATGAAGCTGGGCCTTGCGCCGGAGGCCTTTGCCTTTCGTCCCTTCCCTGTCCGCTTCTGGGACGTCTTCGGGAAGATGGGCCATCCGGTCCGCACCACCGTCAGCGAGATGGGCGCGTCCCTGCTGGCTCGGCTGCTGGACCTGACCGACGTGCAGACCGGCGTTCTGGCCATCGTCTTCCGGGTAGCGGACGACAAGGGCTGGCTGCTGACGGACCTCAAGGACCTTCGCTCCATGGTAGCCTACGTGACCGAGCACGCCAAAGAGCTGCTGAACGAGTACGGCAATATCTCCAAGCAGTCCGCTGGCGCCATCCAGCGGGCCCTGCTGCAGCTGGAGGATGCCGGCGGCGACATCTTTTTCGGCGAGCCGGACATCGATCCAATGGATTGGTTCCAATGCGACGAAAAGGGCAGGGGCTATATCAACATTCTCCACTGCGAAAAGCTATATCAGTCCCCGCTGCTCTATTCCACCTTTATGCTCTGGCTCCTGGCGGAGCTCTTCGAGCGCCTGCCCGAGGTTGGCGACCCCGAAAAGCCCAAGCTGATCTTTTTCTTCGACGAGGCGCATCTGCTCTTCAAGGGAGCCCCGAAGGCCCTCACGGAAAAGGTGGAGCAGGTGGTCAAGCTGATCCGCTCCAAGGGCGTGGGCGTCTTCTTCATCACCCAGCAGCCCTCCGACGTGCCGGATTCCGTCCTGGCCCAGCTGGGCAACAAGGTCCAGCACGCGCTGCGGGCCTACACACCCAACGAGCAGAAGGCGGTCCGGGCCGCAGCGGACGGCTTCCGGCCCAATCCCAAGTTCGACACCCGGGAGGCCATCCTGGATCTGGGTACCGGCGAGGCGCTGGTGAGCTTCCTGGACGAGAAAGGCCGTCCCTCTGTGGTGGAGCGGGCTACGATTCTTCCGCCCCAGTCCCTGATGGGTCCCATCGACGAGGGCCGCCGCCAGGCGGAGATCCGCTACGACGAGCTCTTCGGCAAGTACGAGACAGCGGAGGATAACGAGTCCGCCTACGAGATCATCAACGCGGACCGGGAAAAGGAGGCCGAAGCCGCCGCACAGGCTGAGGCCGAAAAGCTGGCCCGGAAGCAAAGGGAGCAGGAGGAAAAGGAAAAAGCAAAGGCCCAGCGGGAGAGAGAGAAGGAAGAGCGGGCAAAGGAAGCGAAAAAGCGCCGCTCCGCCTCCTCCAAAATCAAAAACTCCGCCCTCAACGCTGTCGGCCGGGAGATCGGAAGAAGCTTCACAAGAGGCATCCTGGGTATTCTGAAAAACTGGTTCTGATAAAGGAGAGAACAATATGGCCGCCGCAAAAGGCGATTTTTCACAAGGCAGGGTTTCAGCGCTGATCCTGAAGCTGGGGCTGCCCATCATCCTGGCCGAGCTGGTACACGTCCTCTACAACATTGTGGACCGCATGTACATCGGCCACCTGCCGGAGCCGGAGGGCACCAACGCCCTGATCGGTCTCGGGGTTTGCTTCCCGCTGATCACTCTGATCGGCGCCTTTGCCAACCTCTGCAGCACCGGCGGCGCCACCCTCTCCACCATCGCCCGGGGCGAGGGGGACGACGAGCGGGCCGGACGAATCATGCAGACAGCGTTTACTTGCCTGCTTATCATCGGCGGGACCCTGATGCTCCTGCTCTTTACCACGGCCCCCTGGACTCTGACCCTCCTGGGAGGCAATGCGACCACGCTGCCCTACGCCCTGGACTATTTCCGCATTTACGTGGCGGGCACCATTCCCGTCTTGATCAGCCTTGGCATGAATCCCTTCATCAACGCCCAGGGCTTTCCCCGGGTTGGCATGGTGACGGTGATCCTGGGCGCCGCCCTGAACATCGTTCTGGATCCCATCTTCATCTATGCTCTGGAAATGGGTGTCCGGGGCGCGGCCCTGGCGACGGTCCTGTCCCAGACGGCCAGCGCCTTCTGGGTGCTCCGCTTCCTTACCGGGAAACGGCCTCCGGTTCGCCTGCGCGGGCTCGGAATCGACTGGCCCCAGCTCAAGAACGTCATGAAGCTGGGCGTCACAGGCTTTATGTTCAAGGTGACGAATTCCGTCACCCAAGCCATCGTCAATGTGATGCTGAAGGCCTGGGGCGGTCCCGACAGCCTCTACATTGGGGCTATGGGCCTGATCAACTCCATGCGCGAGATCATGAGCCTGCCCATCAACGGTGTGACCCAGGGCGGCCAGGCTGTCATGAGCTACAACTATGGGGCCAGGCGCTACCGTCGGGTTTCCGACGGCATCCGCTTTGTCCTGCTGGGCGGTCTGGTCATCAATACCCTCATGTGGGCCATGGCCATGTTCTGCCCCCAGGTCCTGATCCGGGTTTTTACCGGCGACGAGGCCCTGGTGGCGCTGACGGTTCGCTGCGCACGGATCTATTTCGGCGCCTTCCCCTTCATGGCCCTCCAGGTCACGGGCCAGCACACCTTTGTGGCCCTGAATCACCCCAGGCACGCCCTGTTCTTCTCTACGCTGCGGAAGCTGATCCTGGTGGCTCCGCTGACCCTGCTGCTGCCCGGCCTGGGCTTGGGCGTCGAGGGCGTCTTCTGGGCTGAATTCATCAGCCAGCTGGTGGGCGCCAGCGCCTGCTTCACCACGATGTATTTTGTCGTCTGGCGGAAAATGCGCGCCAACACAGTGTAGCGCGGGCAATCCGGCCGTCATTTTCGGATTTGCGGAGGCGTAGGGGCCGATGCCCACAGCGGCCCTTTCCTCTGCCCACAGGGAGGGCCGAGGTAGGCATACATTCGTGACTCATCGAGTTCGGCCCCTGCGGATGATTTCGACAAATCCTGTTTTTCTCAACGATGATGCGCACAAACGCCTTGACAAGTCCCCGGAAATCTGGTATATTGTTCCCAGCATTGGGGAGTAGCCAGCGTCCATCGGACGCTCCCGCCGCCGTCAGTACGGTCTTAGGACCCGGCGCGGGACGAAGAGGCGAGACCTTTGCCGCACAGCTTTGCTCTGTCCGCGGCGAAGGTCTCGCCTTTTCTATGGGATGAACGCCCATGGAGCTTGTCCAATTACACAGTTTGATTTTGAAAATGGAGGAACGTATATGCTTGTCCCGATATTACTGTTTATCGTCGGTCTGGTCTGCCTCATCAAGGGCGGAGACTGGTTCGTGGACGGCGCCAGCGCCCTGGCCCGCAAATTCCATCTGCCCGAGCTGCTGATCGGCGCCACCGTGGTGTCCATCGGCACCACCCTGCCGGAGGTCATGGTCTCCACGATCTCCGCCGTGGAAGGTCACGGCGAAATCGCCTACGGCAACGCCATCGGCTCCGTCATCTGCAACACGGCCCTGATCGCCGCTGTCACCCTGGCGGTGCGGCCCGGCAAGGCGGACCCCAAGACCCTGAAAATGCCCGTGCTCTTCTTCTTCCTGGCGGCGGCCATCTACTGCGTGGCGGCCTATCTGCTGGGAGAATTCACCCGGATTTTGGGCCTGGTGATGCTGACCATGTTCGTGGCCTATATGATCGTCACCGTGCGGCAGATGAAGAAGAATCCCCAGCCCGTGGAGGCGGAGACCGAGGAAGCCGAGGAGATGCCCACCTGGAAGATGATCCTTTTCCTGGTGGTGGGCGCGGCCCTGATCGCCGTGGGCGCGAAGCTGCTGGTGGACAACGGCACCAAGATTGCCCAGGCCCTGGGCGTGCCCGAGTCCGTCATTGCCCTGACCTTCGTGGCCCTGGGCACCAGCCTGCCGGAGCTGGTCACCGCCATCACCTCCCTGGTGAAGGGCCACAGCGATCTGTCTCTGGGCAACGTCATCGGCGCCAACGTGTTCAACCTGGTGCTGGTCAGCGGCGTCTCCGTGACCCTAGCCCCCTTCAAGGTGCCTCAGAGCGCCATGCTCTTCGGCCACAACGCCAGCCTGGTGCTGGAGATCCCCCTGATGATCACCGTCATGCTGATCCTCACCCTGCCCGCCCTGCTCAAGGGCAAGCTCTCCCGGGCCCAGGGCATCCTGCTGCTGCTGATCTACGCCGCCTTCTGCGCTGTCCAGTTCACCCTGTAAGCCACCCAAAAGCCTTCCCCCTGGGGGGAAGGTGGCATCCGCCGTCCCCCGCAAGGCGGATGACGGATGAGGGGGCGGATAGGCAGCTGCCTCCATCAAAGGCAGGCATGCCTCCGGTGGCCCCCTTTCTTGTTCCGGCAAGAAAGGGGGAAAAGAACCGGCCGGGGAGGGGGAAGATTCCGAATCTCTCCCCCCTCCCCGGACCTCGCCCCTCATTCAAACGGCCAAAAGGGGTCATCCCCCTTTTGGAAATCCCCGTCCATCCGCAGCGCGGGCGCTTTTTTATTCATACAATACCCGCATCCGCGTTTTTGCCAACGCGAGAAGCGCCCTTACGAGCTTTTATGCCGTGCGCGAGATCGGGTTAGCTGTATCAGAAAACCTCAAACCCTGAACCATTTTGCACTTTGCACTATGCATGCTGCATTCACACATCCCTCCCGTTCGCATAGGATGGTGCGAACAGGAGGGATTTTCTATGCCATCAACAGGCTTTCTCAAGGTACAGACGCTGACCTCCCGGGCGGAGCTGCCCGTGGCGGGGGCTGTGGTTTCGGTGTCCGCAGCCCGGGCTGGGGGCGGACGGGAGCTCCTGAACGTCCAGCGGACGGACGAGAGCGGCATGACGGAGCTGATTTCCGTGCCCACGCCGGAGCTGTCCAACTCCCTGTCCCCGGAGCTGCCTCGGGGCTGGACCGACGTTCAGATCGCCGCCAGCCACCCGGATTTCGACGGGGTGGTGAGCCGGGATGTGCAGATCTTCCCCGGCGTCACTACGATCCAGACCCTGCGACTGGTGCCCCGGGGCGGGATGCCCACGGATCTTGGGGAGACGGAGGACTATACCACCCCGCCCCAGGACCTGTAGGGAGGGCGGCCCATGGCGGTGAGCTTGCCCTACATCCCGTCTTACATCACGGTCCACCTGGGACCGCCCGCGGTTCCGGCGGAGAATGTCACGGTATCCTTCCCGGACTATGTGAAGAATGTGGCCTCCAGCGAGGTCTATCCCACCTGGGATGAGGACGCCCTGCGGGCCAACATCCTGGCCATTACCTCCTTCGCCCTGAACCGGGTCTACACCGAGTTCTATCGGGTCCGGGGTTACCCCTTTGACATCACCTCCTCCACGGCTTACGACCAGCAGTTCTACAAGGGCCGCAGCTTTTTTGCCAATATCTCCCGGCTGGTGGACGGCCTCTTTGACGACTACATCCGCCGGGTGGGCTACATTGAGCCCCTGGCGGCCAAGTTCTGCAGCGGCACCACTGTTACCTGCGAGGGCCTGTCCCAGTGGGGCTCCCAAAATCTGGCAGCCCAGGGCTGGGGCTGGTTGAATATTCTCCGGAATTACTACGGCCGGAACATCGAGATTGTTTCCGACGCCCCCAAGGCCGATTACCGGGAGTCCTACCCCGGCGCAGCCCTGCGGGTGGGCAGCCGGGGCCGCAGCGTGGCGCAGCTCCAGACGGCCATGAACCGGATCTCCCAGAGCTTTCCCGCCATCCCCAAGCTGCGGGTGGACGGGATCTTCGGTCCCGGCACCGAAGCGGCGGTCCGGGTCTTCCAGCGGGTCTTTGGCCTGACGGAGGACGGCATCGTGGGCCGCCAGACCTGGTACGAGACGGAGCGGGTCTTCACCGGGGTCACGGCGCTGTCGGAGCTCCGCTCCCAGGGCCTGCGCTATGAGGACCTGGGGTGGGAATTCCCGGAGCCCCTGCGGGTGGGGGACCGGGGCGACCGGGTTCGCCAGCTCCAGTACATGCTGGCTGTCGTGGCCCAGTTTGTGCAGGAGGTGCCGTCGGTTTCAGTAGACGGGATCTTTGGTCCCCTGACCCGGGACGCGGTAGCGGCCTTTCAGGGCTACGAAGGCTTTGCTGTTACCGGGGAGGCGGATGATCGGAGCTGGGACGCCCTCTACGATCTCTATTCCGGCATTGAGGACCGGGTCCTGCAAAACCGGAGCCTCTTCCCGGCTGTCGACGCTTCCGCCACCACCTCGGCCAACGCGAAGTCCAGGCTGGAGGCTCTGGGCTACGCCGGGAGCACGCTCCAGCAGGCGATCCGGCGCTTCCAGCAGGCCAACAGCCTTTCTGTCACAGGCCGTCTGAGCGACGAAACCGCCCGTGCGATCACCCTGCAATACCGCGCGCTGCAGTACAGCGCAGCCACCCGTATGACGCAATACCCCGGCACGCCCCTGACCGTGGGAAGCAGGGACGGCAGGTAAGCCGCAGAATTCGGATAAGGCACAAGGTTCAAGGTACAAGGTTCAAGGGGAGCTGCGGACTTGCACCTTGAACCTCAGTCCGACGTATCCCGATTTTGAAAGGAGGAGTACATACGGACCCGAACAATGACGTTCGTTTCCTGGGGCGGTCGGTGACCAGCCTGCAGACCATGCTGCGGGTGATCGCTCTGCACGACAAGAGCTGTCCGACGGTGGTTCCCGACGGGATCTACGGGCAGCAGACCGCAAAGGCTGTGTCGGTCCAGCAGAAGCGGGCGGGTCTGCCCCAGACGGGGATCACCGACTTCGCCACCTGGCAGGCTGTCTGCGCCGCCTACCAGGCCGCGGCTGTGGAGGTGGAGCCCGCCGCGCCCTTGGACATCGTCATGAACCCGAATCAGGCGATACTGGAGGGCAGCGACAACCTCCACGTGCTGCTGATCCAGGCCATGCTGCACATCTTGCATGAGGTCTATCCCAACGTACCGGCCTGTCCCCTTACCGGCACCTGCGACGCGGACACCGCCAAGGCCATCCGCGGCCTTCAGCGCTGCTGCGGGGCGGAGCCGTCGGGCATTGTGGACAAACGCCTCTGGCAGCTCCTGGCAGGGCTCTACCACCAGGCCGTAGGCGACGGAGACCGGAAGACCCACTGCTCGTAGAGGGGCGTTTCCGGAGGCGTCCGCGTCAATGCGTAGCGAAAATAAAAACACGAAACGCAAAATGATTGACACCGGGCGGGGCTTGTGGCATAATAAATAAAAAATCATACAGGAGAACCGACATGAATCAAATGCTGCCGAAGCCCCGGTTTTGGGCGGATGCTGCGGCCCAGTGCAAGACCCGATTCTCATTGTTCGGGGAAATGCTGATCCTATTGCTGCTCTATCTGATCTCCACCATCGCGCAATCCCTGATCCTGGCCGTTCCCCTGTCCGCCTGGATGCTGGGGGAGCAGGGGCAGGATCTGATGACAAGCTTTTTCTCCGGCGCCTCCCCCCAGAGTATGGTAATCGCCATGATGGAGCGGATGCCCGACTGGATGGCTCTGGTGTCCCTGTTCGCCACCTTCACCATGGGCCTTGCCGCCGTCATCTACTGCAAACGCTTCCAAAAGCGGGATCTGGCCTCCATGGGCCTGGGCAAAGCGGGAGTCCTGAGAGAATCCCTGCTGGGCCTGGCGGCGGGACTGCTCTGCTTTCTGACGGTCCTTGCCCTGGGAGTGGGGGTGAAGGGCTTCCGCCTGGCGCCTGTCGATCCCTCGGGACGGATGCTGCTGCTGGTGCTGCTGGCCCTGCTGGGCTGCGCCGTGCAGGGGAGCTCCGTTGAGCTGCTGCTCCACGGCTATTTTGCTCCCTCCGTGGGCGCCCGCTATCCGGTAATCTTTGCCCTGGTGATGTCCGCGCTGCTCCCCGCGGTTTTTCAGGCGGACAGTACCCTGTTCTCCATCAGCGGCCTCAACAGCTTCCTGCTGGCTCTGCTTCTGGGGATCTGGGTGCTCAAGCGTGGGAATCTCTGGGGTGCCTGCGCCTTCCGCGGCGCCTGGTTTTTCGCTTCGAGCTTCCTGTTTGACGCGGCGGAGGCGGGAGCCCACACCGGCATCCGTCTGGCGGACCTGGACGCGGATCCCTATCGGCCGCTGCTGACCGGCGGGATCTACGGCCCCCAGGCCAGCATCTGCGCCACCGTTGTTCTTCTGGCCGCGCTGGGCGTCGTACTGGCCCTGAAGCCCAGGGACCCCGCTCCTGTCCAGGGACCGGAGCAAAATGAACGGCCTGCGAATTTTTTGTAAAATTTCTTCCCAATGTCTTCCAATTTCCGAAAGCTCTGGTATAATGCAGACAGACGGACACTCAAACACCCACCGACTGAAAGGAGATAGCATCATGGCATGGAACGATAGTCTGGAAGCCCTGAAGGGCCTGGTTGCCGACGCAGTGCAGGCAGCGACCCGTGTGACCAAGAGCGCTGCTTCCGTTACCAAGTCCAACATCAGCATTCTCAGCGAACAGGAGAAGCAGAAGAAGGCCTACCTGGAGCTGGGCAAGCTCTACTACCGCGATTTTATCACCGGCGAGGAGCCGGACGACGCCGAGTATCTGCCCCTCTGCGACGCCATCACCGAGGCCGCCAAGAACATCGAGGCCCTGCGGGGCGAGGTGGAGGAGGCCAAGGCCGCCTTTGCCAAGCCTGTTCCGGAGGAGGAGCCCGTGCCGGATCTGGACGCGGAGCTGGAACAGCTGCACAAGGATCTTGACGAGCTGGAAAAGGATCTGTCCAAGCTGGACGGCGTGGAGGAGAAGGCCGAGGAGGTCCAGGCGGCTGTCTTTGAGGTGGTGGACGACATCACCCCCGAAGCTCCCGCCGAGGAAGCCAAGCCCGAGGAATAATCGCCCATCAAAAGGGCCCGCGGAGCAATCCGCGGGCCCTTTTGATGGGTTTTGGTTATTCAGCGCTGTCAGAGACATCTGCGTCTTCGGCAGGTTCTGCAGCATCTTCTTCCACTGGGGTATCTGCAGCATCTTCTTCCACAGGGGTATCTGCAGCGTCTTCCACAGGGGCATCTGCGGCGGATTCCACATGCGCATCCGCTTCCTCCGTTTCCGCTTCCCCGCTTTTGGCTGCCTGATTGACCAGCATTCCGCTGCCGTCCGGGTTTTTGTAGAGGCGGATATAGAGCATCACGCCCACGGACAACAGGAAGCTGAGGCCCGCCAGGAGCTGACTCACCCGGATGCCGGTGCCGAAGAGATAGAGGGAATCGGTCCGCAGCCCTTCGATCCAGAACCGGCCCAGGCCGTACCAGGCCAGGTACTGCAGGAAGGTCTGGCCGTCGTACCTCCGCTTCTTGGACAGGCAATGCAGCAGCACGAAGCCGATCAGATTCCAGACGGACTCATAGAGGAAGGTGGGGTGCCAGTAGCGGAGCACACCGAAGCGGTCCGTCAGCCCCATGCGCAGAAAGAAATCGTTGAAGATCTCCGCGCCGTAGGCCTCCCGATTGAAGAAGTTTCCCCAGCGGCCGATGCACTGGCCGATCAGCAGGCCCAGGGCCATGATGTCCAGATAGGGGCTAAGCTTCTGCTTTTTCAGCTTGGCGAAGAGCAGCAGGCCCAGGATGGCGCCGATGACGCCGCCGTAGATGGCGATGCCGCCCTCCCAGATGTAGAGGGCTGAGATGGGATTGTCCTTGTAGTTGTCCCACCGGAAGACCACATAGTAGATCCGGGCGCAGATGATGGCCATGGGAACCGCGAAAAGGATCGCGTCCGTCACCCGGTCAAAATCGGTGCCGAACTCCTTGGCCCGTTTCCTTGCGTAGAGGATGGCCAGCAGGAAGCCCAGGGCGATGATCAGCCCGTAGAAATAGATCTCCTTGCCGAAGATGGAGAAGGGCAGGGTCCGGGGTGGATTGATCTCCTGGATCCCCAACCCGGGGAAGGAGATCGCGTCAGCGTCAAAATACATATTGCCGCCTCCTTTCAAAAGCGTTATCTCGTTCAAGTATCCGCTATTATAGCACGCTTTTCCGAAAAAAGCTATCCCTTCCTGCAAAAAAGCTGCGCTTTCCCGTTTTCAACGGCGGGGACGCGGATTCCTGCACAAGGCATGCCTCCGGTGCCGCGCTGCCCGGAAGAACCCGCCTGCAGGGAGGGCTTGTAAAAAACTGTCTATAGACTTCTTCCGCCGCGTCGAAGCGTGTCGAGCTCCGAGCGCTTCGACGGGGCGAAACAACTCTGCGCCGTGTTTTTTGCATTTGTTCCACGCTGCTGGCGCTCTGTTTCATGCCTGACTGTCCTGCCTGCTTCGCCGCTTCTTCGACAGTCCGAAGCTCCGGGCCGCAGAAAGAGGCCGCGGGAGCTTGCATCCGGAGCCGCTTTGTGGTAGAATGGGAAAAAACAGGCGGGACCGGACCGCCGAAGCGGAGGCGAGGGCGATGTATCGGCAGGACTGGCTGATGCGGCAGATTGAGACCATCACGCGCTACGTGTTTTCCCTGCTCCTGGGCAAGGGGGCAGAGCTCCGCAGCGACTATCATCTGGAAACGAAACAGCCCGAGCCGGGAGACGCCAACACCCTGAGCTTCCGGCTGGGAGCCCTGCTGGAGGCGGGGCGGGTGGGCGAGGCCGAGAATCTGCTGTTCGCCGCCGTGGAGGAGGGCGACCCGGAGGCCCTGCCCGCCGGCCTGGGCTTCTACGAGGCGCTCAACGGGATGAGCGATGAAGCCCTGGGCAGAGCAGACTTCTCCCGGGAGGAGATTCTGAGCGGCCTGAAGGAGCTCTGCGCCGCCTACGGCTATGATACCGGCGTACTGGGGCTCTGATTTCATTTGCCCGGGAGGTGGCGTCCATGCACTTCATTGAAGCCAAAAGTCTGCTGCACAACAGCGGGGGCCTGCTGGGGATGAACGTCTATCGGGGCTGCAGCCACGGCTGTATCTATTGCGACAGCCGCAGCCGCTGCTACGGCTTCACCCATGCCTTTGAGGACATCGAGGTCAAGCAGAACGCGCCGGCCCTGCTGGAGGCGGCCCTGAAGGCCCGACGGAAGCCCTGTATGATCGGTACCGGCTCCATGTCGGACCCCTATATGCACTGTGAGACCGAGCTGGGCCTGACCCGGCGCTGCCTGGAGCTGATCTGCCAGTACGGCTTCGGCGCGGCGATTCAGACCAAGTCCGACCGGATCCTCCGGGACCTGGATCTGCTGGAGGAAATCCACCGCCGGACAAAGTGCGTGGTGCAGATGACCCTCACCACCTGGGATCCGGCCCTCTGCGCGATTTTGGAGCCCCGGGTCTGCAACACCCAGCGGCGGCTGGAGGTGCTGGCGGCCCTGGGGGAGCGGGGCATCCCCACCCTGGTCTGGCTGACGCCCATCCTGCCCTGGATCAACGACAGGGAAGAAAACGTCACGGCCATTCTGGAGGCCTGCGCGGAGGCGGGGGTACAGGGGATCATCTGCTTCGACATGGGCCTGACCCTGCGGGAGGGGGACCGGGAATACTATTACGCGGCCCTGGACCGGCATTTCCCCGGCCTCAAGGAGCGCTATATCCGTACCTACGGGAACGCCAACGAGCTTTCCAGCCCCAGGCGGGACCGACTGATGGCCCTGTTCCACGAATTCTGCGAGACCCACAAGCTGCTTCACAGTCCCGAGGCCTGCTTTCGCTGGATGGCGGAGCTGCCGGAGCCCTGGGAGCAGACGAGATTGACCCTATAAGGAAGGGGGGATCCGATGCCGGATCAAAAGGACTTTGAGCTCTGGGCAGAGGCTCTGGAGCTTTATATTCCGAGGCCGGAGGACGGCTGGTTCTATGCGCAGATGCTGTCCGACCCGGCGACGATGGCCTATAACGCACCCTGGTTCCCACCGGACGGCTGCATCCCGGAGCCGGAGAAGGAATGGCTGGACCTGCAAGCAAATTGGATCGGTGCCGAGCCCAGACGCTTCTACGCCTTTCTGCGCCGCAAAGCCGACGGGGCCCTTGTGGGAGACGTGAATTTCCACTACAATCCGGAGCGGGACTGGTGGGACATGGGCATCGTGATCTACGCCCCGGAGCGGGGAAAGGGATATGGAAAGCAAGGTCTTCGTCTGCTGCTGGACCGGGCCTTCCGGGTGGCCGGCATTTCGCGCCTGCACAACGAATTTGAGACCAGCCGGGACGCGGCCTGCCGCATCCACAAGGCTGTGGGCTTTCGGGAGCTCGGCGTGGAGAACGGCATGGTGCAGATGGAGCTGAGGAAGGAAGACTACGAAATCGACCGGAGGAGGGGTGGCTATGGAGATCGTCTATCGCACGCCCGGACCCGCTGACGCGGCCAGGCTTTTGGAGTATTTGAAGCAGGTGGGCGGGGAGACCGACAATCTGACCTTCGGCGCCCAAGGCATCCCCTTCACGGTGGAGCAGGAGACGGCCCTGCTGGAGCGGATGGCCAAGAACCCCCACAGCCGGTTCTTTCTGGCCCTGGACGGGGAGAAGATCGTGGGCAACGCCTGTGTGGACGGCAACGGCAACCCGCGCCTGGCCCACCGCCGCAACCTGGCGATCTCCGTTCTGCGGGACTACTGGGGCAGGGGTATCGGCAGCGGCCTCATGGAGCGAATGCTGGCCTTTGCGAAGGAGAGCGGCGCGGAGCTGGTCTCCCTGGAGGTCCGGGCCGACAACGAGCGGGCCAAGGCCCTCTACCGAAAGTTCGGCTTTACCAGCTACGGCACCTTCCCCAAGTACTTCAAAATCGGCGGGAAATATTACGACGTGGACTGCATGACGCTGGAATTGTAATCCGCAGGGACCGATGCCCCCGGCTGCCCTCCTGACGAGACAGGGAAACGGGCCGAAGGGGGCATCACAACTGCGACATGTCATAGGAGGAAACCATGAGCAAATATCTGGACAGAGCGAAAGAACTGCGGGCCATCGTTACGCCCCATTACAACTGTGGGCAGTCGGTGGTGCTGCCCTTTGCCGCGGACGCCGGCCTTACGGAGGCCCAGGCTCTGGGCATCTGCGCGAATTTCGGCGGCGGGCTGAAACGGGCCTCCGCCTGCGGCGCCATTACGGGGGGCCTGGTGGTGCTGGGCCTGTTCGGCATCGACAATCCCGCGGAGTACTATGGGCTGCTCCGGGAACGGCACGAGAGCATGCTGGACTGCGCGGATCTGCTGCGCCGCAACAAGGAGCTGGGCCGGGAAAAGAAGCCCCACTGCGACGCGCTGGTCTTTGAGTGCGTGGAGCTGGTGGAACGGATCCTGCGGGAGCGGGGGAAGCTCTGAGACGAAGCGGGAGGCGGAAACAACGGAGCGGCTATCCCCGGAGCGAAGCGCTCACGGCCGCTGAAAGGAGAACGGCGACCAGGGCGGCAAACTTCATCCCATGCCAGAAATCCACCGCCGCCCGTTCCGCCAGCTCCTTCTGGGTCTTTTTCATCTCTTTGCGCCGGGCGGCAACCACAGAAAGTGGATGCCGGATAAAAAAGTTTCTGACTTTTTTATCAAATATTCGTATGAATCGTAGAAATCCCTCCGCAGACAAGAAAAACGCGGGAAGCTGTGGGCTTCCCGCGTTTTGACGCAGATCGGGATTATTCTTCCTCGTCCTTCTTGGCTTCCTCGATGATCTTAGCCTGATTCATCTGGGGAACCTCCTCGTAGCGGACGAACTTCATGCTGTAAGAGCCGCGGCCCTGGGTCATGGAGCGCAGGTCGATGGCGTAGGAGCTCATCTCGCCCATGGGGACCTCGGCCTCGATGACGCCGCCGCCCATACCCATCACGCGGCCGCGGCGCTTGTTCAGGTCGCCGACCACGTCGCCGGTGTAGGAGTCGGGCACGAAGACCTTCAGCTCGGCGATGGGCTCCAGGATGGTGGGACCGGCCTGGGGCAGGCCCTCCTTGTAGGCGATGCCCGCGGCGGTCTGGAAGGCCATATCGGAGGAGTCAACGGGGTGGGAGGAGCCGAAGTACAGGGTGGCCTTCAGGTTCACCACGGGGTAGCCGGCCAGCACGCCCTTGTTGACGCAGTTGCGCAGGCCCTTTTCGACGGAGGGGATGAAGTTCTTGGGCACGCAGCCGCCGACGGTCTCGTCGGCGAAGATCATGTCTTCCTGTTCATCCTGATGCTCGAAGCGGATATAGACGTCGCCGAACTGGCCGTGGCCGCCGGACTGCTTCTTGTGGCGGCCGTGCTGCTCGACCTTCCGCTTGATGGTCTCGCGGTAGGCGATCTTGGCGGGACGGAGCTCGGCCTCGACCTTGTACTTGGAGGCCAGCTTGGCGATGATGACGGACAGGTGAATGTCGCAGACGCCGGCGATGATCATTTCCTTGGTCT
>JAFYAB010000122.1 GCA_017540945.1 Oscillospiraceae bacterium | reverse complement strand
TCACACCTAAATTTTACCACAAACAGAGACACCAGCCAACCCCTTTTCGGGGAAAGCTGGTGCCTTTGTTTTTTCAGACGCTATTTTGCAACGCGCCCTTTGTTTGGGAAATTACATAACGAACTCGGACATGACGCCGAAGCCGCTGATCAGGCCGGTCTCCTCGTCCAGGTAGAAGTTGAGCATAGGCATGGTGCCGTAGTAGTAGATGCCCCACTCTTCGTCGGTGTCGGGGGTGCCGAAGGCGGCCTTCACGTCGTCCGGCGTGGAGCCGATTTTGACCGTGCCGTTCAGGGCGTAGTCGCCGTCAACGACACTGATGCCGACGGCGACGCCGTCCTTGTTCACGGTGACGGTGAAGCCGTCATAGGTATGGGTGGTCTGGTGCCAGTCGGAATCGGGGTCGCAGGAATCGACCTCCTGGACAGGAGCGGTCTCCTCGGGCAGCATCGGCTCCAGTTCCGCAAAGGGGACGCCGACGCGGAGCTGCTGGCCGTTTACCTCGAGCCAGACGTCGATCTCAACAGGCTCGGCCTGGGTATCGGTCTCGCTCTGGGGATCGGTCTCGACCTCGGTCTGGGCCTCGGTCTGGGCTTCGGTCTGCTTTTCGGTCTGGGCCTCGGTGGGCTTGGTCTCACCGGCGCAGCCGGCGAACAGGGCGGCGATCATCAGGACCGCCAACAGCAGAGAAAGGATTTTTGTGAATTTCATTTTGGTTTCCTCCTTGATGTAATTATTCAGCGGTAAAAGTGCCGCAGTTGAACTGAATGTTTTCCGCAATGGCGGTCACGGTCCAGGTCCCGGTGAGATCCAGGTCCTTGGAGAGAATGGCGGAGTAGCCGTTGCTGCCCTCGCCCTCCAGGAGCTTGGCCTCATAGATGGGGAAGGCCTCCACGGTCAGGACCCTGCCCGCCTGCTCCAGCCGGAGCCAGACCCGGCAGTCGCCGCAGGGCAGCTCCTCGGGCAGAGCGCCGTAGAGCCGGATGCCGTAGCCGGTGCGCTCGTATTTTCCATCGACGGCGCCGCCGTCGGCAAGCCCCTCGACGGAGCGGTTCTCCCGGACCGGGGCGTAGAGGAAGGGGGCCGTGGAGATGACCCGGGAGAGATTGCGCTCGGCGATCTCATAGATCAGGTCCGTCCCCTGCTTCAGGGTGGCGACGTCGGGGCAGTCCGTGCGCTTGAAGGTGGAGCTCTCCCAGCAGTCGATGATAAAGGGCAGCAGGGCCCGGCCGAAGGAGTCGCGGACCACGTAGACCGCGCTGCCGTCCTTCCGGTCCAGGTTCTTCACGGTGAAGAGATCGTCCCGGTCCTCCTTGTCGCTCATGAAGTTTTCGAGCTGGGCCTCGTGATCCCGGACGCCCATGGGCTGGGTGAAGCGGAAGCGGGCGTGGTCGATCTGCCAGACCACCTGATCGTCCGAAACGCCGCCGGCGGGGAGGAGGAGCTTGTCCAGGTCGCCGCTCCATGTCGTTTCCACGGTATAGGGCGCGTCGGCCCAGGTCTCGTGCTCCTTGCCCAGGCTGTCGAGAATGGCGTTATAGCCGACCAAGGCACCCCGGTAGTTCCAGTGGGAGTCCCGGCGGTGGTAGAGCGGTACGTCGGGGGCGGCTCCGGAGGCCTTCTGCTCCAGCAGGACCTGCCGCAGGTCGGTGAAGCTGACCCCGGCGGCTTTGAGCTCCGCCGTGAGCCGGGTCAGGTTGTTTTCCGGGGCGGCCCGGAAGCTGGCGGGCATCATCTCCCCGTAGACCGAGGACTTGTTGGGGGCGGGGACGAAGGTGAAGCGTCCGCCCCGGGCGTTCACGTCCTCCTCGATCAGGGAGAGGGTCACGGCCATGGACCGGATCTGCCGGTCCGTCAGGGCGTTGGTGTCCAGGAAGTCCGCGCTCTCGGTGTTGTAGAAGAGCCAGCCGTCCTTCCCGTCGATGACGTTGGAGCTCGCGGTGTGGAGCAGCTCGCCCTTGAGGGTGTTGGAGGCGGTGAGGAGCTGGGCCCGGAGGGGCAGACTGTCGCTGACCCATGACTCAAACTCGTCGGAGAAGTTCAGGTTCAGCTGCCCCTCGGTGAGATAGGCGGGGAACTTTGCCAGAGCCCGCTTCTCCAGGCTGGCGTCGTTCTTAAAGAAGGGCATCAGCAGCATGGGCACGCAGAGCAGGGTAAAGAAGAGGACGACGTAGACGATCTTGAAGCCTTTTTTCATGATGCAAGACCCCTCTCAGAAGCGGAAATAGATGAAGGGGTTATAGCTGCTGGACACCAGGGTGAGGACCGACAGCGCAAACAGGACCAGGGAGCCCGCGCAGGCCGCGTAGTTGTAGACGGCGATCTTTCCCGTTTGTTCCGCCTTTTGGCGGAAAACGCGGAAAATCGGCGTGGACAGCAGCAGGGAGAAGCCGAAGCTCAGGAAGAAGAGGGGACTCAACAGAGACAGGATCTCGCGGGTGACCGCCGGGGTCCCCGCCGTGGGCCAGAACATGGCGCCGATGACGCCGAAGCCCTGGGCCAGGGTATCCGCCCGGAAGAGGACGAAGCCCAGGATCACGACGAGCATCGTGTAGACGTGGCCGATGGGCTTGAACCACTTCTTCTTGGTGGGCACGATCTGATAGGTCTCCAGCATCTGCCAGAGGCCGTGCCAGAGGCCCCAGAGAATGAAGGTGAAGCTGGCGCCGTGCCAGAGCCCGGTCAGGAAGAAGACGATCCACTTGTTGAGGGTGGTGCGGGTCCGGCCCTTGCGGTTGCCGCCCAAGGGGATGTAGACGTACTCCTTGAACCAGGTGGACAGGGAGATGTGCCAGCGCCGCCAGAACTCCTGGATGCTGCCGGAGATAAAGGGATAGTTGAAGTTCTCCTTGAAGTCGAAGCCGAAGACGCAGCCCAGGCCGATGGCCATGTCGCTGTAGCCGCAGAAGTCAAAGAAGATCTGGAGCGTATAGCAGACCGCGCCGATCCAGGCCGTGCCCGTGGCGAGCTGGCCGCCGCCGAAGGAGAAGACCTTGTCGGCCAGCAAGCCCATCTGGTTCGCCAGCAGGACCTTCTTCGCCAGACCGAAGAGGAAACGGCACACGCCCCGGCTGATCCGGTCGAAGCTGAATTCCCGCTCCTGAATCTGGGCGGCGATGTCGGAGTAGCGCACGATGGGGCCGGCGATGAGCTGCGGAAACATGACGATGTAAAGCATGTAGTCGCTCAGGCGTTGCATCGGCTCGTTCACCTTGCGGTAGGTGTCGAGCGTGTAGGTGACG
>JAFYAB010000121.1 GCA_017540945.1 Oscillospiraceae bacterium | reverse complement strand
CTGCTGACAGGCGTCTACTTCAAGGGCTTCGACTATGTGATCACCGAGAACATCCTGCGGCTGTCGCCCATCGTGGATCTGCTGTCTGGGGAGGAACCCGCCGAAACCCTGATGCTCTGGGTCTACGGCGGCGTGGGCTTGGCGCTGCTGGTCCTGTCCTGGATCCTCTACCGCCTCCGTCACGTGGAGCGGGCCGGGGACGCCATGGTCTACGGCTGGGCGCGCGTGGCCTTCCGGCTCCTCTTCACCCTCTGTGTCACCCTGGGCTTCGGCTGGGTCCTGGCCTCGATCTTCGGCCTGATCGGGAACGGCGGCAGGGGAGACGGCTTCCTGCCCTACGCCCTGATCGGCTGCGTGCTGGGCTGGTTCGGCTCCTCCATGATGGTGGAGCGGACCGTCAAGGTCTTCAAAAACAAAAAGGTCTGGCTGGGCTTCGCGGCCTTCGCCGGGGTGCTGGTGCTGACGGTGCTCTGCCTCAAATATGACGTGCTGGGCTTCCAGCGCCGGGTCCCCGAGACCGCCCAGGTGGAATCCGTGGAGATCTGGACCAAGGGCAGCTACGGCGATCGGGAGGCAGACTGCATTGAGCTGACAGCGCCCGAGGATATCGACCTGGTCCGGGCCTTCCACAGCAGGGCGGTCCGAAGCGACTCCCTGGAGCACAGCAGTCGGGATCCCTTCGGCTATGACAGCTATGACGATATCCACGTCCTCTACCACCTGAAGGGCGGCGGCACCCTGCGCCGGGTATACGCGGTCCAGGTCCAGTCCATGAACGAGGATTTCTCGGATCTGTCCGGTCTCTACTGCCGCCCGGATATCGTTGCGGCCTGGTATGAAAAGACCCTGCCCCAGCAGCCGGAGCGCTATGCGCACGTCACCCTCTACGGCGTCACCGAGCACGAATACGGCCTCGGTCGGCAGGAATCCATGAGCGGCGAGGAGCTGGAATGCAAGGACAGGAGCGCTCTGCGGGCCGCCGTCCTGGCGGACGCCGCGGCGGGCCGCCTGCCCATCATGAACTTCCTGACCCAGGGCTCCTACTTTGACGATGGCAGGATCGTGGAGCGGGGCTATACGGAGCTGTATCTCTGCTTTGAGGGCCGGGAACGGGACGATCAGCCGCGGCATTATTTGCAGATTCCCATCGCCAGCAGCGCCGAGGAGACCCTAAAGCTCTTCCTGCGGTGAATAATCCGGCGCAGCGCCGGTATTTCGACGGCAAATCCGCGTAAGAAAACGTACAATAGACGCGCATGGGAAACCGTGCGCGTCTGTTTTTTGCGGATTGGGGTTTGTCGATACAAATGTAGCGCGGGCAATCTGCCCGCAATATCGACAAGCTGATGCGGACCGGGCGGGCAGATTGCCCGCGCTACATTTCTGCAAATCCGAATTTGGCGAATTCTTTCGTAGGGGCCGATGCCCACATCGGCCCTTGCCCCGGTCGGCAGGGAGGGCCGATGTGGGCATACTTCGTGACTCTTCGAGTTCGGCCCCTACGGAGCGACAGATCCAAATCATTCAAAACCACACAAAGGAGCGACATACATGCAATACACAAGCCTTTTGCAGGACAAGCGGCTGACCATCCTGCTCTCCGGCGAGATCGACCACCATTCGGCCCGGGAGACCATGGAGGCCATCACGTCCAAGATCGACGTCTATCTGCCCCGGCGCTGCGTGCTGGACTTCGGGGGCGTGAGCTTCATGGATTCCAGCGGCATCGCCATCGTGATCCACACCCTCCGGGCCATGGAGGAGCTGGAGGGGGAGGTCTGGCTGGCCAACATCCCGCCCCAGCCCATGAAGGTCCTCCGGGCCGCGGGGATCGAAAAATTGGTGCGCCTCGGCGCGGAAAGGAGCCCCGCATGAAGCCGGAAAACGAAGCGATCGTGCAATTTCCCTCCCTCTCGGCCAACGAGGCCCTGGCCCGGCAGATCGCCGCGGCCTTCGCCGCCCAGCTGGACCCCACCCTGGAGGAGCTGGGGGACGTGAAAACCGCCGTCTCCGAGGCCGTCACCAACGCCATCGTCCACGCCTACCCGGACCGGATCGGCCCCGTCTCCCTGCGGCTCCGCCGCCTGCCGGGGAATCTGCTGGAGATCACCGTCAAGGACCGGGGCTGCGGCATCCCGGACCCGGTCAAGGCCCGGGAGCCCATGTTCACCACCGGCGGCGCCGAGCGCTCCGGCATGGGCTTCACCATCATGGAGAGCTTCATGAACAGCTTTTCCCTGCGCTCCGCCCCCGGCAAGGGCACCACGGTGCGGATGCGGAAAAAGCTGACGGGGAGGGATCAGGGATCAAGGAGCAAGGATCAGGGGCTGTAGCGCGGGCGATCAGCCCGCCCGCGGGATCGGGGAATGTAGGGACAAGCACTGCTTGTCCGCCGTTTCCCCCAGGAACAAGGCAGCAGGGATCAGCGCCTGCAGCGCGGGTGATCAGCCCGCCCGCGGGATCGGGGAATGTAGGGACAAGCACTGCTTGTCCGCCGTTTCCCCCAGGAACAAGGCAGCAGGGATCAGCGTCTGCAGCGCGGGCGATCAGCCCGCCCGGCCCGCCTGTAGGGACAAGCACTGCTTGTCCGCCGTTTCCCCCAGGAACAAGGCAGCAGGAATCAACGCCTGCAGCGCGGGCGATCAGCCCGCAAAACCTGGAGCTCATTGTCCGCTCCCAGGCGGGGGACCGGGCCGCGCTGGAACAGCTGGTAAGCGAAAATACCGGCCTGATCCGGGCGGTGGCCCGGCGCTACCAGGGCCGGGGGGTGGAGAACGACGACCTCTTCCAGCTGGCCAGCCTGGGCTTTCTGAAGGCGGCGGCGGGCTTCGATCCGGCCTTCGGGACCCAATTCTCCACCTACGCCGTGCCGAAGATCGCCGGGGAGATCCGCCGCTTCCTCCGGGACGACGGGACCGTGAAGGTCAGCCGGACCCTGAAGGAGCGGGCCGCCCTGATCCGCCAGACCCGGGACCGGATGGCCAAGGCCCTGGGCCGGGAGCCGGTGCTGTCCGAGCTGGGGGAGGAGCTGGGGCTGACGGCGGAGGAGATCGCCGAGGCGGAGTGCGCCGCGGACCCGGCGGTCTCCATCCAGCAGCCCGCCGGGGACACGGGCCTGAGCCTGGAGGCCGTGCTGTCGGACAGCCCCATGGAGGAGCGGCTGGTGGAGCGCCTGGCCCTGCGCCAGGCTTTGGACCAGCTCCCGGCG
>JAFYAB010000120.1 GCA_017540945.1 Oscillospiraceae bacterium | reverse complement strand
TCCTCGAGATCAACCCGCGCCGCCGCAGAGTCATCGGCTCCATCAAGGCCGGCGAGCGCCGCACCCGCAAGGAAATGGCCGCGCAGCTGTGGTCCGAGATCGAGGTCGGCAAGAAGTACACCGGCACCGTCAAGTCCCTGACTTCCTACGGCGCTTTCGTGGACATCGGCGGCGTGGACGGCATGGTCCATGTCTCTGAGCTCAGCTGGCGGCGGATCAAGAACCCCGCCGAGGTGGTCAAGGTCGGCGACGTCATCGACGTCTTCGTCATTGGTCTGGATCCCGAGAAGCACAAGATCTCTCTGGGCTACAAGACCGCCGAGATGAACCCCTGGAACCAGTTCACCGCCAAGTACAGCGTGGGCGACGTGGCCAAGGTGAAGATCGTCAAGATGATGACCTTCGGCGCCTTTGCCGAGATCGTTCCCGGCGTGGACGGCCTGATCCACATCTCTCAGATCGCGGATCGCCGCATCGGCAAGCCCGAGGACGTGCTGAGCGTCGGACAGGAAGTGGACGCCAAGATCATCGACATCGACGCCGAGAACAAGCGCATCTCCCTCTCCATCCGGGCCCTGCTGGAGCCCACCGTGGAGGAGCAGGCGCAGGCTCTGGCCGAGGAGGCCGCCGAGGCTGTCGAGGCCGAGTAAGCGAACATTCACCCTTCCCCATGCAAGGCCTCCGCTTTGCATGGGGAATGTTTTTCAATTTAGAAGTTAGAATTGAGAATTGAGAATTGAGAATCAGCAGCAGGGACAGGCTTTGCCTGGCCGCCGTCCCCCGCCCATTGGTCAAGCTCCGTCCGTAGGGGCCGATGCCTACATCGGCCCTTATCCCCCGCCCATTGGTTAAGTAATAAGTAAAAAGCAATCAGGAAGGACAATGAGGAAAATACAATGAAAAAGAAGACCAAACGCGTGCTTCTCATCTTGTTGGCCATCGTGCTCGTGCTGATGCTGATTCCAATCAAGGTTGCCTACAGTGACGGGGGAACCGGAGGATACAGAGCCTTGCTCTGGCAGGTCGAAAAGCTCCACCGGTTCACTGAAGTCGATAACGGACAGATAGGCTATCTGGTCGGCACCCGCGTGACGCTGCTCTGCGGTCTGATCCCGGTTTATGACGATACCCACGTTGTGACAGAGCCCTGAAACGTGTTGAAAATGAAATCGTTTTGCAAATCGCAATTTGCAAAACACCGATAAGTTTCAACTTTCAATTTACAATTTTCAACTGCCGCACCCGAAAGGAGAGAACAGCGTGAAGAAAAGAATATTCTGTCTGGTTGTGGCACTCTGCCTCCTGGCCGGCCTGTTTACCGCCTGCGGCAGCGACGAGAAGGGCGAGCCCCTCTTTGCCGAGCGGGGCGAGGCGCAGCGCGCGCCCTTGGGAGAGCTGGTTCCCGCGGCGGACGCCGAAGCGCTGCAGGAGGCCCTGCGCGAGGCCGGTCAGAACCACAGCGCGGACTGGGACGACGCCTCCGAGCGGGCGGTCCCCGGCGTGCGGCTGGACGTCGCCCGGGCGGCCGACGGCGACACCGTGGCCACCGACGGCAGCTATATCTATATGCTGGACAGCTACGGCCTGGTGATCTTTTCTGCGGCCGGGAGGGAGAGCGAGATCCTCTCCTATACCCGGGTGGAGCGGGAAGGCGCGGGCTGGGCGGAGCGGCTCTGCGTGACCCAGGACCGGGTGGCTGTGGTGAGTACGGTCTCGGATTCCGGCCTGGACGCGGAAGGCTCCTGGCATGACGAGGCGGAGGTCCGGGTGACCCTGCTGGATACTGCCGACAAGCGGAAGCCCCAAAAGCTGGCGGACGCCTCCGTGGAGGGCTCCCTGGTGGAAGCCCGTCTGGTGGACGGGACCCTTTGCCTGGTGACCCGGCGGAGCCTGCTGACCCTGCCCGAGAAGGCCGAGGCGCTGCTGCCCCAGATCCGTGAAAACGGGAAGGCCCTGCCCCTGCGGGCTGGGGAGGTCTATCTGAGTCAAAATCCCGCCAGAGCGGCCCTTACCATCGCGGCTGCCATCCGCCTGTCGGATGGACGGATCGCCGACGCCCTGGCCTTTACCGACGAGGTCGAGGCGGTCTGCGGCGAGGGCGGGGACTTCTACCTGAGCCGGACCTTCTGGGAGGAGACGGCCTCCGCGCCCAGACAGGAGGCGCCCTATACCGTGACGGATTATACGACCACGGCCCGCACCGAGATCAAGCATCTGCGCTTTGACGGGACCCTGAAGCTGGCGGGCGGCTGCGTGCTGGAGGGGGCTCTGCCTGATCCCGGGGCCCTGAGCCTGCAAAACGGCGGGCTCTGCCTGGCCGTCGAGACCGACGAGCGCAGCTTTTCCGCCTACACCGACGAACAGCACGGCTGGACCAACTACGAGCAGCACAGCCACAACCGCAGCAGCCAGCTGACCCTGCTGGACCCGGAGCTCCGGGCTGTCGGGGCCCTGACCAGGCTGGGCGGGGAGCAGAGCGTCAGCGCCTGCCGCTTCCTGGGCGGCCTGGCCTGGATGAGCGCCGCCGGGACCGACGCCCTCTACACCGCCGATCTCTCCGATCCATCCGCCCCGGTTATGAACGACAGCCTGCCCGGCCAGGGGGAGACTCTGATACTTCGGTCCTTTGGCGAGGGCCTGGCGCTGGGGCTGGCGGCCTCCGCGGAAGCGGAATGGCAGCTGGTGATGTTCGACCTCTCCGATCCGGCCAATCCCAAGGAGGCGGACAGCCTGCGGCTGAAAAACTGGACGCCGGCTGCGGAGCTCTCCGATACCGCCGCCTTCTTTACGGACCCCGCCAACTGTCTGATCGGCTTCCCTGCCGTGGGGAAGAACGGGATCGAATATCTGCTGGTCCGCTGGACCGGCACAGAGCTCAAGGAGAAAGGAGCGTTCACGTTGGAATACGTCCCGGCCAGCACCCGGGGTCTGCTGCTGAACGGTCTGCTGTATCTTTGCAGCCCCGGCGAGGTCTACGTGACGGACCCGGAGACCATGAAGGTGGTGGCGACGGTTTCCAACGCCGTAGGATGAAATGACCCAGGAAAAGATCGAGCGCATCAACGCCCTGGCCCGAAAGGCCAAGGCCGAGGGGCTGACGCCGGAGGAGCTGGCCGAGCGGGACGCCCTGCGGAAGGAATACGTCGCGGCGGTCAAGGCCAGCCTGACCGCACAGCTGGACAACACCTATCTTGTGGACGAGCGGGGCAACAAGCGCCCGCTGCCGCGAAAAGACCATGCAGGAGGAAAAGAAGCATGAAGAAGCAACGACTGATCGCGCTGCTGCTGGTGCTGCTGCTCTGCGCGGCACTGTGCAGCGCCTGCGAAGATAAAAAGCAGGAGAGCAGCATTCCCACCGCGACCCTCCCCGTGCCGAACGCCCCCGAGGGCAGCGCCGACGCCGGGACCGCGGAGGCTCCCGCAACGGAGGCGCCCAAGACAGAGCCCGCCGGAACGGAACAGGCCACGGACGCCGCCGACACGAAGGCCCCTGCGACTACGGAAGCCGGAGCGCCCGCGGAAACGGAAAAACAGGGCCAGGACCCCGCGCCCACCCAACCCGCGCCCACCCAGCCAGCGCCTTCTCAGCCGGACGGCCCGGACTCCGACGAGAACCTGGAGGAGACCCTGGAGGACGATTCCGACGAGGATCTGCCATGATTCAGGGATTCAGGAGCAGGGAACAAGGATCGAGCCTGCCTGCAGGCTTGGAAGAATTGAATCAATAACAAATAACAAAAAGCACAGTTCAGAGAACTGTGCTTTTTGTCAGAGTGTCAAAAAACTGTACAAACGCCCCTGTTTCCTGTATAATGGAGGAAACGGGGGTGTTTGTTATGGAAGGCTGGCGCAGGAACGAGCGAGAGCAATTCGTTTTCACGGACCTTGAGGGATTAGTGCCGCAGGATC
>JAFYAB010000058.1 GCA_017540945.1 Oscillospiraceae bacterium | reverse complement strand
GTCCAGCAGCACTTCCCGCAACAGGCCGTCGATCTCGCCGTTCACCAGGGGCTGACGGCGCATCAGATAGTCCTCGATGCCGTAGTGCTGGAGTTCCTCGAACATCAGCTCCTTCGGCGCACGGAAATACTCCCACACGGGGCCGGAGATCACATAGTCGTTGTTGCGGCCGCAGACGTTGATGATGTCGCTCAGGCACTCGCGGACGGTCATGATGTCGTAGAGGCTGTAGTCCACGCCCCGGCGCACGCCGAAGACGCTGGAAAAGTCCGTGCCGCCCACGCGGACCTGGAGCACCAGATCCTTGTACTTGTCCAGGATCTTCTTGATGCCCAGGAGCTGGCTCATACGGCTCTCCTTGTAGGCCACCTCCGGATCCTCGATGATGGGCATACCGTACAGAATCTCGCCGAAACGATTGTTCAGATCCCGCAGATAGGCGTAGTATTCATAGCCGTTCTCCGCGTTGAACTTGGGGAAGTTGACGCCGCAGAGGGAGCGGACCTCCTGCTTCGTCAGCTTCTCGCCAAACGCTTTGAACTGCTCCAGATTGCGGATGCGCACAAAGATCAGGGGAACGTAGTCGGGGTCCAGCGCGCCGCTGTCCACCGCCTCGGTGACCGTGGAGAGCAGATGATGGACGTTCTCCATGGCCTCCGGCACCTTTTCCTCCGGGCAGGCGTCCTCAAAGCACAGGACCATGGTGGTCAGGGCGGGCATGGAATGGTCCAGGATCTTCGGGGTAAAGTCCTTATATCCAGGCATGTACATGGTAGCGCCCAGGCAGTATTGCAGCAGCTCACGGTCCGTGTACTTGTTGAAATGCTCCGGCTCCACCACGAATTTGAAGTCGGGATTGTACATATGGTGTCTCATCGGCGTTTCCTTCCTTTCCCTGTTCTCAGATCAGGCTGCCCTTGGGAGACCAGACAGCCTCGGGGTAGTATTCGTCGATCATGCGCTTGACCAGGCTGCACTGCTTGGCGCGCTTGCGGGCGTCGTCCTCGGTGCTGTCCCAGCTGTGGGTGGCCGCCACGGAGCCGCCGGTCTTCAGGTAGATGGGGGCCGCCACGCGGATCATCTCCGGCACCTCATAGTGGCGGATGAAGCCGCCGGTGGACTTGGGGTTCTCCGTGTGGAGGTCCAGGGGGATGTCAATGGCCTGCCGCATGGCCGCCATCATCTGGAGCTGGATGTCGCGCACCGGGTTCACGGAGTCCGCGCCGATCAGCTCCAGCAGCTTGGCCGAGCAGGGATTCCCGTGGCCCGCGTGGGCGGAGATCTTGAAGTGGCAATCTTCGGGGATCTCCCCGGCCTTGCGCATCTCGTTCAGGACCCAGAGGCTGCCCTCGTCATAGACCAGGAAGCCCCGGCAGCCCAGACGGGCGGCGCGCTTCACGTCCTCGATGGCGCGGACGATCTGCTCCTGGCCCCGGAGGCGATAGCCCATGCGGACGCCCTCCTCCGTGTGGACGGAGGCGGAGGTGTCGGTGGTGGCCCGGGGGCCGATGGCAAGGATCAGGTCGGTCTGCCACTGGTGGGCCAGATCCACCATTTTGGCGATCTCCTCGTCGGTCAGGCGCATGATGCCCTGGGTCTGGGTGACCCGGTGGAGGTAGAGGCCGTAGCTGTCCATGGCCTCCAACAGGGCCTTCATGACCTTGGGGCCCTGGATGCCGGGCACTTCAAAGCGGTACTGGCCGCCGTCGCGGAAGCGCTTTTCGGAGGTAGGCAGGTCGTAGGCGTCTCCGCCGGGCTGACCGATGGAGCGCAGAAATGCTCTGGTCTGTTCCATGCTGTTCATATGTTTGTGATCCTTTCCGCCACGCTGTGGCACATTGGTATGCTTTGTGTTCAGAAAATCAGCCGTTCAGGTCTTCGATCAGCGCGTCGATGGCCGCTCTGTGGTCGAAGACGATGGGCGGGAGCTTGCTTTTCAGGCCCTTGTGGATGCGCACGTCCAGGAAGGCGGCGCGGCCGCAGTCCCGAAGGGCGTCCAGAGCTTCCACCAGCTCCGCTTCCGTGGTCACGGCGTGGCCCACGCTGACATAGCCGCAGGCCTCCGCGATTTTTGTGAAGTCCACCAAATGCCCGGCGGAGGGCTGGCCGCCGACGGATTCGTGCGCGCCGTTGTTCAGCACCACATGGAGGAAGCGGGGCGCTGAGACCTTGGAGACCATCGTCATGGCCCCCAGGTGCATCATGGCGGCGCTGTCCCCGTCCAGGGCCACCACATGGCGCTCCGGCTGGGCCAGCGCCATACCCAGGGCCACGGAACTGGCGTGGCCCATGCTGCCCACGTTCAGGAAGTCATGGGCTTTCGTCTCACCCCGCCGCTCCCGCAGGAAGAACAGTTCGCGGGTGGCCCGCCCGGTGGTGGCGCTGTAGACCGTGTCCTCCGGCATATGGTCGAGAATGACCTCCATGGCCTCCTCCCGGCTCATGGGATAGCTGTCGTCCACGTTGTTGGGCTTGTCCGGGTCGGCCATGACCCCCTTGGGGGCGATGAAGGCGTAGACGCCCCGCGTCTCCCGGCAGTATTGCACCGCTTTGGCGACGGTCCCGGCAAAGTGCGCGTCGTCGTCCGTCAGGACGGTGTAGGGGATGTGCAGGAGCTCCAGCAGAGTCGCGGTGACCTCCCCCTGGCGCGTATGCTGGGGGTGGTTGGGCTCTGAGTTCCCCTGCCCCCGCCAGCCGATGAGCAGCAGCATCGGGACGGCGTACACCTCCCGGTCCACCAGACTGGCCAGCGGATTGACGGCGTTCCCCTCCCCACTGTTTTGCATGTAAACCAGGGGGATCTCCCTGCTGGCGAGATAATGTCCGGCTGCGATGGCTACGGCGTTGCCCTCGTTGGCCGCGATCACGTTCCGGTCCCCGCAGTTGGCCAGGGCGTAGTTGCAGAAGCCGTTCAGGTAGCTGTCCGGCACGCCGGTGAAATAGCGCACGCCGTGCTGTTCTAAAACTTCAAATACCTTCTCCTGATTGAGCATTTATTTCTTTTCCCCTCCTACAGAGCCTTTTCCTTTGTATAAAGTGAAATAGTCCGGGCTGTCGCCCCTGGTGATCTTCCAGGCGGTTTCAAACGCCTCCACCACATCCTCCGGCAGCGGTCCGGCCTTGAGCGTCTCCATGTTTTGAAGCAGATGCTCCAGCTTGGACGCGCCGATCAGGATGCCGTCTCCCCGGTCTCCGCTCAGCATGGAGTGATAGGCCAGCCAGCGGTAGGTCGCCTCCACGGAAGTGATCCCGTTGCGCTCCGCCGCAGCCTTGATGACCTCCACCGCGTCAAAGAAGCTCTTTTTCCAGTAGCGTCCCTGGTAGTTGGGCCGGTGGGTGAAGCGGCCGTCCGTGGGGGCGTCCTCAAACTTGCCGTAGCGCCCGGTGAGCAGGCCGCCGCACATGGGATTGTAGGCGTAGAAGCGCATACCGAAGTGGTTCAGGCAATCGTTCAGTTCTGCCTCTGCTCTTCTCGTCAGCGGGTTGTACACGCCCTCGAACACCGTGGGCCTCACCCAGCCGTGCCTGTCACAGAGATGGCACACGTCCGCCACCATCCAGGCCGGGAAGTTGGACAGGCCCAGCTCCCGATATTTCCCCTGTGCGTGCAACTCGGCCATAGCGGACAGGACGGACTCCACCGGCGTGGCCGGGTCGGGGAAGTGCAGGAACACGGTGTCCACTGCGGGAAGCCGCAGCCGCTCCAGGGATTCGTTCACCTGCTGGTAAGCCGCCTCCGCGTCCAGTCTGCCGCTGATGCGGGGGTTCACCTTCGTGGCAATCCGGAAGGGGCGGTCCAGGCCGGGCAGGACCTGGCCCAGCAGCTTTTCGCAGTTTCCCTCGTTGTACACATAAGCTGTGTCCAGCTCGTCATATCCAGCATCCAGGAAAGCATGGATAAACGCTCCCACTTGCGGCTCAAACACCGACTCGCCAAAGGTCATGGTGCCGAGAATCAGTTTCACTTGTTTCATTATG
Organism: Oscillospiraceae bacterium; assembly: GCA_017540945.1. The sequence goes on along the minus strand of JAFYAB010000058.1, from coordinate 2,554 downwards.
TCACTCCTTACAGCTGTTCCGCCAGCTCCGCCACGCTCGCGTTTTCCCGGTAAACCGCGTCGAACACCGCGCTGCGCCGGGCTTCGTCCACCCCGGCATATCCCATCAGTCCGTCGTAACGGCTCCGGAATTCCTCCGCCGTCAGCGGGTTCTCCGGCTCCCCCTTGGGAAAGTCCACCCGATCCGTGTAAGTCCCGTCCGCAGTGCGGATGGTGACCACGGCGGCCTGGACGTCGGGAAAGACCTCGCTCAGCTCCGCGTCCGCGGACACCCTGATTTTTTTCGTCAGGTCCAGGATCTCCGTTCCCCGGACCGCCTCGTCGCTGAACTCCTCCAGGCCCGCCTTGCCGTAGAGCAGGCCCGCCGCCGTGGCGTAGGGGATGCTCATCTTGGCGCTGTAACTGCCCGGAATCTCGGTGTGGTCGTGGCCGGACACCGCCAGCTCGTAGGTGCGGATGTGGATTTCCTCCACCTCCTCCGGCTTGACACGTTCTCGCAGGTGGATGGCCGCCTCCACGGCGGGGTGGGTGTATCGACAGGAGGCGTAGGGCTTGGTATAGGACTTCATGATGGCGTAAGTCCCGTTCAGCAGCACGGGTTTCAGCTCCACGTCCTCCCGCCCGGTCATCATCTTCAAAAAGCCCCGTCCGCCCAGGGGGTCGGGGTGACCCTGGAACCCGGCTTTGGCCAACTGGAGGGCGGTCAGCGCCAGGAGGCTGGTCTTCGCCACGTTGTAGGGTTTCAGCTCGCTGCCGTCGTCCAGCACTTTCAGCATCCCGCTGGCCGCCACGCAGGCGGCGGCGAAGGCCTGAAAGCGTTCTTCCTCCGTGAATCCCAGCATATAGCTTGCAGCAATGGTCGCCCCCAGCGTTCCGCAGGTTCCGGTGGCGTGGTAGCCCATGGCCTTGTGCCCCGGCTGGATGGACACAGCCATGGTGTAGGAGGCCTCGTAGCCCAGCACGGCGGCTTGCAGCATTGCGTCCACGCCGATGTCATAGCGCTGGGCCAGGGGGATCAGCAGACTGAAGATCGGACTGCCCAGGTGGATGATGCCGCTGTTGGTGCCATCGTCAAAGTCCAGGGCGTGGCCGTTCAGGCCGTTCAGGAATACGGCCTCTTTCAAGGCCAGGTCCTTCCCGGTGCCAATGGCCTGGAAGCGACCCGCCTCCGGCTGCGCGAACGCGAAATACCGCTCCAGCTTGTCCCGCTGGAACGCGGCGCCGGCGCAGGTCACGGCCAGGTAGTCCAGCAGGGATCTTCTGGCCCGAGCCACAACGATCTCCGGAACAGGGGCCTTGTTTACGGTGTCAACTGCCCTTAGAAACTCAATGGATCGATTCAACTTCGTGCCTCCCTCTCTCGTCAGCGGTGGATATGTCGCTTCCTATGATTTCTATAATCAAATAACTATAGTTCTTCCGGCAAAACAGCCGACGCAACTACGTCGGATTTCAAATGCATCAGATCTTCTGACTGAACAGAATACTACCACGGAATGCTCTGAATTGCAAGCTTGGATTCCTCCGCCAGCTTGGAATGTTTGTGATCCTTTCGCCACATCACCATGACCTCACGCCTGGGCAGGGGAGCAATGATGGAATAAAAGCGAACAGAGGCATCAGAGCAGAAGCACGCAATCCCGCTGGACACCTGAGCCGTTGCTGTTCTTTCCTTTAACGCAGCTCCGGCAGGAGATCTCTCCGCATCATGTCGTTCCCATCCACGTCTACGACTGCAATCCACATTTCCCATTCAGCAGGAACACATGGTTTTTCAATTGCTCCGCCAATGGAGAAAGCGGCGCACCCAAGGCATAGCCTACAAACGCCTTGACCACATCCACGCCCGTCGCGGCTTTCAGCATACGCTCGTACTCCGCGCCGGAAAACCGGATGCCGGGATCATAAAAACGGAACCGGTCTCCGTCGATAAAGCCCTGCATAAAGACAGCCGCATTTTTCAGACCCAGATTTTTCAGCATCCAAACAACGTTTGGATGGGTTTTTTCCAGATACAGCTCCGTATGGCCAGACGGGCAACGGGCGCAGATACATTGACGCTGCAAATTGTCCTCCGGTCTGCCCACATAGCGGTCCAGTGTTCTGGTCAGATAGGGCTCCGATAGATCGGCTGCATATGCATGGGCTTCCAAGACTTACTTTTGGGATAACCACAAGATATATTCATATTCCGTCCATTCACCCCAGTCATGCTACTATATATGGTGTTCAGCGGAGTTTTTTACATTTTTCAATTTGAGGGATAAGGTTCATTTTTTCTGTATCTGGGCCGCTCTCGTCCGCCCAAGGGATAATGTTCATTTTGGACAGAATAAAAACAGGGTCAATCACAAATTCTATGGGATGCGGATGAAAGCAACAGAGAAATGACTTGAAAAAAGAAGAGCCATCGAATAGGATAGGGGTATGTCTCGCCGGACAAATACTCCGCCCTAAAGGAGGCTCTTCAAGATGGAGTATACACGCTCGGAATCCAACGGTCAACTGTTTTTGGAGCAGCAAACGAGAGCATATCTCAGCATCCCGTCGTGCTT
>JAFYAB010000119.1 GCA_017540945.1 Oscillospiraceae bacterium | reverse complement strand
CCCACATCGGCCCTCCCTGTGGACCGGGGAAAGGGCCGATGTGGGCATCGGCCCCTACGGAGCGACTCTGTCGTCGATACCTCCCCTCATCCGGCGCTTCGCGCCACCTTCCCCCCAAGGGGAAGGCATCCCGACAAATCCAAACAGAAAGGAGTTCAACATGAAAAACGATAAGATCGTTGCGGCCTACGACAAGGCCGCGCCGGAGCCCGGGACCGAGGACCGGATCTGGGCCGGGGTAGCCCGGGCCGCGGAGCGGACGGAGGAACGGAAGGCAAAGCGGCACCCCGTCCTGCGCCGGGCCCTGCTGGCGGCGGCCTGCGTAGCCCTGCTGGCCTCGCTGGTCGTCGGAGGCTACGCAGCCTACGAGCGGTGGAAGCTGCCGGAGCCGGAACCCTATACGCTTGACCCGGAGCAGGGCAACGTCTCCGTTCACACGGAGCAGAGCTATCCGTTCTCCCAGACGGAGAGCAGCGCCGCGGAGTCCGCGGAGCCGGAGAAGCTCTCCGACGCCTGGTTCATCCAAAGGGGCCGGGAGATCCTCGCCAACGCCGGGATCACCGAGCTCTCCGACGGGGCCGTCACGGTCCGGCGGCAGAAGCATCTGTATTGGAACCGGGAGGAGGTTGATGTCTCCTATCCCGACGGAGAGGACGGGATCGAGGTCGTATTTGACGCTGAACGGGGGGTCTTCCTGGGGATGACCGGGATCCGCTGGGTCCTCTCCGACACGGCGGCCTGCCGGACCCAGGCGGAGGCAGACGCCCTGGCCCGGCGCTATTACGAGTCCCTGCCCGTGGAGCAGGGCTACGTGATGACGGGCTGCGAGAAGTACGACGAGCAGTTTTGGTCCTATGACTTCTGCCGGGAGGTGGAGCCCGGGCTGTATTCCTGGTATGAGTGCGTGCGGGTGGCCATCAACCCCGTGTCCGGGACCCTGGAGGACTGCGTGGTCTTCTACGTGCCCCTGCTGGACGACCACCAGCCCGGGGACGTCCCGCTGACCGAGGAGGAGGCCCTGGAGGCTCTCCGGGCCCAGGGCTTCGACCTGGGCTCCGGTGAAGGCGTCAGCATCCGGAAGGTGGTGGCCCTGCCCAACTGGATGTTCACCGACCACGCCGGCGTCGATCTCCAGGCCCCCGACGTGAGCCGTCTGTGCTGGAAGCTGAGCATCGAGAAGAAGTACGACGAATTCACCACCAGCACCTACTTCCTGGTGGACTACTACACCGGCGAGCTCTTGGGCGGAGACACCACGGGCTGACGCCTGCTGCGCGGAAACGCGGCAATTTCCATTCTCGGAAATTGCCGCGTTTGCGTTACAGATTCGGATGTGGCGGGATGCCTTCCCTTTGGGGCGAAGGTGGCACAAAGCGCCGGATGAGGGGAGGTATCGACGACAGAGTGCTCCCACCAACGAGCAAATAACATGCAGCGCTCCTCATCCGTCATCCGGCTTCCGTGAGACGCCGGATGCCACCTTCCCCCGAGGGGGAAGGCTTTGCGGAGAGCCCCACAAATACCCCTTTTGCCCTGCTTACGGAGCGCTTTGATACAGCTCCTCCAGCCGCTCCGGGGTGAGGGCGCCGGGGGCGTTGTAGATCACGGTCCCGGAGCGGTCCAGGACCACCGTGTGGGGCAGGACGTTGGAGGCGCCCAGCAGGGCGGTCATGCTCCCCTCCCCGTCCAGGGCGAAGGGAAGGCTGTAATGGGCTTCCGCCAGCCAGGCCGGGACGTCCTCGGTGATCATGGGGCCGTGGATGGCCAGAACGCAGACGTCCGGGTGGGCGGCGGCGAAGGCCTCGAAGTGGGGCAGCTCCCTGACGCAGGGGCCGCACCAGGTGGCCCAGAGGTTCAGGACCGTCACCTGCCCCCGGTGCTCCGAGAGGGTGAAGCTCCCGCCCTCCAGCGTATCGACGGAGAAGTCCGGCAGGGTCTGGCCCACGGCGTTCCCAAGGGCAGCAGCCTGGGTCTCAGCCGGGACAGGCGCGGCATCGACCCGATCAAGGAAGTTGACATAAACCAGCGTTCCCAGAAGAAGCGCCAGGGCAAGGGCCCAGGCGAGGGTCCGTTTCCGTTTTGCTTCTGCCTTGGGCGGGCGGCTGTTGGCCGCCCCTGCGACGGGGGCGTGAAGGACGATCTTCCCGGCCCGGAAGCGGATGGCAGCCTCGGGGCACCGATCGATACACTTACCGCAGGCCACGCACTCCCGGTCTCCGACCCGGCGGATGTCCACGGGGCAGAGGGAGCGGCACACACCGCATTCCGTACAGCGCTCCGGGTCCAGCTTCACCCCCAGCAGGGCCAGGCGGGTCATCAGACCGTAGAGGGCGCCCAGGGGACAGAGGAAGCGGCAGAAGGCCCGGTACAGAAAGACGCAGGCGATCAGCACCAGGACCAGGACCAGGAGCTTCCAGTCGAAGAGCAGGCCCAGCCCGCTCCCCAGACTCTCCCGGTTGGCGGGGTGCAGCAGCAGGCCCAGGGCCCCCTCCAGGGTCCCGGCGGGGCAGACATACTTACAGAAGGCCGGCAGGGGGAGGCGGCGGAAGGCGAAGTACAGGGGCAGCGCCAGCACCAGCAGGGTCAGCAGGCCGTATTTCACCCAGGTCAGAGCCCGGGTCAGGCGGCTCTTTTTCAGCTTCCCGGTGGGGAGCTTATATAGCAGCTCCTGGAGCAGGCCGAAGGGACAGGCCCAGCCGCAGATCACCCGGCCCAGGGTCAGGCCGAAGAGCAGCAGGACCCCCACCGCGTAAAAGGCCGGCCGCCTGGCCGAGGCCGCCACCGCGTTTTGCAGGGCCCCCAGGGGGCAGGCTCCGATGGCGGCGGGGCAGGAGTAGCAGTTGAGGCCGGGAACGCAGAGGCCCTTGGTCCTGCCCCGGTAGAGCCCGCCCTCCCCGAAGCCTTTGAGATGGGCGTTGCAGAGCAGGGCGGCATAGAGCTGGACCAGGCGGCGGGTGCCGGGCCGGTGGGCGGCCCACCATGTTTTCAGCTTATCCAAGGCCGATACACTCCGTACACAGATTTGCGGCTTTCACGAAGACGTCCCGCAGGCCGCCGTTCAGCACGCCCAGGACGATCAGGCCCAGGGCCAGGATCAGCAGCAGGCCCCGCAGGACCGTGATGCGGCGCGCCCTCCGGGGCGCCCTTGTTCCCGCCCGGCTCATCCCAGCTTGGTGACGGTGATGGTCATCTGATCTCCCTCGGCCTTCATGAACAGGGAGTCGGAGCCCGTGTAATCATAGCCCTCGGGAACGGAGAGCAGCTGCACCCGATAGGCGTAGGGGTCCGCGTAGTAGCACACCCTGCCGGTCTCGTCCGAAACCATCGGGACGCAGCTCTCCTCGGTGCAGAAGTTGACGGCACAGCCGGGCACCGGAGCGCCGTTCTGGTCCAGGATCGTGACCTCGTAGCGCTTCTGGTTCGCGCCGGACTCTCCGCTGTTGAGGTAGGTGTTGAACAGCTCGGTGAAGGCCTGCTCGGAGTCCTTGGCGCCGGTCTCCATCCAGAGCACGGTGCGGCTCCGGTCCACCAGCAGACTGGTGGGGATGGCGCTGACGTTGAAGGTCCCGAGCAGGGCGTAGTCCCGGTCCTGAGCCAGGGGGAAGCTCAGCCGGTTCTCCTCCGCGTATTTCCGCAGCACCTCGGGGGTGTCGCGCTCCTCCACGGAGACGGCGACCACCGCCACCCGGTCCCGGTTGGCCTGATAGGCGGCCTCCAGGAAGGGGAACTCCCGCTGGCAGGGGCCGCACCAGGTGGCCCAGAGATTGATGAACACCAGCTCGTGGTCCTTCAGGACCTCGGAGAGGGTGAAGACGCCGCCGTCGGCGGTGTCCAAGGAGAAATCGGGCAGCACGGTGCCCACCTTGCCCTTGCCGCTCAGGGAAGACCAGTCGGCGGGGCCGGGGCCGTTGGGGGCCTCGCTCTGGGCGGGCTCCGTTTTGGACTCGGTGCTCCGGGGGGCGGCAGGCGTCGTTTCACAGGCGGCCAGCAGCAGGCTCAGGGCCAGCAGCAGGCAGAGGATCAGCTTCGTTGTTTTCATGGGAATTCCTCCGGATCTTCATGATGGATTGTCTATGACTGCATCAGCTTTTTGATGCGTTTGGAAAGGCGGTTTCCGTCCAGGTCGTTCAGATCGATGACTTGAATATTCAGCTCGGCGGCGCGGCTGCGGGTCAGCTCCCCCACCTGCTCCGCGGTGACGATGGCGGCCCGGGCGATGCCCCCGCCGAAGCGGTCCCGCAGGATCGCCAGCTCGTTGAGGGCCTCGGACTTCGCCTCGCCGGTCTTGCAGCTGATGAACACGGGGGTGACGCCCCGGGTGCACATCACGTCCAGCTCGTTGGACACCGCGTTGCGGCCCGCGCTCTCCTCCCAGTCTACCACGGCGCTGAGGCGAACGTCGTCGAAGATCCCCAGCTCCACGCAGCACTGATAGACGAAGAGCTCCAGCACGACGCCCACGTCCCGCAGCCAGCTTCGGATCTGCAGATCGCGGAAGCAAAAGCTGACGCCGTTCTCCCGGTCGATGCTGAGCTCCCGCAGAAAGCCGATGTTCCGCAGGGCCCGCAGGGCGTCCTCCGGCGCGTCGATGCGGGAGCCCCGCTCCCCCTTCACGTTGTAATCTCCCCGGACCGACAGGGGGGCGGGCCCCTCCCCCGTCCAGGCGGAGAGGCGCTGGATGTAGCCGACGAGCCGCACCCATTCCCGGCGATGCTTCAGATAGAGGCGGTAGAAGGGCTGGATATCCTCCACATAGTCCGCCAGGAGCTGGTTGTTCACCCGGCCCGGCCGCAGTTCGCCCCCCGCCATCCGGATGCAGTCCTCCACGGAATAGACCACCTCACAGGGCAGGCCCGCGGCGAAGTCGGCGTTCTGGATCTCATAGAAGCGGTTTTTTTTGCGGCTGTAGGTGAAGGCCGGGATGGGAGTCTCCGCCCCCAGCATCCCCGCGGCGTAGAGCACGGCGTCGGTGCCGCCGGTGATGTCCATGGCGCAGTCGGGATAGCGCGCCACGATCTTCCGCAGGGTCTTGAGGATGGCGTCGGACCGGTACATGTCCGCCTTGACGAATTCCAGGCTGATCTCCTGACCCCGGTGGGCGAAGTAGCTCCGCAGCCGCCGGTGCAGGGCCCGGTCCGAGGCGATCCTGGCGGGGCAGACGTAGACCACCCGCTCCGGGCGGAAGACCTCCACCCCCAGCACATTCTCCAGGGGGCGCTCGTCATAGAGCTCGATCAGGGTTTCCATGGAAGCACCTCGTCTCGTTCCGAATTCGGGGGACCTTTCAAAGCAGCAGGCCCAGCAGATAGAGGGCCGCCAGATGGGCCGGGTAGAAGCACTGATAACAGCGGTGCAGAAGCTTGTTTCGCCGGCCCGGCCTCCCGCCGTAGGAGGCCAGCGCCGGGATCAGCAGCAGGAAGGGAAAGAGATAATCGCCCATGGCGAAGAGGCGGGAGCAAACCGCCGCCGGACCGCCAAATCCCGCGCGGACCCAGCTGTAAAAGAGCAGATAGCCCACAATCAGGCAGAGGACGCCCAACAGCCGCCGCCCGAATTCCCGCTGCCCCCAGCGCTCCAGATAGAAATAGCAGCCGAAGATCAGAAAGACGCCGGCGACGCCATAGTCCGTATGCAGGAAGCGGCCCAGGGCCCCCGCGAAGAGCAGCACCGCAAAGCGCGGCAGGGGCCGGTCCCGGAAGCACTCCGACAGCCAGAGACCGCCGAAGCCCAGAATCAGGGTGAGGATGACGCTCTGATGGGCGGCGTCGTCAAAGCGCTGGGTCAGCAGCTGATCGAAGAAGGGCTCGCTGCACACCGCCAGGGCCAGGAGCAGCAGCATGTGGCCGCAGAGCCGCTTCGGGTCCTTCCGCAGATGGCGGAAGCCCTCCGCCAGCAGGAAGCAGTAGATGGGAAAGGCAAAGCGGCCCAGGGTCCGCATCCAGTGATAGAGCTCAAAGCCGATGGCCTGGTGTTGATAGAGGACAATGCCCAGATGATCCGTCAGCATCAAAACGGCCGCGGCAAGCTTCAGCAGAAAAACAGTCAAAGGGCATCCCTCCTTGCCTGTATCCTATCATATTTTTTGTCCGATTGCAACAGCGGAAACGAGAATTCCCCGGATTGACAAAGCTCCCCCCGCGCGATACAATAAGATCAAATCGCATCGCAAGGAGGGTCAACGATGGAATATCCGGGCACTTATCCCCGGCAGGGCGGCAATCCGCCCCGGCGGGCAGGCATACGGGGGCCGCGGCTGGCGGCGCTGCTGCTCTCCCTGGTCATGCTCGTCACCGGCGTACTGGGCGTTCTGCTCCAGGTCAACGCGGTGGAGCGCTTTCCGCTCTCGGAGCTCGCCTCCGGCTTCCCGGGCCAGGACAGCGGCACGGAGGCCCCGCCGGTCACGGAGAACGACAACCCCGCCGCGGAGCCGGCGGATCACAGCGGAGAGGCCCTGGCGGCCTATCTGGAGCATCTGAGCCGGAACCGGGAAGGCATCGAGGGCTATTACTGGCAGAAGGGCGGCTCCCAATACGACGCGCAGAGCCCGGAGAAGACCCCGAAGCCCGTGGCCCTTCTGGACTGCTGGGGCGACGAGACCCCGGAGCTGATCTACGTGGCTGTGGATCCCACGGAGCGCTACGTCTACATGTCCCGGCTCTACATCCTGACCTGGGACGGGGCGCTGCGCACCCTCTGCGACGTGGCCTGGGACGTGCTGGCCGGCGGCGGCTTCTATTACGATCTGTTCCAGGTGGAGGGCAGCAAGGAGCTCTACGCCTACACCAGCTCCGGCGACGAGAGCTGGTACAAGACCTATCTCCACTTCGTCCCCCGGGGCGAGGGGCTGGAATGCACCCGGGAGCTGGGCTGGACCAGCTCGCCCAGCTACGAAAACGGGGAATACAACCAGGTGATCCAATGCTGGCAGGGCCCGATCAACGCCCAGGAGGAGATCAGCGAGGAGCGCTACCAGCAGCTGCGCGCCGCGCTGCTGGACAAGCTCTCCGCCGTGGTGCTCTGCTCCCAGCGGGGAGACGAGGACCTGGAGGCCTTTCTGGCCGGGAACCCGGAGCTGGGCATGACCGTCTCCGACGCTCTCTTCTCCCTGCTGCGGCAGACCGCCCCCGCCGAGGGCGCCGCGGAGCTGGACCCGGACGCCCTGCCGGACAGTCTGATCCGCTTTTTGACCCAGTTCGTGAGCTGGTATCGAAGCGAGGACCCCTATTGCGCCTACGACGCCGAGAGCGCCGGCACGGACGGGACGAATCTGCTCAACAGCATCGTCAACAACGGCTCCTGCGTCCGCTTCTCCATCTATCCCGGCCAGGGGCAGACGGACTACTGGGGCGAGAACGACCCCAGGGGCTGGAGCGCGGGCCAGGGCAATCTGGGCTCCTACGCGGCCTATGACGCCGAGAGCGTGGACTGGATCGCCCGGAACATCTTCCACCTCTCCCCCGCCGCCCTGCTGGCCCAGATCGCCCAGGGCGAGGAGGCGCATCTCTTCTACCGCCAGAAGGCCGAGGACGGCAGGGAGTATTACTACCGGCCCATCGGCGGCGTGGGGGATCCCTTCCTGAAGCTGGTGCCCAGCGCCGCTTCCCTGGAGAAGGGCAGATACACGGTGGTCTACGACCTCTACTTCGACACGGACTTCTCCAGCCGCTACCCCTCCTCCAACGCGGAGTACGAGTACAGCGCCTGCGCGGTGCTGGGCTGGGAGGAGATCGACGGGAGCTTCTACTGGACCCTCTACAAGAACGGCGGCGAGCTGCCCCCGGAGCCGGAGCCGGAGCCCGCGCCGGAGCTTTTCAGCCAGATCCCCGCCCGCTACCTGTTCGCCAGCGGCTTCGGCGGCTGGGGCACGCAGCTGGTGCTGAACGAGGACGGCAGCTTCCGGGGCCGCTTCACCGACGCCAACATGGGCGAGGGGGGCGAGGGCTACGACGGGACCCTCTACTACTGCAACTTCACCGGCCGCTTCACGAATCCCCGGAAGCTCAACGCCTACACCTGGAGCTTCGAGCTGGAGTCGCTGGAGGCCCGGGAGACCCCGGGGGATACCTACATCACGGACCCGGGCTACGGCCGCACCCGCATGGTCGCCGCCGAGCCCTACGGGCTCCAGGGCGGCAGGACCTTCTACTACTACGCGGAGGGGGCCCCGTGCCATCGGCTTCCGGAGTCCTTCCTGGGCTGGGTCTATTCCGTCAGCGGCAGGAACAGCGCCCGGCTCAGCAGCGCCGGACTCTACAACGAGGAGGGCGGCTACGGCTTTGCCGCCACCGGCGGCGCCAGGCTGCGCTTTGCGGACTGGAACGAGGCCTTCCGGGACTTCGTGCTCAACGAGCGCTTCCTCAGCGACGGGGATCTGGAGCTGGGCTACGGCAGTCTGAACTACAACGACGACCCGCCCCGCTTTGCCCTGCGGGACATGGACGGGGACGGACAGCCGGAGCTGCTGGTCTTCAACGGCCAGTCCCTCCCCGATTATCAGGCGATCTACGTCTTCCGCTTCCAAAACGGCTGCGTGCGCTATGAGCGGAGCGCCTCCCTCGAGGAGCTCTGGACGGAGCACGCCGACTCCATGAGCTTGCAGGAGCTCCGGGACCGCGGCTGGGAGCGGCTGCAGGCCCTCTGGCTGGGGGGCGCAGGGGGCGCGGTGCGGACCCTCTCCGCGGAGCTCGGGGGGGAGACCCTCTCTCTGGACTGGGGCTGGGATCTGTTCAAGCAGGCCCCCGCGGACTATCAGCCGGACCTGGCCATGGCCGCGGCCTGGCTCTGCGAGGACCAGGCCCACGCCTCCGCCCTGCTGAAGACCCTGGGCTTCGAGGAGGTGGAAAGCCTCTCCGCCGGGCAGTTTACCGCCACCATGGGCATGCGGCTGCTCCGCTGGGAGGAGGAGGACCGGCTGATCTTCGCCCTGGTCCTCTCAGAAGGCCCCGCCGGCGAGGAGCAGCTGGCGCTGCTGCCCGACGCCGCCCAATACGCCGACGAAATGGCGGAGCTCTTCCGCAGCAGGCTGGGCTCCTATCTGGACGCCCGGGCCGCCGCCTATGATTTTGACCGCTTCCACAGCAGCTTCTTCCTCTGCGGCGCGGGGCTGGGCGGCGCGGCCATCGGGCGGCTGGTCCCCATCCTGCAGGAGGAGCTGGCGGAGCCGGAGACCGTCTTCGCCTATAGCTTCTGCACCCCCCGGTATCTGAGAAAGCCCGGTCACGCGGAAAAGCTCCCGGGCATCCACAATCTGCTCAACAGCGCGGATCTGCTGACGGAGCTGCCCCTGGGTCTGGGGCGCAGCGGCAAGGATCACTTCCTGGCCGGCACGGTCCGGGGCCGCTTCCTGGACCACAGCCTGGCTGCCCTGCGGGAGCTGCTGATCCAAAAGGCCCCGGAGGCCGCCTCGGAGACCGGCTTCTATCAGCGCGTGCTGCTGACGGAGCCCGGCACGCTGCGCGTCCTGGACGAAAGCGGCAGGCTGCTGGCGGAGGTCCGGGACGGCAAGCTCCGTTACAGCTCGGACGCGGCCCTGGTGGTCCTGCCCACGGAGGAGGGCTGCGTGGTCTGCGCCGACGAAAGCCTGTCCTTCAACCTGGTCATGACCGGCGGCGCGGAGAGCGGCATGGTCCGTCAGCGGGTCAACCGCATCAACGGCCAGAGCGCGGAGCTGTCCAAGTGCCAGAGCCTGCGGCTGGGCAAGGGCGCCGCCTGGTGTGTGCCGGTCAAGCCGGGGGCGCAGCTGAAAACCGCGGTCTTTGAGCTGGACGAGGGCGGCCGGGCCCTGCGGCGGATCGGAACGGACGGCAGCAGCGAGCGGGCCCTCTTCGGCAGCAACGTCCTGGGCTTCTGCTTCCTGGGCCTGGCCCTGCTGGGCCTGCTGGGCCTGATCCTGAGCCTGACGCTGCGCCGCTGAGGGACCCGGGGCTCCCGGCGGAGCTCCCTTCTCCGAAGCCCTGCTTCCAGGCAGCACAAAACCAGCGAGTCCCCCGGGGGACCCGCTGGTTTTCATTTCTCCATCAGGCGTACAGAAGGGCGCCCAGGACCGCGGAGACCGCGATCAGCGCGATGGGCGAGGGCTTGCGGTGGAAGAGGGGCTTCCAGCCGAAATAGCCGATCCCCAGCACCGGCAGCAGGATCAGGGCCTTCCAGTCCGGGACCCCGGCGGGGACGCAGCAGGCGGCCAGGATCTCCAGGCCCGTGGCCAGGATGACGCCGGTGATGCAGGCCTTGAGCCCCGTCATGGCCGCCCGGACCCAGGGGTTTTCCACAAAGCGCCGCAGCGCCGCCATCAGCACCAGAATGATGCAGAAGGCCGGGAGCACCGCCGCGAAGGTGGCCGCAAGGGCGCCGGGGAGCCCCGCCCGGACGCTGCCCACATAGGTGGCCAGGTTTACCATAATCGGCCCCGGCGTGCTCTCGCTGACGGCGATGATGTCCGACAGCAGCTCCTCCCCCATCCAGCCATGGGCCAGCACCACCTCCCGGATCAGGGCGATGGAGGCGTAGCCGCCGCCGAAGGAGAAGCAGCCCACCCGCAGAAAGCCCCAGAACAGCTCCAGCAGGATCATGGGGTCTTCCCTCCTCTCCGAAGGGCGAAGACCGCCACACTGACGGCGGCGGCCCCCAGCATCAGCACGATGGAGGACAGCCGCAGGGAGAGGAAATTGGCCGCCAGGGAGGCCGCCAGCGCCCCGGCCAGCAGCAGCAGGGGCAGGGGCTTTTTGGGCATCCGGGCATAGAGGCGGCGGGCGGCGTCCAGGATCAGGATGCCCACCGCCACCCGGATCCCCCGGAAGGCGTTGGCCGCCAGCGGGATCTCCAGAAAGCGGTCCAGGAAGCGGGACAGGGCGAAGATCACCAGGAAGGAGGGCAGGACCATGCCCAGGGTGGCGCAGAGGGCCCCGGGGAGCCCCGCCTGCCGCCCGCCCACATAGGTGGCGCAGTTGATGGCGATGGGCCCGGGGGTGGACTCGGCCACCACCACCAGATCATCCATTTCCTCCTTCGTGAGCCAGCCCCGCCGCTCCACGCAGGCGTCGTCCACAATGGAGATCATGGCGTAGCCGCCCCCGAAGGTGAACAGGCCGATCCGGAAGAAGACGGCGAAGAGCTCCGCCAGCTTGTGCTTACTCATGGTTTTCAATGCTCACCACGCCCCCACGTAGCCGATGGTGACGGCCGCGTTCTCCGAGCCGGCCCGCATGCGGTCCGGGATGGGCAGGCCCCGGAGGGTGGCGCTCAAAAAGCCGGCGATGTAGCTGTCCCCGGCGCCCAGGGTATCCACCACCGGGCATTCGATGGCGTGCTGGAGGAAGAAGGTCTCCCCGTCGTAGACCATGCTGCCCTTGGCGCCCCGCATGGTGACCACCAGGGAGGGACCCATGGCGGCGATGGCCTTGACCTTCTCCATCAGGCGCTCCACCGGGGTCCCGTCGTCGGAGAAGAAGGCGATGTCCACGTGGGGCAGGGCCGTCAGGGACACGGGATCGTCGGGCAGATCGGCGCAGTCGAAGGCCACGGTGACGCCCCGGGCCTTGATCTCCGCCAGGGCGTGCTCGCATTTGCCCCAGACCGCCGAGACGGCGATGGCGTGCTCTGCGATGTAGTCCAGATCCTCCGGCCGGAGGCGGTAGTCCTCCATGATGCCGGTCTCATAGGAGGTAAAGACCCGGTTTCCGTGCTCCATCACCACCGTGGTGGTGGGGGTGGGGCCCTCCAGGACCTGAACGTGGCTCACGTCCACGCCCTTCTTCTCCAGGGCGCCCAGCACCAGCTCTCCGTCCTCGTCGGAGCCCACGGCCCCGATGAAGGAGGCGCTGGTCCCGAGCCGGCGCAGATAGACCGCGAAATTGACGGGGTTGCCCCCGGGGAATTTCTGGCCCAGGGCCTCGTAGTGGTCCACACAACTGTCTCCAATGCAGGCGATTGCAGGTATCATGGCGTTTGACCTTTCTGTCTGTGATTCAGACGCGGGGGACGGGAGCGGACAAGCAATGCTTGTTCCTACAATTGAAATGACGCGGGGGCGGACAAGCAATGCTTGTCCCTACAATAAAATGACAGGCTTACGGTTGTTCCATAAAGCGGTCGATCAGCGGGTAGAGGGCCAGATAGGGGTCCGGGATCACCCGGATCTCCTCCCCCAGCTCCAGGACCCGGTCCGGGGCCTCCGTCCCGGTGGGCCAGACCGGCAGCCCGGGTCCGTTGGGGTCGCCGGTTTTGATGAAGTTGACATAATATTCCATTATCCGCTGCTCCAGGCTCCGGTCGCTCTCGTCGTAGTTCCGGGGGAACTTGTTCAGGTTGCCGTAGAAATAGGGCAGCTCCCCGGCGTGGTTGGAGCCCAGGCCCCGGTTGTCCTTGGTGAACCAGTAGGTATAGACCGGGACGCCCCGCTTCCCCAGCAGACGGGCCCAGTTGTAGTGGCTGTAGCTGAACCAGGCGGCGGAGACGCAGGCGTCGTAGGAGCCCTTGGCCGTGCCGCCGGGGTCGATCAGATAATGGTAGAAGGGGATCTGGGGCTCCGGCGGGAAGGCCCTGGCGGCCTCCTCCGCCCCGTCGCCGTAGAGGGGCCGGAGCTTCTCCACATAGTTTTCCGCGTCCACCCTGGTGGTCATGCAGAAGAGGTCCGCCTCGTGGACGTTGAAGCCCTGGAGCAGGGCGGTCTCGTGGTTGGCCCCCCGCAGGTAGCTCAGATAGGGCTGCTCCGTGAGGGCGTAGCCGTCCACGGTCATGGAGTCGTTGGCGTGCCTGGTGTTCACCAGCTTTTCCGCGGGGACGGCCCGGAGGGCTTCGGAATCCGCGGCGCCGAACTCCTCCCGGATGGCTCTGCCGGTCTCCAGGGCCCGCTCCATGGGCCGGAAGCTGTGGTAGGGGGTTTTGGCGGTGATGCCGCTGGAGGCGGCGGCCGCCCTTTGGAACAGGCCCTCGCTGAGGGGGGACACGCAGAGGGCGTTGACGGCGGAGGCGCCGGCGGACTCGCCCGCCACGGTGACGTTATCCGGGTCCCCGCCGAAGACTGCGATGTTCTCCCGGACCCATTTCAGGGCCTGGATCTGGTCCAGCAGGCCGTAGTTGCCGGTGCTGCCGTTGGGGGACTCGGCGGCCAGGGCCTCGTCGGCGTAGTAGCCGAAGACCCCCAGCCGATAGCCGAAGTTCACCACCAGGATCCCCTTCCGGGCCAGGCTCTCCCCGTTGTACTCGCTGTAGGAGGGCTGGCCGGTGGTGAGGGAGCCGCCGTGGATGTAGACCAGCACGGGCAGCTTTTCTGCCCTGCCCGCGGGCTTCCAGATGTTCAGGTAGAGGGAGTCCTCGCTCATGGGCTCGATCCAGTTGTCCGTGAGGCTGAGGCGGAAGCGGTGGGAGCCGAAAATGTCCATCAGCGAGCCCATCACCGGATGGTTCCGGGGCTGCATGGACATGGGGGCGAAGGTATCGCAGACCCGGACCCCCTCCCAGGGCTCCGGCGGCTGGGGCTCCCTCCAGCGGAGCTCCCCCAGGGGGGGCTTGGCGTAGGGAATGCCCGCGTAGACCTCCACGGCCTCGTCCGCGGTATAGACGCCGGTGAGCTGGCCCTCGGCCACCCGGACGACGCCGGTCATCCGGGGCTTCTTGTTGGAAACGGCGGGGACCGCCTTCTCCCGGGGGCCGGAGATCACAAACAGGAGCCCCAGCAGCGCCAAAAAGCCCAGGAAGCACAGCAGACGGGGCAGGAAGCCCGCCCCGGACAGGAGCTGGGTCCTGGCGCGGACCCAGAACACCAGCAGCAGCACCAGCAGGGCCCAGCCCCAGAGGCTGTTCTTCCCCAGCTCAAACAGGGCGAGGGCGATCAGGACGATCAGCACAAACAGGATCCAGAACAGCACGGGCTTTCTCCTCTTTCGTTCTTTCATGTCGATTCCTCAGATTTCAAAGCATGGGGGGATGGCGCGCAATGCGCCCCTACATGCCCAGCAGCTCCGCCAGCACGCGGACCAGCAGCAGGGCGATCACCGCCAAAATCACGGGCCGGACGATCTTCGCGCCGTTTTTGATGGCCAGACCGGAGCCCAGCCAGTGGCCCGCGATGGAGAAGCAGGCGGCGGCGAGGCCTACGCCGATCAGCACCTTCCCGGCCATCAGGGAGGTGAGCAGGGCGCTCAGGTTGGAGGACAGGTTCACCACCTTCACGTTGCCGGAGGCGCTGCGCACGTCCAGCCTGCCCAGGGCGCAGAAGGTAATCAGCAGGAAGGTGCCGGTGCCGGGGCCGTAGAAGCCGTCGTAGACGCCGATCAGCAGGGAGAAGCCCCAGATGATCAGCCGCCGCTTCCACAGGGGCATCGCGCCCCGCTCCTCCGGCAGACTTTTCTTCCGCAGCAGCACCGCGGCGGCCAGGGGAAGCACCAGCAGCAGCACATATTTCAGGATGCGCTCGTCCACCCGCAGCTGGAGGCTGGTGCCCAGGTAGGCCCCGCCAATGGCCAGCAGCACGGAGGGCAGGGCCAGGGACCAGTCCACATAGCCCTTTTTCAGATAGCGGCCGGTGGAGACGGCTGTGCCCACGCAGGAGGACAGCTTATTGGTGCCCAGGGCAAAGTGGGCGGGCAGGCCCGCCAGCAGATAGATGGGGACCGAAATGATCCCCCCGCCGCCGCCGATGCCGTCCACAAAGCCCGCGGCAAAGACCCCCAGGCCGATCAGCAGCACTGCCCAGAGGGGATAACCGTCGATCACGGAGCTCCCTCCTCTGATTTATTTTATGTTAACCATCTGTTGTTATGTTAACTGTTTTGTCTTCTGTTGACTTGTCTACCAGCGGTTTTCCACGTATTCGCAGAAGGCGTAGAAGTCCTTGATTTGCAGCTCCGTCCCGTCGTCCAGGGTAACGGTCCCGCTCCAGAGGCCGTGGACCTGGTGGGAGTGCATCCGCATGGCCAGGACGTTGAGATCGGAGTGGTGGTCGTAGAAGGGCCGCATGGTCAGCTGGAAGCGGCCGTCCTGGGAGACGAACTCCCAGGGCTCCAGGTACTTGTCCGGCTTGGGGAAGCGCTTCACGTCCACGGGGCCGAATTTGTGGGCTTTGCCGTCCCAGAAGACGCAGGTCTCGGTGGCCTCGCCCTCGTCGCCGATGCCCCAGGTGATCTCAAAGCCGAAGAGATGCTCCCTCCCGTCGGGGCCCGGGACCCGGCCGGAGCCGTTGCCCCAGTACCAGACCAGCTTGTAGGGGGTGCAGACCCGGCCCCAGTCCAGCACCGTGAAGCAGCTGTCCTTCGTGAAGCTCCAGCTCCGCTCCCCCACCCGGAAGACGCCCTCCGTGGCCATGCAGTTCTGCTTGGTGGTCATGAAATAGCGGTCCGCTTTCCCCGCGAAGGGCAGGACCGTGGTGATGTTTTCCTGGTCCGGGAGGATGTCCATGGTGAACGCGGCGGAAACGTCCCCAAGCTCGAAGCGCAGGCTTCTGCGCTCCGGCTCCGTGACGGTCTCGAAGACGGACTTTCCGACCTCCATGCGGACCTTGCCGGGCACGTCGCCCTTGGGGGGCAGAACGTACTTGTCCTTTCCCCCCAGGAAGGGGGCCATTTTGGAGCAGAGGGTCTTCCCCGCCCGCAGATCCACCAGCACCGCCGAGGCGTAGCCCCCCAGGGAGATGTTGGCGAAGCTGATCTGGACCATGTAATGGCCGTCGGAGATCTGGTAGAAGTCCCACTCCTTCCGGCGCAGGACATGGCGGACCCGGGTCCGGTCGTAGTCGAAGACGTTGTGCCGGGCCCAGCCCGCCGCCAGGAGCTTCCCGTCCGGGGCCAGCAGCTCCGTGGGCTCCGTATACTCCCGCTGCTCGGACTTAAAATCCGTTTCGAGCCAGCTTTTATAGGTACGGTTCATAGGCTCACTTCCATTCTATGATGCAGGGACGCGCATTGCAGGTCCGCGGACAAGCGATGCTTGTCCCTACAGAGCGCGGGCCACCAGCTCCAGCATTTCGCTCAGCAGCTGGCGGTGCTCCTCCAGGGCGTAGAAGATGCCGTCCTCGGAGAGGACGCCCCGCTTGAGCTCGGCAGGCAGGCGGCCCGCCTCGTCATCTTCATAGTCCCGTTTCCAGTCGGCGCCCGCCAGATATTCGTCCAGCTCGGCGCAGAGGGGCTCGGTCTTCTCAAAGGCCTCCAAAGCCCGGGCCAGGACCCCGTGGGCCTGTTCCACCCGGTCCAGCAGGGCCTCGTAGTGTTGGATGCGTTCGATCTGTTCCTTGTTTTCCATGGTGTACGCTCCTTTTTCGGTTTTTCGGCGCAGGCTGTGCGCCGTTACAGGATTCCCTTCTCCAAGTATTCCTCTTCCGTCAGGACCCGGACGCCGTTCTGCTTCAGCAGGGCGGCGAAGACCCCGTCCCCGGGGACCCGGGTATGGGTGAAGCTGCCGTCGTAGATTTCGCCCTTGCCGCAGGAGGGACTGCGGGCTTTGAGCACCGCCAGGCTGCAGCCCCGGGCCCTGCAGATCGCCAGGGCCTGCTCCGCCCCGCGGCGGAATTGGGCGCTGAGCTCCTCTCCCCTTGCATTCAGCACCCGTCCGTCGGGCTGGATCTCGCTGGGGATCCGGGGGGTGGGCAGGCCCCCCAGCTGCTCCGGGCAGACCGGCACGGCCTCGCCCCGCAGCACCAGCTCCATCAGCTCCGGCACGGCATTCGAGGCCCCGTCATAGCGGCAGTTCAGCCCAGCCAGACAGGCGCTCACCAGGATCACGCGGAAGCCCCCCTTCCCTTTTCGCTCTTTCCTCCATTATACAGTTTCCCGCCGGAAAATACAAGAACTGTATTGCTTTTTTTCTCGGCTATGGTATACTGGGAACAGAAACGCAAATCCCGATTTGCAGGGATCTTTCTTTCGTAGGGGCCGATGCCCACATCGGCCCTTTCCCCGGACGATACGGAGGGCCGATGTGGGCATACTTCGTGACTCTTCGAGTTCGGCCCCTACGAATGATCTCGACAAATCCCGATTTACATAATCCCATTCACGGTTTTGCATTTTGCACTTTGCATTTTGCATTCTATTCTCGGAGGTATCTGCCATGTATTTTGACGTTGACGGCGTTCGGCTGAACGCGAAGATGGAATTCCCCGCCCAGGACGCGGAGCGCTCTCCGCTGATGATCATTTCCCACGGCTTCACCGGCCACATGGAGGAGCGGCACATCCTGGCGGCGGCGGAGACCGCCCGGGCGCTGGGCTTCGTCACCCTGCGGGTGGAGCTCTACGGCCACGGGCACAGCGGCGGCAGCTTCCACGACCACGATATCCGCAAGTGGGTGGACGAGCTGACCGCCATCATCGACCGGACCCGGCAGCTGGATTTCGTCTCGGAGATCTGGCTCTGCGGCCACTCCCAGGGAGGCCTGGCCGTCATGCTGGCCGCGGCGGAGCGGAAGGAGCTGGTGAAGGGCCTGATCCCCCTCTCCCCCGCCTGGGTGATCCCCGCGGGCGCCCGGATGGGCGACATCCTGGGGATGCGCTTCGATCCCCGCAGCATCCCCGACGAGATCCCCCTGGGGGGCGGCGTCAGCCTCGGCGGAAACTATCTGCGGGTCGCCCAGAGCATCGACGCGGAGGCTGCCATCCGGGCCTACAAGGGCCCGGTGCTGATCGTCCACGGCACCGCCGACGCCTCGATCCCCTATCCCTTCTCCCAGCAGGCCGCGGCCCTGTACGAGAACTGCAGCCTGGTCCCCGTGGAGGGGGACACCCACTGCTTCGACCGCCACCTGGAGCAGATGACCGCAGCGATGGAGGATTGGCTCTCCGCCCGCCGCGCTCCGGCTTCCCCCGAACAATCAATTGTATACAATCTACATAAAAACATGTTGAAAAATAATTGAGGAGTGTTTTTCAATAAATGTTCAGGAAAACTTTGTATACTTTGTAGATCGTATACAGCTCCCTTCCGGCTCTCAGAGCTGGATCCTGGTCTGCGTGCCCTGGGTGGGCTGCGCCGGAGCCTCTCTCCTGTACACCCGCTGCCTGCCATAGACAAGGCTTTGCTCCGGATTGGGCGAGCGGCTCCAGCCCTCGATGCGGGCCATGATGGCGGTGATGGCGGAGCTCTCCTTCCGGGTGAGATCCTGTTTCAGCTGGCCGAAGCATTCGCACCAGATCTCCATATTGCTGGTCCGGTCCCGCCGGACCAGCTTTTTTTCTCCCGCCCGGGCCCTGGGGCTCTGATACCATTCCCTGCGCTGGCAGTAGTCCCGGTAGTTCCAGTCCTGGGGGATGGGCGTTTCCAGATACTCCCGGACCAGGCCCTCCCGGTCGTCCTGCTCCAGGGCCTCCCGCTGGGCCTCCCTGGCAAAATGCTCCAGCGACTCGTCCAGATACAGGGGCTCCGAGGCCGCCAGGATCGCCGCCTCGGCCCAGATCTGCCGCAGCAGCTCCGGGCTCAGATCCCAGGGCCTGTGCTCCCCCTGCCCCGTCACCGGGACCGTCCAGAAGCGGCGGTTGCCGCTGACGTCCCGGAGATAGCCGTCCTCGTTGGTGGTGCCGAAGAACACGCACTGCCGCAGGTGGCTGGTGACCCGGCGGCCGTAGGAGGCCCGGTACTTGTCGTCCTGCCGGGTCAGAAAGGCCTTCACCTTCTCCAGCTCCGCCTTCTTCATGCCCGCCATCTCCCCGATCTCGATGATCCAGTGGCCCTGGAGCTGCTCCGCGGCGGTCTTGTCGTTCATGTCGGAGACGCTGAGGCTGTCGGAGAACCACTCCATCCCCAGCCGGGCCAGCAGACTGCTCTTGCCGATGCCCTGGGGCCCGGAGAGCACCAGGATGTGATCGAACTTGCAGCCCGGCTCAAAGACCCGGCGCACCGCGGCGCAGAGGGTCTTGCGGGTGACGGCGCGCACATAGGGCGTGTCCGGGGCCCCCAGGTAGTCGATCAGCAGGCTGTCCACCCGGGGCGTCCCGTCCCAGGGCTCCAGCCCCTGAAAAAAGCGCAGCACCGGATGAAAGGCCCGGGCGTCCGTCTGGGCCTCCAGGGCTGTGCTGTAATAGGAGATGGGAAAGGCGGCGTAGCGGCTGTCCACATAACAGATCAGCTGGGCGTCGTCCGCGTCCCGCCAGGGCCCCGGCTTCTTCCGCCAGGGCAGGGGCCCCAGCGCCTCAAAGCATTGGGTGAAGCGATTATAGGCGATCTCCGCCAGGGCCGGGTCCAGCTCCAGGATCGTGCTGAGATTCGTCACGTTCTTCTCCACGTTCCCGTTCCGGTCCCGGCTCAGCTGATCCAGCCAGTAGACAAAATTCCCCTGCAGATCGTAGAACTGCCGCTGGGACCTGCGCTGCTCCGCCTCGTGCCGCGCCAGCCGCCGGGCAATCTGGGTCTGCTCCTCGATCTCCCCGTCCGTCATACGGTCCAATTCGTCCTTCATGGGACTCCCTCCTTCGTGGTATCTTGCTATAATTATTTTGTATCTTAATTATACCACATCTTAGGAGGAAAGTCAAGGGGAATGTATCTCAAAAAGCAGCAATACCCGCCGCGTCCTGCGGCGGGTATTGGTTTCGCGGGCAGCGCCCTCTGTTGCTTCATACTGAACTCCCATAAAAACCTTTAATCTGTTCCGGCGGGAATTGTGCCAGACTGCGTTGTCGTCCTTGATGGGCGCCAGCCCATCTGCGTCCTCCGCCTTGTCTGGCGCGATTCCCTCACGGAACATTTTTCAATCTTTTTACGATGTATTGTGTAAAGGAAGGAATTAACCTTCACAATACATCACGGCTGGCGGCTTATTTGTGGCAAATGTGAGGAAATCAGTCGTGGGAAAGGAGGTTTGCAAAGTAATCCATCCCCGCGGCTGGAAGAAGGTCTACTTTTTTCAATCAGACTGTAAGAAACATTTAACGCGAAAGGAGCCGTTATGAAAACAATCTACGAGCAATTGGGCGGGAGGTATTCCCGGGTCGGAGACTACTATCTTCCGAACATGGACATCAAGACAACGGAACAGTCTGAGGGCCATCTGAAGAAAATACATAGCCTGGCTTCCGGGGCAGAACCAGATACTGGCTGGATCGGCAAGTATGGTCTGATGCGTAAGACGTACCTCAAGGAGCATCGGCCGGTGCTGTATGAGGAGCTGCTCCGAACTGCGAGGCTGTATGAACATCTGGCAGAGGTAAACGAGATCTGCTCTCGACAGGTAGAACAGATGGCCACGCAAATGGCCAAGCACGAGGGTGTCAACGAGACGCTCAAAGCTGCCAATCCCATGGCGTGGGTGGCCCGGATGAACTCGATTCAAAACCGCGCTGAGGAAATCGTCCTGCGGGAATACGTATTCGCCTGATAACTCACTGCCAACAGTTTAGCACAACGCAACAGCAAAAGCCACAAGTTTCTCAGAGAACTCTCTGAAGGCCTGTGGCTTTTCTCTTTTTGGGGACCCTGATGAATGTCAGGGGTAGGTGTGCAGGAGTTTAACTGCGCACATGGCGATCTCCCGATTTAGAGCCTCAGAAACCCAGGCGTAGCCTCGATTTTTCGGGTCTTTCTTGAACGGGGGAATATACCTATACCACCCCTCTCCGGTTCACGGAATGATACCCCTGAGAGGCGCGAGAATCGGGTGCCCGAATCAGCACAATTTGAATTGCGGAAGATATGCTTTCTCTGAAAAAACGCAAAAAACTCTTTCCTTCGGCGCAAGGATTTGTGTGTCCCGTGCGCCAGGGGATTTTTATGTCCGGTTTATGGGACATATCTTGTGATAGGATCATGCTGGGGCTATGGGTAAATGCACAAAAAACAGATTTGGAAAAAATTTTTCTTGTTTTGGTGACATTTCACCTGTCGAAGTGTCGTTAATAAGTAGAACACAGTCCTTGCAGTCAAATCGTGGAGGAGGTGGTCAAATGGCAGTGCTCCGTATCCCGGCGGACAGCAATCTGCGGTATCTGCCGCTGGTGTACATTCTGCCCTGGGAGGTAATTTCAAAATACCCGGTGCTTGCAAAACTGCCCCGGATTCCGGGCGATATCTTTTCTTCCAACGAGCAACTGGATATCATCGACGGGGACGAATTCCGGAAGGAGATTATGGACGCGGTTTCCGATCTGGCCTTTCCCCATTTCGGCTTCCGGGGCTGGAAGGAGCATTACTCCGGCTTCTGCCCTGTGTGGATTTTCTCCTACAGTCTGCCCATCTGGGCACGGGAGGTGGAGAAGGAAACCAGCATGAATCTGCAGAGGCTGTTCTATCATCCGCGGAATCTGCCGTTTGCCTATCCGCCCAAGGAGGCGGTCGACGCCCTGTTTGAACGGATCGTCAGGCGGGTGATTACAGAGCAGAACTGGCAGCCAGTACTGGACGTGGTAAAGGAGATGCCCTGCCATGAGGATTATGAGCCGGTGCGTTCCAACGTGCGGACGGATTTCCTCCGGGAGTGGTATCATACGCGATCCAAGAAGGTACAGGAGGTTTCTCTGGAGCAAACGTACGGAGACGAGAACTTCGGCCCTATGTTCTTCATCCCGGACGCATCCTGCCATGTGGAGGAGCACGTGGTCTCCAAGGTGTTCCTTGAATCGTTCCTGAAAACGCTGACAGAGCAGGACCGCAGGCTGCTGGATTTGCGGCAGCGAGGTTATACCTGGGCAGAGATTGCACAGCAGCTCGGCTACGCCAGCCACAGCGGGGTGCTGAAGCGTGTCGACAGCATTATTAAGAGATATTACGAATTCGGAGGGGCGAGAGCCGCACAGCCTTAGGGGAAAGGCCTTTGGTTGTGCGGTTTTCCTGTTTGCATACTTTTTGAGGTTTTTTCTGAAAACAGTTCCGAAAACGACCTCTGTTTTTCCAATAGGTAGAGGGCCCGGTGAACAAGCGCGGTTCACCAGGCTTTTCGCAAATTATGATAACTGCTTCCACTTTTTTCGGAGGCAGCCTTTTTATTTGATCTGAGAGGAGGCAGAAAACATGGTTATCACAATTTGAGCAAGGTTGTTTGTACCGGAAATCAACTCTATCCGTCCAAATCAAAACGACTTTGCAAGGAGGCAAACACAATGAAATTACAACACCAAACACATCATTACAGAGCGCAGCACGCGCGGAAAGGAGCTTTATGGAAAAACGCCCTGGCAATACCTTTACCCTGAGCCGACGGATCGGCTCGACCAACTATCGGGTCAACGCCCATTTCAGCGAGAAGGCGGCGGAGACCTTTGAGGACAAGATTTTTCACTTAATTCAAAATGAAGGGTTGGAATCGGAATCAAAATGTGCTATACTGAACGTGCCGCAAATGAGCCGTCAGTCTGAAAGGAGTCAGGTATGACCAGCAGACAGACGGAAGAAAAAATCACCGCTCTCTATGAGCGGCTGTCGCGCGACGATGAACTGTCGGGCGACTCGAGCTCCATTGCAAACCAGAAGCTTTACCTCGAAACCTACGCCACACAGCACGGCTACACGAACCTGCGCCACTATACCGACGACGGCTGGTCCGGCGGCAATTTTGACCGCCCGGACTGGAAACGGTTGATCGCGGACATTGAGGCTGGGAAGATCGGGACCGTGCTGGTCAAGGACATGAGCCGGATCGGCAGAAACTATCTGCAGACGGGCTTTTACACCGAGGTATTCTTCCGGGAGCATGGGGTTCATTTTATTGCTGTCGCAAATAACGTGGACAGCGAGGATCAGAACAGCAGCGAATTCGCTCCATTCCTGAATATCATGAACGAGTGGTATCTGCGGGATCAGTCGCGGAAGATTAAGGCTGCCTACAAAGTCAAGGGGAGCTCCGGAAAGCCCACCTCGAACATTCCGCCCTATGGCTATCTCAAGGACCCGAAGGATGTCAATCGGTGGATTGTGGATGAGGAGGCTGCTGCAGTCATCCGCCACATCTTCTGCCTGGCGGTTGACGGTCACGGTCCTTATGACATTGCACGAACGCTGACAACTGAAAAGGTGGAAACACCCAGCTGCCATCTGGCAAGACTCGGAACCGGGACATGTAAGGGGAAGACTGACCCAGACCGGCCCTACGATTGGTATGGACAGTCGGTGATGAATATTCTGACGCGTCCCGAGTATCTGGGCCACACGGTCAATTTCCGGACAAAAAAGCGGAACTACAAAGAAAAACGTGTTTTCAACGATCCGACGGATTGGATGGTTTTTGAAAACACCCATGAGGCCATTATCGACGAGGCGACCTTTCGGCTGGCCCAGAAGGTCTGCCAGGTCCGCCACCGGACGGATACCGTCGGGGAAGCAAACCCTCTGACCGGCCTTGTGTACTGTGCGGATTGCGGAAAACGAATGTACAACCACCGGGCGAAAAAGGTGCTGTCCTCCGGAGAGCAAGTGATCTCCAGCGACGGTTACAACTGCTCCTCCTACACGCTTTCTTATCAGCACGAGCACAAGGAATGCTTCTCGCATCACGTCAGCACCACTGCTCTGCGGGAGTTGATTCTGGAAACGATCCGCACGGTCAGCACCTACGCGATTCAGAATGAAGCGGCCTTTGTGCAGAAGGTCCGGGAGGCCTCTGCGCTCCGCCAGGCAGACTCCGCAAAGGAATTGAAGCGGATCATTCAGAAAGCAAAGCGGCGCAGTAAGGAGCTGGATACGATTCTGAAAAAGCTCTATGAATCCTATGCGCTTGGGAAGCTGCCGGAAAAGCGGTACGAAGCGTTGTCGCAGGAATACGAGCAAGAGCAGGCCGAGTTGGAAAGGATGATCTCCTCCGAAGAATCACAGCTTGCGGCTTATGAGGCTGACACAGATCGTGTGGAGCAGTTTCTGGCTTTGGCAAAAAAGTACCGGGACTTCACGGAGCTGACCACGCCCATGATCAACGAGTTCATTGATCGCATCCTGGTGCACGCCCCGACGAAGGACAAGTACGGTGACCGCTGCCAGGAGGTGGAGATCTATCTGAACTTCATCGGGCGCTTTGAGGTGCCGACGCCGGAGCCCACCCCGGAGGAGCTGGCACAGCTGGAGGCTGAGCGAAAGAAGCGGGCAGCGAATCGGGAAAAGTATTACCGGCGCAAGGAGCGAAAAGCGAAGGAAGCAGCGGAGGCAGCAGCTGCGGCATTAGCAGAAGCGGAACTCCCGGCGACAACAGAATAACAAAACGACAGCAAACGGGCTGCAAGGGGATGAAACAATTCCCTTGCGGCCCGTTTTGCATTTTTACAGGAAAGGGGACTTTAAAATCATAGATAAACCAACGGACCTCCAGAAGGAACTTATGCAAATGCGCCACCGTTATGAGGAAGCCCAGGCACGGGACCGTGTGCGGGAGCGGAAGGAACGGACGAGGCGCTTAATTCAGAAGGGTGCAATTGTTGAGAAAGCGATGCCGTTTACGAACGGGATGACCTTGGCGGAGTTAGAGACATTTCTGACGAAGATCACGAAGGCGCTGGAGCTGCGGGGTGACTTGTCTTGAAAACGGTTCTTTTGTTGTTGCGGCAGGAATTCAAACCTGCAGCGACTAGAATTGCGACAGAAGACGAAAAACGGAAAACGGCGCGAAATCCAACGCGGTGGGATGGCTCGAAAGCGGGCTGTCCCGTCGGTTTCTTTTTCCCGAAGGGCGCACTTACTCACCACCTCCGAAATGCATAGCATTTTGGAGGTGGTGGTATCCCTCCCGATGGTCGGGCCATGCGCTCTGCGAGGCACGCCTCCGCTTCGCTCCGGTGTCCGAGGGGGACGCGGGGTGTTTCGTTCTCTGCAGAGAACGACGGACGTTTCGGGCGCTGCTCCTCTCGTCCGCGGCGGGCGGCATTTCCGTCATTGCGAGACCAGCCCGCAGGCTGGTCGTGGCAATCTGGTTTTCCATTGGAAATGCAGTCCGCCTGTGTGCCAAATCTGGGGCCGGCAGGTTTGGCAAAGGGGCTGGCCGTGGGTTTGCGTCCGGCCAGCTTCTACGGGAGAAGGTACGGATTGCTATGGCTTCTTCGGAGCCTCGCAATGACGAATGCGAGAGAGGAATGAAAACGACGAAAGGAAGTGAAAGAACGGTATGGCAATTTACCACCTGGAAGCAAAAGTCGTCAGCCGCGGGGCGGGACGCTCCGCCTGCGCGGCAGCGGCCTATATGAGTTGCTCCAGAATCTATAACAATTACGACGGCGTGCAGCACGACTATACCCGCAAACGCGGATTGGTCGCGCAGCAAATTTTTCTGCCGCCCAACGCGCCGACGGAATGGAAAAACCGGGAAACGCTCTGGAATGCCGTGGAGGCTGCAGAGAAGACGAAGGACAGCAGGCTGGCCCGGGAATTTGTTGTGGCTCTGCCGGTGGAGCTGGGCCAAACGGAATGGATGTGGCTCCTGACAGATTATATTCAAACGCAGTTTGTAGCTCAGGGCATATGCGCAGATATGGCGATCCACGACACCGACGGACACAATCCCCACGCCCATATTCTGCTGACGGTGCGGCCGCTGAATCCGGACGGCACCTGGCAGGCGAAAACAGAAAAAGAATATCTCTGCGTGAAGGATCCGCGGTGCGCTCCTGCTGAATGAGCACAAGGCGGCAAGAGCATATTTTGAGCAGATCGGTCTCTTGCAGGAATATGAAAAAAACATTAGGGGATCGCATACGCAAGGATGATATTAGAGCGAGGGATCAGACACAAGGCTTTACGCTGGCCCAGATCACGGAGTTTATCACCGCGGCCCAGGAGGCGAACGCCACCAACGTCCTTGCCGCCCTGCTGGAGTACAAGAACACCCACTTCGCCGACTTCGACACCATGGACGAATTCACCCTGGAGTGGTAAGCACGCATAGAAAGACGCCTCACGGAGGCAACTCCGGAGGGCTCAGGCGTGCAGCTGTCGAACCTGTTCAAGTTCTGCGAGGAGGTCTTCGGCGACGGCCAGGAGCTGCTGATCCTGCTCACAGAGGTGGCCATCAGCTGGTACGGCGCCCATTTCATCAGCCGCTACGGCTGCAAGGAGTACTTCGCCCACAACAAGGAGCTCCTCTTCTACGAGCGCCAGAAGGAGATCATCACCGAGCTGGAAAACCTGGAGTTATAACTGCAGGGAGGCATCCCCGGATGCTTTCCTTTCAAAACAACACAAAACAGCAGCGAAGCGTATCGGCCGTCAGACCGGAACGCTTCGCTGCTGTTCAATGAAGCTAGCCCATTCCATGCGGGGCCGGCTTCAATGCGAATCAATAAAATACCAGACAAACCAAAACGCCCCACCGACTGGTCTGTGGTTCGGATTTGTCTGGCATGGTCCTGGTTGTTGAGGTCTTCTACGAGGATATAAAGTGTTTGGATAAATATATCCTTGACAAAAGCTGTCTTATGGAAGTTCAGTATCAGTTCTCCATCATCAGCTGGATGATCTCCTTATCCGTCTGCTCCATGCCCAGGCGGGCCAGCTTGCCCACGGTGGCGATGGTGTTCTCCACGCCCTTCTTCACGATGCCGTCGCCCCCGAAAAACTGGTTGCCGTCCTCGTACATGGCCAGGCCCAGCAGGCCCGCGTCCACGGCGGCGGCGATCTTGGCGGCGCAGCTGGCCTTGGCCCCGTCGCAGATGATACCGGAGGTGACGGCCACGGCGTTGACGATGGTGTGGGCGATCATCTCCACCCGGCCCCCCTTGAGCCAGGCCAGGCCCGCGCCCGCCCCGGCCCCCGCGCTGACGGCCCCGCAGTAGGCGGACAGCCGCCCGATGCCGGTTTTCAGGTGGGTGGTGACCAGGTTGGACACGCAGAGGGCCCGGAGCAGCTCCTCATGGGAAATCCCGTTCTCTCTGGCGTAGACGATCACCGGCACCGAGGCGGTGATGCCCTGGTTGCCGGAGCCGGAGTTGATGACCACCGGCAGCTCGCAGCCGTTCATCCGCGCGTCGCTGGCGGCGGCGGCCCAAGCCCGCATCCTGTAATTGATGTCGTACTCCCGGCCCCGCAGCACGGTCCGGCCGATGTTGGCCCCGTAATTCCCCCGCAGGCCCTCGGCGGCGATGGCCATGTTGTAGGCGATCTGCCGCTCCAGAACCTCCCGGACATCCTCCGGGTTTACGGTTTCTGCGAATTCCACGATGCCCTCCACGGACAGGCAGGCCCGGTCCGTCAGGCCCTCGTCGATCTGCTCGGTGATCTCCTTTTCCAGCAGGGTCTCGCCGTTGCGCTTCACCGTCACCAGGTTCGTGTGGTAGTCCACGATCCGGGTGAAGGCGCTGTCCGCCCCGTGAAAGGCGGTGATCATGATGTCGAAGATATGGCCGGTGTCCGCGTGCCGGACCTCGATGGGGGTCCTCGCCAGGTAGGCCGACATCTCCGCGATCTCCGGGGCGCTGACCCGGGAGAGGACCTCCAGCTCCGCGTCGGCGTCTCCACCCACGACCCCCGCGGCAGCGGCGGCGGGGATGCCCCGCAGACCGCCGGTGTGGGGGACCACCACGCTCTTGACGTTCTTGATGATGTTGCCGCTGACCTCGATCAGCAGGCGCTCCGGCTCCGCCCCCAGCACCGCCCGGGCCTTGGCGGCGGCGTAGGCGATGGCGATGGGCTCGGTACAGCCCATGGCAGGCTTCAACTCTTCCCTCAGTATTTGGACGTATTGCTTGTAGCAGGGATCACAGCGTTTCATGGTCTTTTTCTCCTGTCCGGTTTTGCGGCATTTCCGTTGCGCTGCCGCGGCTTGTCGTATTTGGCTTTCGTGACGCGCAAGGTACGCCGCTATGGCTCGTCATATTCTCCGTACTCGCAGCCCACGTGGGCGGTCTCCAGCTCGTCCACCAGGGTCAGGACCCCGTGAAGCTTCTCCCAGAGGCGGACCGTGCCCCGGCCGGTGCCGCCGTTCCAGAGGCGATTGTGCTTTTTGCTTCCGTCCGGGGCCTCGTAGTTCACCAGCAGCATCTCGTCCTTGGGGCAGAAGATTTCCGTCTCCATGAGGGCGTGGACGGTCTCCTGGCGGACCCGCCAATGGACCAGCTCCTCCCCTTCCTCGAAGGAGAACTCGGTCTTCACGTTGAGCCAGAGATGGGAGAAGTTGAAGTCGTATTCCCGGCCCTCGTAGCAGAAGGCCCCCAGCAGGCGGCGGTCCAGGGGGACGAAATAAATCTGCGGACGTCCGCCGCCGATGTCGAAGGCGGAGTGCTCCAGCCGCTTGCCGCTCCGTTTGCTGACCAGGTCGCTGGAGGCCAGCCAGACCCAGGGGCTGGTGAAGTCCCGGCCCCAGTTCTTGTCGGCGTAGCCGAAGCTCTTTTCCGGGCAGACGGTATAGCGCCGCCCGTTGCAGCGCAGCTCGCCGGAATAGGCGGTCTTCATGCCCTCGGCGTGCCAGTACATGGCGAAGGCCTCCGCGTCCCGCAGGGGCTTGCTGGCCCCGTAGCCCACGTTGAAGGCGATCTGCTTGTCCAGGCGCAGGTCCCAGGACAGGCTGCCGCTGTCGCACATCCACTCGGGATGGGCCGCGGCCTGCTCCGGCGTGACGGATACGCTGCCCCGCAGCGCCGTCTCGGAGGCCAGACAGTCGGCGGCCTCGATGCGATAGGGGGCCTCGCCGTGCAGCTTCACGTCCTTCCAGGGGAAGAAGCGGTGGAGCTGGGCGTGGTCCTGCCCCCAGGTCCCGGCCTTCACCATCAGATAGGAGGGACGCTTGCCGGCGGCCTGGTTGGCGGGGAGCTGGCCCAGGACGGGCTCGTCCTCCGCCAGGGCGGGATTGCAGAGGAAGAATTCGATGAAAAACGCCTTGTCGGCCCCGGTCTCGGCGTCCTGGGCCGTGAAGGAATGCCACCACCAGTCGTAGCCCTTATGGGCCAGGGGGCCGTGGAGCATACAGGCGTCGCGGGTGATATCGTGATGATCGATCATGGCTTGTACCTCCCTGAGGGGCTCTGCTCAATATTGGTATTTCCGCTGCTTGGCGACCCAGAAGATCACCGTCACCGCCGTGGCGGCCAGCTCCGCCGCCACCAGGGAGATCCAGATCCCGTCCAGGCCGAAGACCAGGGGCAGCAGCAGCACCGCCGCGATCTGGAACACCATGGTGCGCAAAAAGGAGATGGCGGCCGAGCTGCGGCCGTCGTTCAGGGCCGTGAAGAAGGAGGAGCCGAAGATGGGCACGGCGGCGAAGGGGAAGGAGAAGGAGAAGATGCGGAAGGCCCGCAGGGTCATGCGCATGAGCAGCTCGTCGTAGCCCACGTAGAGCACGGACAGCGGCCTTGCCAGCAGCTCCCCCGCCGCCAGCATGATCGTGGCGAAGCCGGAAATGATCAGCAGGCCCTTGCGCAGCAGGCTGCGGAGCTCCTTCGTGTCCCGGGCTCCGTAGTGGTAGCTGATGATGGGCGCCGTGCCCACGGAGAAGCCCACGAAGATGGAGATGAAGATGAAGCAGACGTACATCAGGACCCCGTAAGCCGCCACGCCGTCCTCCCCGGCGTATTTCATCAGCTGGGCGTTGTAGAGCATGCTGACCACGGACATGGAGATATTGGAGACGAACTCCGAGGCGCCGTTGCTCAGCACCTTCCACAGAGCGCGGCCGTCGAAGCCGGCCTTGCCGATCCGCAGCAGGCTTTGGTTGGGCCGCAGGAAATACAGCACCGGCAGCAGGCCGCCCACGCACTGACTGGCCACCGTGGCGATGGCCGCGCCCTCCACCTCCCAGCGCAGGACGCCCACCAGCAGCCAGTCCAGCAGCATATTGGTGCAGCCGGCGGCCAGGGTGACGTAGAGGCCCATCTGGGGCTTTTCCGCGGTGACGTAGAAGCTCTGGAACTCGAACTGCAGCATCAGGGCCGGCAGACCCAAAAGGATGATCCGGCCATAGCGGACGCAGTCCGGCAGCAGGGTATCGTCGGCTCCCAGAGCCCGGGCCACGGGCTCCAGCACCAGCTCCCCCGCCGCCGCGATCAGCAGCGCGACGGCGACGGTGATGTAGACCAGCATGGAGAAGAGGCTCCGGGCCTGCTGGGGCTTCCCCTCCCCCAGCAGCTTGCCGATCAGGGCGCTGCCGCCGGAGCCCACCATGAAGCCCAGGCCGCCCAGCAGCATCAGGAAGGGCATGATGAAGTTGACCGCCGCGAAGGGGGTCTTGCCCACATAGTTGGAGATGAAGTAGCCGTCCACCACGCCGTAGATGGAGGTGAAGACCATCATCAGGATGGAGGGCAGGGAGAAGCGGAGCAGGCGTCCGTAGCTGAAGTGGTCGGACAGACGGATGCTCATGGCTGCGGATCGTTCCTTTCAAAGTATTTCCGGGCGAATTCCGCCACCGCGGGGGCCAGGGCCTTCAGCTCCCAGTCCGTGGTGTTGACGATCAGATGGCAGGACTCCCGGCTGCCCCAGCGATCCCCCGCCACCAGCTCCCGGATGGAGGCGCGGCTGCGGTCGATGCGCTTCATCTGCTTTTCGATCTCCTTGTCGCTGAGCTGCTCCGATTCCGCGGCCCGTTCCCGGCAGCGGCGGAGCTTTGCCTCCCGGTCCGCGCAGACGAAGATCCGGAAGGGGTCCAGCTCCCGCAGGAAAAAGTCCGCGTTGCGGCCCACGATGACGCAGTCCCGCCCCGTCCGGCCGATCCGCTCGATGACCTCCTTCTCCTTGACCAGCAGCTCCGTGCTGGGAGCGGTGGAGACGGTAAAGCTGCGGCGGAAGCTGAGGGGCACCGTCCACCACTCGTGGCGCTCCAGGACGGCCTGCACATAGTCCGCGTCCATGCCCTCCTCCTTGGCCACCGTGTCGATGATCTCCCGGTCGTAGTAGTCCCAGCCCAGCACGTCAGCCAGGCGCTTGCCCAGCTCCCGCCCGCCGCTGCCGAACTCCCGGCTGATGGTAATGATACGCATAACTGCCTCCTGTCTGACAATTGTTTCGGCGGGTCGTCCCGCCCGGTCCGGGCCGCCTCAGAAGCGGGCCCGCAGCTCCTCGATCACATGGGCCGTGCTGCGCTCCACCGCGCCCTCCCGGAAGGGATTCTCCAGCCCGCCCAGCTCCAGCAGCTCAAAGTAGCCCCTGGTGCCGCCGGCCCGGCAGAGCCGCAGATAGTCCGCCCAGGCGGCCTTCCGGTCGGTCTTCATGCGGCCGTAGTACTGGAAGGCGCAGAGCTGGGCCAGGGCGTATTCGATGTAGTAGAAGGGATAGAGGAAGATATGCTGCTTCTGCATCCAGAAGCCGCCGCCCTCCAGGAAGGGCTCCCCGTCGTAATCCCGCCAGGGCATGTAGATCCGTTCGATCTCCCGCCAGACCTGCCGGCGCTCAAGGGCGGTCATTTCGGGCTTGGCGTAGACCCGGTGCTGGAACTCGTCCACGCTGACCAGATACGGGATGGTGCAGAAGGCGTCCAGCAGATGGGCGGTCAGGTACTTCCCGCTGTTTTCGCCGAAGAACTCCCCCATCCAGGGATAGGCGAAGTGCTCCATGGACATGGAGTGGATCTCGTTGACCTCCGCGGTGGACAGGCGCAGATCGGCGACGGGGATGGATCGCAGGCTCAGATAGCCCTCGAAGGCATGACCGGCCTCGTGGGTCAGCACGTCCACGTCAGCGCTGGTGCCGTTGAAGTTGGAGAAGATGAAGGGGGCCTTGTAGCCGGAGAAATAGGTCATATAGCCGCCCATGCGCTTGCCGGGGCGGGTCTCCAGATCGAAGAGCCCGTACCGCACCATGAAGTCAAAGAACTCCCCGGTCTCCGGGCTCATCTCCCGGTACATCTTCTGCGCCTTGGCCACCAGCTCCGCCACGCTCCCCTCGGGATCCGCGTTGCCCTCCGGGAAGATCAGCTTTTCGTCGTAGAAGCGGAGCTTGTCCAGGCCCAGGCGGACGCGCTGCCGCTCCCGCAGCTCCGCCACCGCCGGAGTGACGACCCGGCGGACCTGGTCCCGGAAGGCCGCGGCGTCCGCCTGGGTGTAGTCGAAGCGGCGGCGCTGGAGATAGGCAAGCTCCGTATAGGACTTATAGCCGAGGGTCCCGGCCATCCTGTGGCGGAGCCGCACCAACTCGTCAAACTGGGCGTCCAGCTTCGGGCTGATGGATTCGTAGAGCTTCGCCCAGGCGTGGAAGGCCTCCCGGCGCTCGTCGCGGTCGGTGCTCTCCATGTGCTTGAGCAGGCCGTAGAAGTTGCACTTTTCGCCCCGGAACTCCGTGGCGGCCATGGCGCTGTCCTTCTGGTACTGCTGCTTGAGCTCCCCCTCCCGGATCACCTCGGGGATGATGCGCTCGTCGGAGCTCTTCAGGGCGGCGTCCACCATGCGGAAGAACTGCGTGCCGAGCTCCTTCTCGAGCTCCGGCCGGAAGGGACTCGCGGCCAGGGCCTCGTTCCAGCGCTTGCGCAGGGGGATCAGGGCCGCAAAGCCCTTGCGCAGAGCCGCGATCTCCCCGTCATAGAATTCATCCGCGGTGTCGATGGTGTTTCGGACCGAGCAGATCGAGAACAGGGTCCCGGCGGCCTCCTCCTTTTCCTGCAAATCAAAGAAGATCCTCCTGGCCTCTGCGGCGTTGGCGGCCCGGGTCATGGCCTCGGTGGCGTTCTCATAAGCGGCCCTGAGGGCTTCCATGTCCGGCCGCAGATAGGGCATATCCTGAAATTTCAACATCTCCATGTTCGTTGGTCCTTTCCTTTCCTTTCGGGTTTTTGGAACCGCGGCATGCGGCTGCCCGCTGCGCAGTTCTGTTTTTGCTTTCTGTTCTATTATACATGAAGCGCGTCCATAAGTAAACCATGAAATCAGCGGATTTCCCCTTCGATCGGCGGGTTCCCCTTCGATCGGCGGGTTTCCCCGTTTGACGGCAAGAAAAGCCCGCGGAGCCGAAGCTCCGCGGGTCTTGTTTGCCAGTGAACAATTTTTTCAGCTTGCGCGGGTTTTACGACGGAAATGCAGCCTTGACCGCGTCCACATAGTGGAGCAGGGCGTTGAACAGATTCAGCTCCGCATCCGTGGCATCCGGATTCAGCCGGGCCTCCCGGGCGTAGCCCTCCACGGACCAGGTCAGCGGCGTGCCGGTCTCTTCGCCGTCCGCCACCGGTACAAAGTCGTACAGGGTCCGCATGTCTTCCGCCTCGAAGCCATCGTAAT
>JAFYAB010000118.1 GCA_017540945.1 Oscillospiraceae bacterium | reverse complement strand
TCAGAATGGTTCGGAAACGCTCGCCACCTTGCTTTCCGTTATAACCCGGATGGGCAGGAGGGTCTTGGCGCACCTTCATTCGGCTGGGGCTTTCGCCCCCGCTCAGGAACGTATCTGATGAATGTGTATTCAGTTGTCAAGTTGCGGTGAGTAGGAATTTCTCCTCTCACCCCCTTACCGCAACATCGAAGGCCAAAAAACGACATCGAATTTGAAAAAAAATAAAAAAATTTTTCGTGGACCATCAGCAACTCCTTCTTGAAGCAAAAAAAGCCCGCCGATTTTACTCGGCGGGCATACAGATAGGTACGTTATGAGAATCAGTCAGAAGAATGTCCGAAAACAAAAAAAGAGACCCACTACCGCATGATAGTGAGTCTCTTGCAGAATAACGATGATTTATGCCATTCAATGAGGAATCGCACATTTTTGCCTTCCGATTTGGAGATCGAAAGGTGATTTTTGGTGACTAAATTGGTGATTCGAGCCGAATTAGGTCCCTCAATCAATACAGCTTAGCACCCGCAGGGATGTGGGGATCGACCATCAGGAGATGGAGCTTTTCATCCTCTCCTTCATGGTGAACCGCACTGATCAGCATACCGCAGGATTCAATTCCCATCATGGCTCTGGGAGGCAGATTCGTGATAGCGATGCAGGTCTTGCCGATGAGCTCTTCCGGCTCATAAAATGCGTGAATACCGCTCAAAATCGTCCTTTTCTCGTCAGAACCGTCATCCAGAGTGAACTTTAAGAGCTTCTTGGACTTCGGAACAGCTTCACATTCGAGCACCTTAACGGCTCTGAAATCGCTCTTGGAGAAGGTCTCAAAGTCGACCTGATCCTCGAAAAGCGGCTCGATCACGACGTTGGAGAAGTCGATTTTCTCTTCTTCAACAGGTGCCACAGGCGCATCCTGGGAGGGTTCCTCGGGCTCAAATTCCGGAGCAATCGGACCAGTCGCGAGCTTCTCCTCGGACTTTAAAGGTTTCATTGTCGGGAACAGGATGACCTCGCGGATGGAATCGTTGCCGGTCAGCAGCATGACGCAGCGGTCCACGCCGATGCCCAGGCCGCCCGTGGGAGGCAGGCCGTATTCCATGGCGTTGATGTAGTCCTCGTCCATCATGCCCGCCTCGTCGTCGCCCTTGGCCCGCAGCTCCACCTGCTTCTGGAAGCGGCCCTTCTGATCGATGGGATCGTTGAGCTCAGAGAAAGCGTTGCCCATCTCAGAGTGGCAGATAAAGAGCTCGAAGCGCTCGGTGAGCCGGGGATCCCTGGGGGAACGCTTGGCCAGGGGGGACACGTCCACGGGGTGCATGGTGATGAAGGTGGGCTGGATCAGCTTCTCCTCCACCTTCTGGTCGAAGCACTCGTAAAGGTAGTTGCCCCAGGTGTGCTCCTTGGTGGGCCCAAGCTCCACCCCCACGGAGGCGGCCAGCTTTTCGGCGTCCTCGTCGGAGCTGATGGCCATGAAGTCCACGCCCAAATACTGCTTGACGGCCTCGGCCATGGTCAGGCGGGGCCAGCCGGGGGTCAGGTCCACGTCATAGCCCTGCCAGCGCAGCTGATAAGTCCCCAAAATCTCCATGGCGGCGGAGGACAGCAGCTCCTCGAAGAGGTCCATCATGCCGTTGAAATCGGTGTAGGCCTGGTAGAGCTCCACGGTGGTGAACTCGGGGTTGTGCTTGGGGTCCATGCCCTCGTTGCGGAAGATGCGGCCGATCTCATAGACCCGCTCCAGACCGCCCACGATGAGCCGCTTCAGGTGCAGCTCCGTGGCGATGCGCATATACATGTCGATGTCCAGGGTGTTGTGATGGGTGATAAAGGGCCGGGCGGTGGCGCCGCCGGAGATGGTGTTCAGAACCGGGGTCTCCACCTCCATATAGCCCCGGCTGTCCAGATACCGCCGGATATGGGAGACGAACTTGGTCCGGATCTCGAAATTGCGGCGAACCTCCGGATTCATGATCAGGTCCACATAGCGCTGACGGAAACGGGTCTCCACGTCGGTAAGTCCGTGGAACTTCTCCGGCAGGGGCAGCAGGGATTTGGACAGAAGGGTGACCGACCGGGTGCGGACGGAGATCTCGCCCCGCTGGGTCTTAAAGACGGGACCCTCGACGCCCACGATGTCGCCCACGTCCAGCTTGCGGCAGTCGGCGAAGGCTTCCTCGCCCATTTCGTCCACCTTGATATAGAGCTGCACGCGGCCGGAACGGTCCTGGAGATCGGCAAAGATGGCCTTGCCCATGCCCCGCTTGGACATGATGCGGCCGGCCAGCCGGACGGTCTGCTCCTCAAGCTCCTCAAAACGGTCTTTGATCTCCTGGGCGTGATGGCTCACATCGAATTTGGTGATCCGGAAGGGGTCTCTCCCCTCCTGCTGCAGGGCTTGCAGCTTCTCGTGACGGACGCGTACCTGGTCCACCAGGGGCATTTCCGCCTGGGGTACAAATTTTGCCATGGGATTCCTCCTATGATTCAGGGAGCGGGTAATCAAGGATCGCCCCAGTGATTATTTCTCGACAGAGAGGATCTCGAAACGGACGGTGCCCACGGGCGCCTCCACGTTGACGATATCGCCCACGGTCTTGCCCAGCATGGCGCGGCCGAAGGGAGAGTCGTCGGAGATCCGATGATTCTTGGGGTCCGCCTCCTGGGAGCCCACAATGGCGTAGATGTCCACGTCGTCGAATTCCAGGTCCCGGACCTTGACGGTGCTGCCAAGGCCGATGAAGCCCACGGTAGAGGCCTCCACCCCGTCCAAACCGTCGTCGATGATAACGGCGTGGGCCAGGATGTTCTCCACCTCCGCGATGCGGCCGTAGAGCAGAGCCTGCTCGTTTTTCGCCTCGTCGTATTCGCTGTTCTCAGAAAGATCGCCGAAGGAGCGGGCCTCCTTCAGATGCTCGGCCACTTCCTTTTCCCGGGTGGTCTTGAGATATTGCAGCTCTTCCTCCAGCTCCGCGAGCCGGATGCTGGTGATCTTGAATTCCTTAGCCATATCGTTTCAGCCTTTCTGTCAGGTTATTTCTCCATTTTTGCCGCTATATTATACAGGTCGACGGGGTGTTTGTCAACTGTTATTATTGCTACGAATGAATGAAATCGTCCCGGAACAGGATCATCTCCACAGTCTCGATCCGCTGGCCGTCGCATTCGAAGACGCCGTCGGTCCAATGACGCATCCCGAGCTTGTTTTGCAGGGCGGCGGAGGCGGTGTTGAAGGCGAAATAGCCGGACTGGATATAGTCCAGGCGGCCTTTTTCAAACAGGATCGGATAGACGGCCCGGAGCAGCTCGGTCATATACCCCTTTCTCCAATACCGCTCGTTGAGCACATAGGAGAGGGCGACGCCCCGGAGCGCGCGAAGCTTCTCGTCGTCTTCCAGGAAGGGACATTTGCCGAGGGTGAGGTTTCCGATCACCTTGTTCTCGGCCCTCAGGACGATGGCAAGGCTGTGGGACGGACGGGACGGGTCGAGGATCCAATCCAAAACCTCCCGGGCGTCATCCAGGCTGTCAACCGGCGGATTTCCGGCAAGCCGCTGCTGCTCCTTTTGGGAGAGGTATTCATAGAGCTCGGACAAATCCGTTTTCCGGAAGGGCCGGAGGAGAAGACGCTCCGTTTCGGTTGGCTCCGATAGGAGAAGAGCCGAGATTTCCCGAAGGACCCTTTTTTGTTTTTCGTTGACTTCCATATCTTTTTCGTATTTGTATTGTCAGGTATAGGCGTCGGGGACGCTGCCCCCTGCTTACGGAGACACGGATTGCCACGCCAGTGTGCGCACTGGCGTGGCAATGGCAGACTTGGGAGGCCGTTGCCTCGGGCGGGCGTCCAATGGCCGCCCCTGCGGAAGGGGACGCAGCAGATCCGCGTACCTCAATTCCTGGTGAGTCGCGACTCGTCTGTGGGGGAAAGCAGGCGGACAGATTGCCCGCGCGACAGGAGAGGCTCCCTGTTCCCTTCCCCCACCCTGATCCAGCATCCTTGATCCCTGATCCCTTGTCTGTGGGGAGAACGGCGGCCCGGGTTCAGGCCTCCTTACGGCTTGGTCAGGACCTCGATGGCCTTTTGCAGCTGCGCGTCTTTTTCTTTTTCCAGGCGGTTGTAGTAGAGGTCGGCCTTCTCCTCGTCGGTGAGCTCCACCACATGGTCCGGGGTGATGCCCTTGCCCACCAGGCTGACGCCCTTGGGGGTGGTGTACTGGCCGATGGAGATGTTGATGGCGGAGCCGTCGTCCAGGGTCATGGCCGTCTGGAAGCGTCCCTTGCCGTAGGTCTGCTCGCCCACGATGACGGCGGCCTCGTACTCCTGCAGGGCCGCGGCAAAGAACTCGGCGGCGGAGTAGGAGTCGTAGTTGACCAGCACCGCCATGGGCATATCCAGATAATCGTCGTCGGACTCGTCCACGCTCTCCCGGCCCGTATAGTCCACGCTGCGGAACAGGGGCCCCTCGGGCAGCAGGTAGTCCAGGATCTGCACCAGCTCGTGCTTGTAGCCGCCGGGGTTGTAGCGCACGTCGAAGATGATGGCCTTGGCGCCGGCGTCCCGGGCCGCCTCGATGGCCGCGATGGTGTCCTTGGCGGCGTCCTGCTCAAAGTTGCGAATGTGGATATAGGCCAGCTCGTTCTCCAGCATTTCCCAGGTGACGTTGACGGTCTTGATCTTGGCCCGGACGATGGTGACATCCCGGAGCTGACCCTCGTGGGAGACGGTGATGGTGACGGAGCTGCCCTCCTCGCCGCGGACCCGTTTCTTGGTCTCGTTCAGGTCCAGCGCGTTCTCGGAGCCGTCCAGGATGGGTACGCCCTCCACGGCCAGGATCAGATCCCCGTTCACCAACCCTGCCCCATAGGCGGGGCTGTCAGGGGTGACGTCCACGATCTCGACGCCCTTCTCCACGTTCTCAATGGAGATGGTGACGCCGATGCCCACATAGGAATTGGTGACGCTCTCCATGTAGGAGGCGTATTCCTCGGCGGAGATATAGTAGCTCCACTCGTCGTCCAGGCCCTCGATCATTCCGGAAGCCGCGGCGTCGGCCAGCTTGTCTTCGTCCACATCTCCAATGAAATATCTGTCGATATAGTCCTTGATCTGATCCAGCTTGTGCTCCCAGGCCTGGGTCTTGCCATCGTCGGGCTTGCCGGGCTGCACGCTCTGGCCGGAGGGCTTGAGATTCCCGGTGTTGTCGGCCCCCCGGGTCCCGAAGGCCAAAAAGCAGGCCCAGAAGGTCACCAGCGCTGCCAGCAGGGCCGCCAGGATGATGGGCCAGATCCGGGTCGTCGGCACGGTGCGGACACCGGGCTGGGTCCAGGCGGCGGGACTGTAAGGGGCGGGCTGCCCGGAGGCTTGGCCCTCAAACCCGTTTTCGTATTCGTTCTGGTGTCCGGAATTCTGTTCCATGGATTGCGTCCTCGTTTCTTTCGTAATATGACAGGAATATGACGATAGGACGAGCGGCCAGGCTCGTCCTATCGGTGAGCGCCGGGGCGATCAGGCAAAGTAACCGCCGGCGGGCAGATAGTTCAGGGGATTCACCAGGTTCCCGT
Source organism: Oscillospiraceae bacterium (assembly GCA_017540945.1). The sequence goes on along the minus strand of JAFYAB010000118.1, from coordinate 6,459 downwards.
TGTAGTACATGGTCAGGTGCAGGTGGGGGGCGGTGGACCAGCCGGTGCTGCCCACATAGCCGATGATCTCGCCCCGGGTCACGTACTGCCCCACGCTCACCGTATAGCGGATCATATGACCGTAGAGGGTGGAGAAGCCGTTGCCGTGGTTGATCACCACATGGTAGCCGTAGGCCGTGCCAAAGGTGGCCTTGGTCACGGTACCGGAGGCACAGGCGTAGATGGGCGAGCCGTAGCTGGCGCCGATGTCCATGCCGCTGTGGTTGCTGTAGACATGGGTAATGGGATGGATCCGCGGCCCGAAGGGACATGTGATGGCCCGGGCCGTGCAGGGCCACTGGAAACCGTAACGGCTCACCGAGCTGCCCGAGGAGCTGCCGCCGGAGGAACTGCCCCCGGAGGAGCCGCCCCCGCCGGAGGCCTCCCGCTGGCGGGCTGCCGCGGCTGCCTCTGCTGCGGCTTTTCTGGCGCGCTCCGCGGCTTCGGCCTCCCTGCGGGCCTTTTCCTCGGCACTGACGGCTTCCTTGTACTTGATCTCTTCCTTGGCGATCTGGGCCAGAAGGGCCTCCTTCTGGTCGTCGTACTTCTCCTCCTGGGCTTCAAAGGCCGCGTGGTCCTTCATCAGCTCCGCCATCAGCTGGTCCGCCTCGGCGCGCTGGGCTTCCAGGGCCTCCTGCTCGGCGGCCAGGCCCTCCTTGGTCTCCTCCATCTCCACCTTATCGGCGGCCAGATCCTGGCGGGCGGTCTCGATCTGCTGGGCCACGTCCTGAATCTGGTCGATCATTCTCGCGTCGGAGCGGGCGATCTCGTTGATCATATCCACCCGGTCCAGGAGGTCCGCGAAGCTGCTGGCCTTGAAGAGGATGGACCAATAGGTGAGCTTGCCCTTCTCCTCCATGGAGCGGATGCGGGCCTTGTAGCGCTCGTTGAGGGCGTCCCGCTGATCCAGGGCGTCGTTGAGCTCGTTCTGCTTCTCAGCGATCAGGAGGGTGTACTCCTGGATCTGCTCGTTTTTGTTTTCGATGGAATCCTGGGTCAGCTTGATCTGCTTGTCCAGCTGATTCTTCTGACCTACCAGGTCCTGGATGTCGGACTCGTTTTCAGCCTTCTGCTCCCGGACCTCCTGCTGCTGGGCGGCAATGGCCGCCTCCTGCCGTTTCAGCGCCTCGATGCGCTCCTTGATCGTTTTGGAGCTCTCCGCGAAGGCGGAAATCACCACGCCGCCGATCATCAGCAGGGCCAGGACGCCCGCGATCACGGCAACGATGACACGACGATACTTATACATGGCTGTCTCCTCTCATCGGACGCAAAATCAGACGTCCAGGAATTTCCGGATGGACATGACGGAACCAAACATACCCACGAAGAGTCCCGTAAAACCAAAGGTCAGGATCATGGGCCAGAAGACCTCCCGGAAGGGCACCAGCTTGAACAGCTGCAGGCTCTGGATCTCGGTGATCTTGTTCACCAGCAAATCGTAGAGGCCCCACTCCAGGAAAAAGGCCACGGCGCCGGAGATCAGGCCGATCAGGAAGCCCTCCACAAAATAGGGGAAGCGGATAAAGCGGTTGGTGGCGCCGAGCATTTTCATAATGGCGATCTCATCCCGCCGGTCGTACATGGCCAGCTTGATGGTGTTGGAGATCATGAACAGGGAGACCACCAGCAGCACGATGATGATGGCCGCGGAAACGATGTTGAGGATGCGCTGGATGGTGGTAAAGCCCTCCGCCAGCTCCGGCCGGTCGGAAATAGATGCCACGCCCTGGACCTCCCGGATCTTTTCCACGGTCTCGCTCATTTTGGAGTTGTCCTCCAGGGTAACGATGAAGCGGTCCCGGAAGGTGGAGGCGTCGATGCCCTCGTAGGCCTCACCCCCGCCCTGCTGCTCGATGAAGCGCTGGCCGGCCTCCTCCCGGGACATAAAGACCGCCTCCCGGACGTTCTCGATCAGATTGATCCGGGAGCCCACGGACTTGGCCTCCGCAGTGTCGTAGCTCTCTTCTACGTAGACCAGGACCCGGTTCTGCTGCTCCATATCGGAGACGAAGAGGCTCAGGTTATAGATGATCAGCGAGAAGCTGCCGATGATCACCAGGCAGGCCACCGTCACGCACACCGCCGCGAAGGACATGAAGCCGTGGGTAAACATGTTGCGGACGCCCTCCCGGAAGAGGTATCCCATTTTTCTAACTCTCTTCATTGATATAATACCCATCCATTCCGTCGTTGATGACCTTGCCCTCGTCAATGGCGATGACCCGCTTGGTAAAGCGGTTCACCAGCTCCTGCTCGTGGGTGACTACCATGACGGTGGTGCCCAGGGAGTTGATGGACTCCAGGAGCATCATGACCTCGTAGGAGCGCTGGGGATCCAGGTTGCCGGTGGGCTCGTCGGCCACGATGACCGCGGGGTTGTTGACCAGAGCCCGGGCAATGGCGACGCGCTGCTGCTCACCGCCGGAGAGCTCATGGGGCAAACGGCGGCCCCGGTTTTCCAGACCCACCAGGTCCAGGACGTAGGGGACGCGGACCTTGATCTCCCGGTTGGAGGCTCCCACAATCCGCATGCCGTAGGCCACGTTCTCAAAAACGGTCTTGTTTTCGATCAGGCGGAAGTCCTGAAAAATGACGCCCACGGTCCGGCGCATATAGGGGATCTGCCGCTTCTTGATGGACTCCAGCTTGTAGCCGTTGACCTCGATGGAGCCGGAGGTGGGCTCCAGCTCGGCGGTCAGCAGCTTGATGATGGTGGACTTGCCGGAGCCGGAGGGCCCCACCAAAAACACAAATTCCCCATCGTCGATGTGCAGACTCACGCCCTCCAGGGCGCGGTTTCCTGCCTCATAGACCTTGGTGACGTTACGAAAATCGATCATATGGTTCTCCTATTCAGCTTGTATGGCGCACACTGTGCGCCGCTGCACTCAGAACATCTTATTTTCCCGGGACGCCAGGTACTTCTTGACCATCAGGGCCACCTTGAAGATGATGGCGTGGTCGAACTCGCGGAGATCCAGCCCCGTGAGCTTTTTGATCTTCTCCAGGCGGTAGACCAGGGTATTGCGGTGGACGAAGAGCTTGCGGGAGGTCTCGGAGACGTTCAGGTTGTTCTCAAAGAACTTGTTGATGGTAAACAGGGTCTCCTGGTCCAGGGTGTCGATGGAGTTCTTCTTGAAGACCTCGTCCAGGAAGATCTCACAGAGGGTCGTGGGGAGCTGATAGATCAGCCGGCCGATGCCGAGATTCTCATAGGTGATGATGGTCTTCTCGGTGTCGAAGACCTTCCCGACCTCAATGGCTACCTGGGCCTCCTTGTAGGAGTCGGCCAGCTCCCGCAGATGCTCCGCCACGCCGCCGATGCCGATGATGGTCTTGGCAAAGAGCTGACTCTTGAGGGTCTCCTCCATCATGGAGGCCAGCTCCAGCAGCTCGGACGGCTCGACCTCGGCGCTGACGGACTTGACCACGGCGATGTCGTTCTCATTGATGGAAATCACGAAATCCTGCTGCCGGTCCGGGAACATGCCCTGGAGCACATCCACGGCCCCCACGTCCACGCTGCCCTGCTGGCGGACCAGGAAAACGGTGTGATACTGGTCAGCCGGGAAATGGAGCTCCTTAGCCCGGATATAGATGTCGCCGGGGAGGATATTGTCGGTGATGATGTTCTTGACAAAGGTTGCCTTGTCGTGCTTCTCCTCATAGTAGATCTTGGTGCAGTTCAGCGCCACCTGGGCCATGAGGCAGAAGCTGCGGGCCAGCTCGTCGTCGCCGTCCACGAAGACGGCGTAGTCAAAGCTGCTGCCAAAGTTGGCCAGCGCCTTGACGGTCTTGCCGGAGAAATGAACCACGTGCTCCTCTGACAGGGCCACCACCCGGGCAAGCTTGGGAAATTGGGCCCCGATCTGTTCCGGGTCGGAGCAGGCCACCACGGTGCCCTCCGCGTCGATCACACCGATCTGGCGCTCGGTGGCGGCTTTCATCTGCTGGATCACGTCGGAAAAGATATGATTTGTCATATATACACACACTCCTGTCCGTGCATTCGGTTTTTGTACAACATCTACCTTTTATCATACCCTATCTTTTCGCGTTTTGCAAGACCCATTTGACATTTTTTTGAAAAAATTGAAGCTGTTTTATGCAAAAACACAACAAAACCGGCGATATGTCTAATTAGCCCTCCGATAAGCCGCTCCGTTTTACTGGATTTGTCAAAGAAATTGTTTGTCTAAATTGTACAGAGACGCAATTTCGCAATCCGACAATTCCCTTACCTGGCCCACAGGCAGATCCCCGAGGGTCAGAGCTCCCTCGCTGTCCCGACGGAGGTAGCTGACGGTCAGGCCGCGGCTTGCCATCATGCGGCGGACCTGGTGGTACTTGCCTTCGGTGACGGTGATTTCGCTCTCCCCAGGGCCCAGAGGCCGCAGAAGCGCCGGCTTGCACAGGGTCCCGTCCCGGAGGGTCAGGCCGGCGGCGAAGGCCTCCGCGTCCGCCTCCCCTGCCGTTCCCTCGTGGCGGGCGTAGTAGCGCTTCTCCACTTCGTGCTTCGGGGCGGTCAGCCGGTGGTTCAGCGCCCCGTCGTTGGTGAGCAGCAGCAACCCCTCGGTCTCCTTGTCCAGCCGTCCGACAGGCACCACGCCCTGCCGCAGATACCGGGCGGGGATCAGCTCCATGACGGTCCGGTCCCGGGGGTCCTCGGTGGAGCTCACATAGCCCGCGGGCTTGTGGAGCAGCAGCACCACCCGCCGGGGCCCCTCCACAGCTTCACCGCGAAACAGGACCCGATCCCCGGCAGGGTCGATCTTCGCCGCCCCGTCGGTGACAGGCACGCCGTTGACCGTCACGGCGCCGGTCCTCAAAATCGTCTTCAGCTCCCGACGGGAAGCAACGCCGGCGTCGGAGAGGTATTTATCTAATCGTATCATGCTATCCCTCATATTCTCTTTTCTGCAATCATACAATCCAACAGCTTAATTCGGAAAGGATGTATGGATATGTTTGTCATAACGACCAAGCTTTCCAAAACCAAGATCGCGGCCATTGTGACGCTGCTGATCGCGGCGGCGGTGCTGGCGGCGGTGCTGGGAGCGGCAAAGGGCAATGCGCCGAAGGAGCCGGAGGCAGCAAACGGAGCCGACAACGACAGCCGGGCGGCCTGGCTGGCGCAGTGCGGCTGGGAAATCAACGCGGAGCCCGTCCAGACCCAGTCCGTCAAGATCCCCGCGGCGGACAGCGAGGTCTTCCGCCGCTACAACGAGCTTCAAAAATCCCAGGGTTTCGATCTGAGCCAATACGCGGGCAAGCAGGCCACGCGATACGTCTATGAGGTCCTGAACTTCCCCGACGCCAAGGGGCCAGTCTACGCCACTCTCTTCGTTCTGGATGGCAAAATCATCGGCGGCGACCTCACCGACAGCTCCCCCGAGGGGAAGATGCAGCCGTTGAAAAAATAAGTCGAAGGGGCGGAAGCTCACGTCATTAAATAATAGTTTAGCACAAAATTATTACAAAGTTGTTACTTTTTTCGTGATTTGAAAAAATTTTTTCAAAGAAAAGCTCAGAAGGACTGGACAATTTTGCTCTACGTTTGCCTTTCGTTTGCAAAGCGGCCTCCTGATCCGCCTGCCCCGGAGGCTTTTCTGGGTTCTGCTGGGGATCTGGGCGGCGGGCTTCGCGGGCGTACTGGTCTGGCCTGTCGTCTCCCATCTGCGCTTCCGGCGGAGTCTGCTCCGGGGAGCCGCCAAGCAGGGACCCAGGAACTGGAGCTGGCGGATTGTCCAGGTCGCGCCCTGGACCCAGCCCTGCACGGAGGAGTCCTCCGCGGACCCGTCGGTCTGCGCCGCGGCGGAGGCCGCTCTGGCGGACAAGGCGTTGGCGGAGCTGCCGGGGCAGATCCGGCCCACAGGCAAAGAGCTGGGCTTCCTGAGGATGACACGGCCCGAGGGCGGCGAGAACGACAGAACCCAGGCCCACGTCACCGTCTACGACAGCGGGATGCTCTGCTGTCTGGAAAACCTGGATGGCGCGCCTCGGGTCTGGTATCAGCTCCGGGAGCCGCCGGAGCTACGGGTGCTCTTCGACGCCGCGGCAGTGGAAACGCCCGCGGAATAGGAATGGGAAACGCCGTCCCCCTGCAAGCCAAGGCTTGCGGGGGGACGGCGTTTCAGAGTGTCAAAAAACTGTACAAATGCCTCTGTTTCCTGTATAATAAGGGAAACGGGGGTGTTTGTTATGGAAGGCTGGCGCAGGAACGAGCGAGAGCAATTCGTTTTCACGGACCTTGAGGGATTAGTGCCGCAGGATCATCTTCTTCGGAGAGTGGAGAAGGTCATGGATTACGAATGGCTGTATGAAAGGTTGTCACCATACTATTGCCACGACAACGGACGACCGGGAACAGATCCGGTTGTGCTGATTAAGATGGTATTAATCCAACATCTGTTCGGG
>JAFYAB010000117.1 GCA_017540945.1 Oscillospiraceae bacterium | reverse complement strand
TTTTTAAAGTATTTATTTGAAGTTTAGTATAACTTCCTCCGCAAGGTTTATTATACTGAACTCCATTAAATTGTTTTTAAACATTTTAATGGAGTTCAGTATGAATTGATCAAAGCGGGCCGGACCCTCCGCCTGGAGGACCCGGCCCGCTCTGTACTTCGGTTCGTACTCGTTTTGGAACGCGTTCACCGCCCCCGCGTCCAGTTCTTTGAAGCGGTAGTAGTCGCAGTCAAGGACCTCGGGATTCACGGCCAGCGCTGAACATCAGTGGAACAGCAGGAACATCAGCACGCTGCCCAGGGTGGCGGTGAGGCCCACACAGGCCTCGAAGGGGATCAGCTTCATTCGGTCCTTGATGGTCAGGTTCACGCTGCCGCCGGTGGCGTGGAAGAAGGAGCCGTGGGGCAGGGAGTCCACCACCGTGGCGCCCGCGTGGATCATGGCGCCGGCGCTGAGGGCGGGGACGCCGCTGGCGATCAGGGTCTCTGCAAAGGTCTGGGAGGCGATGGTGGCGCCGGCCGTGGTGGAGGCGGTGGCACCGGCCATCAGAATACCGGCCAGAGGCGCCAGCACGAAGGCGGGCATCTTCAGAGTTTCCAGCAGGTCGATCATGTCGTACTGCAGGGCGGAGGCCTTGATGACCCCGGCGATGGTGCCGGTGCCGATCAGAAGGATGGACACGCCCACCACCTTGGACAGGCCGAACTCGGTGATCTTCACCACCTGCTTGAGCTGTCCGGTAACCAGCATGCAGATCAGGCCGCCGGCGGGCAGGGCGATGAGGGGATCAATGGTAACGCCGGCGATGGGACGCAGGGCCAGCAGCACGATGACCACCAGGGGCCCCAGGATGGCGGGCAGGAAGCCGGGCAGATTGGCGTCGGAGCTCTCAATGTCGCTTTGGGCCACGGCCAGGCCGTTCTTCTTCTTGCTCAGCAGGGTGGCCAGCAGGATGGTCACCACCAGAGCCAGCAGGGCAGGGACGATGTTCTTGAACATCAGGGAGGTCAGATCCACACCGAAGGCCTCGGAGGCGGCGATGGTGTTGGGGTTGGGTGAGACAATGTTGCCGGCCTTGCCGCCGCCGATCATGGCCAGCAGCAGGCTCTGCTTGGACAGGCCCGCCTTCTTGCCGATGGCCAGGGCGATGGGGGCCACGGTGATGACGGAGATGTCCACGAAGACGCCCACGGCGCAGATGATCATGGTGGCCAGGGCAATGGCCGCCAGGGCCAGCTTCTGGCCCATCTTGTCTACGATGGTTTCCGCAATCTTTTGGGCGGACCCGGTCTTGATGAGGGCGCCCGCCAGCACGCCGGAGGTCATGATCCGCAGTACGGAGGACATCATGGAGGAAGCGCCGGAGACCATGGTATTTACGGTGGTCACCAGACCGCCGCCGCCGATGAGGCCGCCCACCAGGGCGCCCAGGATCAGGCTGTAGGCCGGATGGACCTTCAGGATAATGAGAACGATGGCCAGGGCCAGACCGATGATGGCGCCCAGAGTGGTAAATTCGTACATAAGGCAGCTCCTTTCTCACTCTGCCAGCCGCATGCCCGCCTGCAGGAAGCGGAACATCCGGACAGCGCCCAGGTAATACAGCTCTTCCGCCCGTCCCAGGGCCTCCTCCAGAGGCATGGGGGCGTCCACGGTGGTCATCAGGGAGGCGATGCCGTGGTCAAAAATCTGGTCGGCGTTCCGGCCCAGGGAGCCGCTGAGGCCCACGGCCACCACGCCCTTGGCACGGGCCCGCTCGCCCACGCCCTGCATGACCTTGCCGAAGCAGCTCTGCCAGTCGGTGCGGCCCTCGCCGGTGACCACCAGATCGGTGCCATCCAGGCGGCGGTCAAAGTCGATGAGATCCAGCACGGTGTCGATGCCGGACTTCATGACGCCCCCCAGGAAGACCGTCAGGGCAGCACCCAGGCCGCCTGCGGCGCCGGCGCCGGGGATGGCGTCCGGGTCCACGTCGAACTGGCGGCGGATCAGATCCCGGTAGTTCACCATGCCGGCCTCCAGCCGGGCCTGGATCTCCGGGGTGGCGCCCTTTTGAGCGCCGAAGGTCCAGGTGGCGCCGTTGGGTCCGCAGAGGGGATTGGTCACGTCGCACATGACCGTGATCTTAGTGGTTTTGATCCGGGGGTCCAGCTCGGATACGTCGATGCTGCGGACCTTCTCCAGGTCTTCCCCGCGGCCATCCAGCTCCCGGCCCTCCGCGTCCAGGAAGCGAACGCCCAGGGCGCGGACACAGCCCATGCCGCCGTCGTTGGTGGCGCTGCCGCCAATGGCAATGGACAGATCCGTGAAGCCCTGGTCCAGGGCGTGGCGGATCAGCTCGCCGGTGCCGTAGCTGGTGGTGCGCAGGGGGTTCCGCTGGTCCATGGGCACCATGGGCAGGCCGGAGGCCGCCGCCATTTCCAGCACCGCCCGGTGTTCGTCCAGCCTGCCGTAGCGGGCCTTGGCGGGCTCCATCAGCGGTCCGTGCACCAGGGTCTCCACCCAGCTGCCGTTCTCCGCCGCCACCACCGCGTCGGTGGTGCCCTCGCCGCCGTCGGCTACGGGCACGCCGCTGTACTGGATGTCCTCCCCGAAGACAGCCCTGGCGGCCTTGGCCAGCAGCTCCACCGTCTGCTGGCTGGAAAGGGTACCCTTGAAGGAATCGGATGCAAACAAGAATTTCATAGGATTACCTCCCTGTATTTGGTGATTTCATTGTAGCATTTTCTGTCGAACTATGATATAGTACAGGTAACAAAATAATTGCATAGAAAAACAGAAAAAATGTTATCAATACAAAAGGAGGACGTCGTCATGCCACAAAGCATCCACATGCTCCTGGCCCAGCAGATCGTGGACACCCTGAAAACCATCTGCGACCACGACATCAACTTCATCGATGTGGATGGGCGGATCCGGGCCAGCACGGACTCCCAGCGGGTGGACGGCTACCACGTGGGGGGCCACGAGGCGGCCCGCAGCGGTCAGATCGTCACCATCCAGGAGGACGACCCCGCCCGGGATCTGCGCCACGGCATCAACATGCCCATCCGCTTCCACGGGAAAATCGTGGCGGTGGTGGGCATCACCGGGCCTCCGGCGGAGGTCCGGCGCTACGCGGACCTGGCCCAGCGGCTGACCCTGCTGCTGCTGCGGGAGCAGGAGATGGACGCCCGGACCTACGACGTCCGGGCCCAGACCAGTCACCTGGTCCGAGCTCTGACGGAGGGGGAGAGCCTGAGCCCGGAGTTCGTGGAGGCGGTGCTGCAAAAAAACGGCCTGACGGACCAGGGGGAGAGCTGGCGTACCGTGGTGATCCGCATGAAGACCGTCAGCGGCAAGCCTCTGATGGAGCTGGAATACGCCATTCAGGGGGTCATCGAGGGGCTGGGGAAGGTGCTCTTCACCTTCCTCTATCCCGGGGAGTTTCGCCTGCTGTTCCGGGAAGCGGACTTCGCCCGGGGCACTGCGCTGTTATCGGAGCTGGCGGCCCGTTATCCCGAGGCCCTGCGGCTGGGGATAGGTTCTGCACGGCGGCTTTTGCGGCAGGACCGCTCCTGCAAGGCTGCCAGGCTGGTGCTGCAAAGTCTGGAGCCCGGCAGGAACTACGGGGTCTATGAGTCCATGGGCCTGGAGCTGCTGCTGGGCAGCGTGGCGCCGACGGCAGGGGAGCTCTACCTGAAAAAGTGCCTCTCCGGTCTGGACGAAGAGGATCGGGCGCTGCTCGCCGTCTATTTCGCCAGGGAGTGCTCCCTCCAGGAGACGGCCGCCCACTTCTTCCTCCATAAAAACACCCTCCAATACCGGCTCAACCGGATCCGGGACCGCTGCGGCCTGGACCCCCGCCGCTTCCGGGAGGCTTGCACCCTCTACGCCGCCCTCTGCCTGGAGCGAATCGGCGGAGAGAAGGGATCGGAGTGAATCCCAGGTGGACCGTGTGGGCCTTCTGAAGATTCACGGTGCAAGGGATAATCTCTGCCCAGAGGTTGTTTCCATATCGGTTCTGGAGCTGCCCGAGGCTCTGCACCGCCAGCATGACCCGGATCTCCCGGGAGCGAATCGTACTCAGTGCCCGGGTGAAGTCCGAACCGTCCGCCGCACCGCCGATCCTGCCCACGTTGTTGAACTCGTCAAAGATCAGATTGACAGGCACTGCGCAGCGGCTGCCAGGGCTGGCAGCTGCATAGCGGGTCAGTTTGATAAACAGGAACGAAAAAAAGAGCGATGACAGAAACGCCATGCTGGCGTCCTGATCGCTCAGGATGATGAAGTATGCGCACTTGCGCTTGCCGGGAGCTGTCAGGTCAATGTCAGACTGACTTGTGATAAAGTGCAACTACTGCAGCGATGTGATTAAGCGCAGATCAAACAAGAAAATTTTTTCGAAAATTTTGTTGTAACTATTGACATTACATCTTCGGCGTGCTATACTGTGGTCAAGATGAAACCACGGCGGTTACATCAAATGAATTTTCGGAGGTATCTCACTATGACAAACAAAGAAAAAGCCCTGGCTCTGATCGGCACATTCGTATCCGGTGATCTGGAACTGGCGAAGTCTCTGCTCGCCCCCGAGTACAAGCAGCACAACCTCGCTTTCGGCACCGGCGCTGAAGCATTTGTGGCTGCGGTCGCCGGACTTCAGCAGGCACCCGTAAAGACAACGGTAAATAACATCCGCGCTTTCGAGGACGGTGACTGCGTTTTTCTTCAGACCGTTTACAATTTCGCCGGAGCGGGCGAACAGGTAGCGTTTGACGTGTTCCATTTCAACGCCGATGGCAAAATCGATGAGCATTGGGACAATCTTCAGAATGTTGCCGCCCCCAATCCTTCCGGTCACACCCAGATCGACGGTACGCTTGAAAAGAAAGACGTCGATAAGGAAGAGACCCGCCGCATCGTTGCGGGATTCGTGGGCGATGTGCTGCGCGGCGAAAACCCGGAAAAGCTGACCTCCTATTACGACGGCGACAAGTACATCCAGCACAATATCTCCATTGCTGACGGTCTTTCCGGCCTGGGCGCTGCGCTTGCGGCTATGGCGGAACAGGGTATCTCGATGGTCTACGACAAGACGCATATGGTTCTTGCCGACGGCGACTATGCGCTCGCCTGCAGCGAAGGCTCCTTCGGCGGTGTTCCGACCACTTATTATGATCTCTTCCGTGTTGAAAACGGCTTTATCGCGGAGCATTGGGACGTGATGGAGACGCTTGCCGCCAAGGAGACATGGGCAAACGAGAATGGTAAATT
>JAFYAB010000009.1 GCA_017540945.1 Oscillospiraceae bacterium | reverse complement strand
CGTCCTCGTTCTGATCCCGATAGCGGACCGCAAATTCCAAGCAGCCTGGCTCCCCGGTTTTCACGTCCGTCAGCATCACCGATATGTGTCCGTACTGCGAACCGCTCACCGGATCGGTGAAGTCCCGCCGGACTGCCGCCTCGTTGATTACAGGATTCTCCCGGAAGGCGGCCTCTGCCTCGTCGAAGGGCTGGCCGATCTGAATGCCGCAGGGCATCCCCGCCTCCAGGTTCGCGGAAGTACTGACATCGTTCACCACAAAGCCGTTCCCCGCGTCCACAAAGTCGACCCACAGGCTTTGCTCTTCTCCGAAGTGATAGCCCCAGAGATCCCACTTCGTTCCGTCGGACTGTACCTCGTCGGAAATGCCTTTCGTTCTTGGCTCCCCATAGAGGGCGTAGACCTCCTCCTGGGGCTGCCCCAGATACAGGCCGCCGATCCGCAGGCGCATCAGAGCGGCTTCCAGCTCCGGGTCCGCGTCGATCTCCCGCGTCCCATCGCCGGACATCGCCATATATGCGGGATGCTTTAGCATTTCATAATAAGCTTCCAGACTGATCCCCATATCCTCCAGCCATTGCAGGGTCGCAGCTCTGGGATAGGGGAACTCGTCCTCCGGCCAGACAAATTCTGTGGCGTTCGGAGCTGTCGCCACCGGCGCAGAGGAAGTCCCGGCCAGGCGCGGATCATCGCTGGGAGCTGCGCCCGGATCGGGTCCCTTGCGCAGCATCAGCCACGACGCGCAGGACAGCACCACCAGAGCGAAGGCAGCGGCGACGAGCCATATCCGTTTGGTATGTCGATGGTTCGTGACCTGCCTTTCCGAGGGAAGATAAGCGCCCGCAACAGCGGCTTCCTCCACGAAAGCATCGTCCACCTTGCCAAGGACATCCAGAAAATCGTTTGACGTCATAGCAAATTCTCCTTTTGCAAAAACAGTCTCAGTTTGCTGCGGGTACGATGGAGTATGGATTTGACTTTGCTGTAGCTGAACCCAAAGCGCACAGCGATCTCTGCGATATCCGCAAAGAACCAGTAGCGAAGCATGAAAATCTTGCGTTCCTCTTTGGGAAGACCGGCAAGAAAGCGGTTGATGGCCTGCACAAGCTCCTGATCGAGAAGCTTTTGCTCCGGACTGAATCCCGCAGGGACGATCTCGGCTATTTCATCCAACGCGATCTCCACCTGGCCGCCGCCCCGCTTCTCCCGGTGTTCGGTCCGCCAGCGGTCGATTGCCTTGTAACGGGTGAGCTTGCCGAGAAAGCCTGGCAGATGCTCCGGCCGCTTGGGCGGGATGCTGTTCCACGCGCCGAGCCAGGTGTCGTTGACGCACTCCTCGACATCCTCTTCGTTTCCCAGGATATTCCGGGCAATCGCCGAACAGTAATTGCCGTATTTTTCCGCGGTTCGGTCAATCGCAAGGGTATTCCGCTCCCAATACAGCGCAATGATTTGTTTGTCATCCATCGTAATAACTCCTTTTTCAGGGCCCTTCACTCTTATACTCGCTGTTTTCTGAGATCGGGTGCAAAAAAGAACGGTTTTTTTCGATTGCATTGAAACCATAGCATACGAAAAGGGAAAAGTCAAAATGTTTGGGGCCGAACCCGGCACGCGCTTTGCGTATGCTCGCCGGGCCGAAAAGCCGGAAGGACCGCCTGAACAGGGGGAGGGCCGCCTGCATATCATGCATATTCAAGGCCGCTCTGCCAGGCAAAGGATGAACATAAATATGCAATAATATTATGTATATACATAAAATATTGCGTTTCTGTGCATAAATGACAAATATGACCCGCACTTTTTCCTCATAATCCTGCGTGAAAATGAAATTTTATACTGTACTTTTTGCAAATCCCATGTTACAATAGTCGCGTGGTGGACAAATCCCTTTGTTCACCGTTCGTATTCTATTATGGAAAAGGAGTCAATACCATGAGCAAACAGTTCAAACGCCTCTTCGCGCTTCTGCTTGTCCTGGCGATGGTGATGAGCGTCCTGCCCGCCGCTTTCGCAGAGGGCGCCTCGATTTCCGGCCGCGGGGACGCAAGCCGCGTCTATACCGAGGCCGACAACGCTATCCTGGACAACGACGTCTTTGCCAAGATCGCGGACGTCACCGCCGGCGCGGCCTCCCGGATGGGCGGCATCAGCCGTATGACGGAAGCGAACTACATCGCGCTGGTTCCCCAGGTCGTCGAGGCCATCGAGTCCTCCGAGACCTACGTGCCCGGCACCCTGCAGCAGAACGGCAACTTCCTGGTCTGGATGACCACGACCGGCATGCCCTGCTGCTACGACCCCAGAATGGAAGCGGAGCTCCACAACACCGCCGACGCGCCCAGCGCCGCTGAGATCGCCAAGGCGGAGGCCGAAGCCAAGGCCCTGCTGGAGAGCTTCAACACCGGGCGGCAGACCAATACGCGCGGCGGCAGCGCCAACTCCACCAAGATCGGCCTGATCCAGCCCTACTGGGAGTCCAGCTCCAGCTACGCAGACTCCTCCTTCACCAGCTACTCTCCTTACTATAAGACCATGTGGCAGAACCTCTACGGCGCCACCGGCGGCAGCGGCATGCGCTACTCCATGACCAACGCCACCGTCGACAACATCGCCAAGACCATCGAAGAGTGCGGCCTGGTCATCTTCGACTCCCACGGCACCACCGACTACTCCGGCTCCAACGGCGACTACACCTCCCGCGCCAACTGCTCCTACCTCTGCCTGACCACCAACTCCGGCGTCACCTCCGCCGATACCGCCGCCCAGACCGGCACCTACGGCACCTACTACCACTGCATGAAGGGCTCCGGCTACGCCTACGTCTCTGGCACCTGCATCGCCAACCACATGACCAAGAACGCCCCCAACTCCCTGGTCTACATGGGCATCTGCCTGGGCATGGCCACCGACGGCATGTTCAAGGGCCTGCGTCAGAAGGGCGTCGAGACCGTCTGGGGCTACTCCCAGTCCGTCTCCTTCAAGGGCGAGCGCCAGTACATGGAAGCCATCCTCGGCTACGTCAAGGACGGCGACAACTTCAAGACCGCCGTTTCCAAGGCCAAGTCCTCCCTGGGCAAGTGGGACCCCGCCTACAGCTCCTACTCTCAGTCCCAGGCTGTGAGCAATCACGTGGCCTTCCCCATCTGCGTCTCCTCTGAGGACAGCTATCCCGGCCACGGCAACGTGGACACCGTCCAGACCGTGTACTCCACCTGGAGCCTCTTCGGCGGCAGCTCCAGCTCCTACACCGTGACCGCCACCACCAACAACTCCAACTACGGCACGGTTTCCGTCAGCGGCTACACCATCACCGCCTCTCCGAAGACCGGCTACTACGCCTCCGGCTACACCGTCACCAGCGGCACCGCCACCGTCACCCAGAGCGGCAACACCTTCACCGTGAACCCCTCCTCCGACTGCACGGTCCGGATCAACTTCGCCGCCAAGACCCAGTACACCGTGACCCTGAAGGCCAACGGCTCCACCTACAACACCCTGTCCTGCTACTCGGGCGAGTCCGTGACCCTGCCCAGCAGCGCCACCTCCGTCAGCGGCTACAGCTTCGCCGGCTGGTGTGCCAACACCGTGGCGGAGACCACCACCCGGCCCACCATCCTGAGCGGCTCCTACACGCCCAGCGGCAACGTCACCCTCTACGCGGTCTACACCAAGACCGAGGGCAGCGGCGGCGCCACGGTCTATCAGCTGGCCAGCGGCCTGGAGAACGGCGGCCAGTACATCCTCGTGGCCTCTGATTCCATCTCCGGCACCAGCGGCAAGGCTGTCGGCAACACCGCCGTTTCCAGCAGCCACTATCTGAGCCCCGTGGCTGTCACCGTCAACAGCGACAACACCGTCACCGCTTCCTCCTCCAACCTGGCCAAGGTTCTGTGGACCGCCTCCGGCAGCAGCGCCAACGGCTTCACCTTCTATAACAGCTCCGCCGGCAAGTATATGGGCCTCGATTCCTCCGAGTATCTGGCCCCCACCTCCAGCGGCACCAAGTGGTACTACACCTCCAATCAGTATCTGGACAACAAGGTGGACAGCGAGGGCTACTACTACCTGTCCTACTCCTCCAGCTCCACCGTCCGCTACACCACCAGCAAGAACGGCGCCGTGATCAAGCTCTACAAGGCGACGAGCTCCGGCACCACCTACTACACCACCAGCCCCAGCACCAGCACCCACACCCACAGCTACGGCGCCTGGAGCTCCAACAACAACGGCACCCACAGCCGGACCTGCTCCTGCGGCGATAAGCAGACTGAAAACTGCAGCTATACCTCCGTTGTGACGGCCCCCACCGCCACCAGCCAGGGCTACACCACCTATACCTGCACCGTCTGCGGTTACAGCTATGTGGGCGACTACACCGATCCCACCCCCAGCACCACCTACTACACCGTGAGCTTCTCCGTGCCCTCCGGCGTGAGCAAGCCCTCCAGCCAGACCGTTGAGGCGGGCGGCTCCATCACCCTGCCCACCGCCGGCGCTCCCTCCGGCTATACCTTCCTGGGCTGGGTCACCTCCACCGTGAGCAACGCCACCAGCCAGCCCACCACCTACACCGGCACCGTCACGGTCAACGGCAATGTCACCCTCTACGCCCTGTACTCCTACAGCTCCGGCGGCTCCGGCGGCGAGACCGCCTATCAGCTCCTGGGCTCCGCGCCCTCCGACTGGACCGGCAACTACCTCATCACCTACGGCACCTCCACCTCCAGCCTCTATGTGCTGAAGGGCCTGTCCGGCAATAAGAGCTACGAATCCAGCTCCGCCGGCGGCTCGGTGCTGTACAGCAACGCGGGTATGAGCTACGCCGACGGCTATATGACCGGCGTGAGCAGCGCCTATGTCTGGAAGATCGCCAAGACCGGCTCCTACTACACCTTCCAGAACGCCTCCACCGGCGCTTACCTGGGCAACTACAGCTCCTACCTCTACAGCCGCAGCTCCTACAGCTCCAGCTACTGCCGCTGGACCCTCTCCATGGACAGCAGCGGCAACATGACGGTCAAGAGCACCCGCAGCACCAGCTATCCCTACCTGAGCTTCTCCAGCAACAACTACTTCATGGTCAACAGATCCGCTCCCACCGGCATCTACTTCTGGAAGGAGACCAGCTCCGGCGGCAGCTCCGTGACCTACTACACCACCGGCTAAGCTCCAGGAAACGGACCGATATCACGAAAGAGGGTCCCCCGTCTCGGCGGGGGACCCTTTCTGTCTGGAGGGAATTGCGTCTCAGCGGAAGATTTTTTCGATGTCTTTCAGATTGGTGCTACTGCCGGTGGAGCCGATCTGATTCAGGAGGATCACGTCCCGGATGCTGTTGCGCTCCACGAAATTGGAGATGGAGTCGTCCGCCACTCCGGCCCAGGGGCACCATTCCGGGTACTCCCGGTAGTCGATCCAATAGATATGCTCGTAATGGTCGATGAGCCAGGGGATGAAGGCGTTGCCGTAGGAGTCCTTGACCACCAGCACCGAGGAGCCGTCTGTGATGCTCTCGTTGTGGGCGTAGCTCCAGGGCCGGTCGCCGGAGACGAAGCCCAGATAGTAGGAGCCCTTGCTGTAATTGGACACGTCCTTGACGATGGGCCAGTTGAGCTTGGTGTAGCCGCTGCCCTCGGCAATATAGGTGGTCATGGTGTTGGTACCCTTGGGGACCCAGGCCTCCAAGGTGTCGGGGTTGGCCTTCAGCTCGGCGCTGCCGTTGCTGTAGCCCAGGAAGCTGCCCTGATAGTCCGGGTAGCTGTGGTACTCGAACTCACTGCGCTCGTGGACGGGGATCCCCTTCGCGGCGCAGAATTCCCGGTAGGCATACCAGGTGCCCAGGGCGGTCCAGTGGTGGTCCGTATGGAAGTAGATGTTTTCGTCGTTGTGGAGCTTCAGGGCCCCGTAGACCGGCACCGGCTTCACCAGCGGGTCCATATGGTCGTACATCCAGGCGATGGCCTTGTTTTGGTCGCTGAAGCCCAGGTCGGAGCGGACCTCGTCCGCCAGGACGACGCCGGTGGAGAGGGGCGCGATCAGGCAGTAGACCTGGGCCTTGCCCTCCACCGCCCGGGCCACCTTGCCGACGGCCTCGCAGTAGCGGCCGCTGTTGGTTTCGCCGAAGTAGTAAGCGCTGTAGCCGCAGCCCTCGGAGATGAAGACCGTGCCGGACTGGTGGGCCTTGGTGTGGACGTCACCGGGGCCCTCCGCCACGTCCGTGGGGGTGGGGACCGGAACCGGAGGATCCACCGGGGGATCCGTGGGAGCCGCTTCCGTGGCGATGGGCTCCATGGCGGCAGGCGCCGTGCTGGCGGCTTCGGTGCTGACGGGCTCTGTGCTGACGGGCTCCGTGCTGACAGGCGTGGTGTCGGGTTCCGAGGAGACGGGGCCCTCCCCGGAGGCGGATTCCGTGGCAGGGGCGGGCTCCGTTTTGGGAACAGCTTCGCTTTGCGCCGGGGTGGACCCGGCGACTTCTGTTGGTGCGGGGGAGTGGACCTCCTTCAAAAAGGGCACGATGACAAAGATCATCAACGCCGCCGAGGCGGCCAGAGCCAGCAGGCCCAGGATGAGCTTCCAAACGCCGCTTCGAGTTTGTTTCATATGCATAACCTCATTTGTCGGATTTGCGGAGCCGTCCGGGGGGACGGGTGCTCCATGCGCTACGAATATAACACAAGCCGGGACCTTTTTCAACTGTTATGATGCGATACGGGGCAAAACAACGCGCGATGTGTTTTCGAGGGTCGGAACCGGTGCGATCTTCTCGTTCTGCCTGAAAATCAGCCTCGTCGCAAGCCTGGTCTGCTTTGCGATGCATGCTTTTAAGCTGTCTTTTCTGAGCTTCCTGAAGATCGGCGGGTTTCTGATTCTGGTGGCGGCCTTCTGGGGGCTGGCGTATTGGATCATGCCGCTGGTCCGCGGCGCGTTCTGGGTGTTTTCCCTGATGATCACCTTTTTCGTGCTGACAGCAATTTATAGAATTTTGTTCAGATTGTACGGCTTGCAGAATATCTATTGAGCACCCGGGAGCAGGATGCGCTGCGCGCTCGCCGCGAGTTTCCTTCGCCTGCGGGGATTGGATCCGAATTTTTGCGGGAGAGCCTCTCCGCAGAGGGGCTGCAGCAAAGCGGCGGATCGGAAATGACAGCCATCCGGCGTAGAGCAGCCCGGCCTCCAATCCAATCGTTTGTTTTCCAAAGCGGCAAAAAGCGCCGAGGCGTCTCGCCTCGGCGCTGCGTTTTGATGTGAGGGATCAATACTTCTTCTTTATGGCCATGAGGATCCCGCCGGCAAGGACCAGCACGGAGACGCCCAGCAGCATCCAGAAGGTCGTCCCGGAGCTTCCGGCCTGCGTCCCGCCCCTCGGGTCGAAATTGCCGCCGCCCTCGGGCGGCTGCGGACGTTCCCCTGAATCGCCCTTTCCGGAAGGAGACGGCCTCTCGCCGTTGCCGTTTCCGGTGGGCGATTCATTTGGATTCCAGCCGTCCGGCGGCATGGAGCTCTGTCCGCTTTGACCGTCCGGCGGCGTGGGGCTCTGTCCGCTTTGACCGTCCGGCGGCGTTGGCATCTCGCCGCTCTCGCCCGAAGGGGGCGTGAAGCCGCCGGGCATTTGTCCGGGGGTTCCTCCGGGGCCGCCTTCTCCGCCGGGGCTGCCTTGGCCGCCGGGCGTGCCGCCTCCGCCGCCCATGGAGCCCATGTCGGAGAGCTTCAGATCTCCGGTCTCCACGGCGCTTTCGTCCCCTGCCAGCTGGCGGCTGACCGCTTCGCCCCGCAGGGAAACGAAATCGGAAATGGCTTCCACGCCCGCCTCAAATTCCTCCGTGGTGCAGAACTTGGTCGGGTCCTTTTCCACGTAAGGCCGGATCATCTCAGCGGTCTCTGCGATCAGGGCCTCCAGCTCGCCGTTGGAGAACCAACGCTGAATGAATTCCGTGAACAGGGCGTGGTACTGCTCGGTATAGCTCTCGTCCGAGAAGATCCAGCCGATCATGGGCCGGTCGTCCAGGTCGCCGTTCACGGGCTCGTCGATGGAGGTGTTGACGGAGGAGGCGGCGTCTCCGGCCTGGAAGGTGCCGAAGGCCAGGTTGTAGTCCCAGGGGATCATGCCCAGCTTCCCGTCCTTCTCGTGCAGATAGTAGTTGTGGATCATGCTGCCGGTGTAGCTGTCGCCGTTGACGACGAAGTTGTGCACCACAAAGTAGCGCAGGACCTCGTCCATGTCCAGAACCTCCTCCAGATTCTCATAGCTGCTGAGCTGCTTAAGGGAGGAGATCAGCCGCTTCTGATCGGCGTTCGAGACGTCGGTTTTGGCGCTTGAGAAGATGTTGGAATAGCTGTCCGGGTCGTCGTCGATATATTTGAGCTTCACGTCGTCGCTGCCCATGCCGCCAAAGCCGCCGCCGAAGCCCCTGCCGGGGAAGCCTCCCCCCGGGAAGCCGCCCTGCTGATTATCGCCGCCGGGCTGGCCGCCTTCGCCGGACTGACCGGGGAACTGGCCGCCCTCACCGCCGGAGCCGCTTTCCCGGCCCTCGCCGCCGGAGCCGCTTTCCTGGCCCTCGCCGCCGGAGCCGCCCTCCCCTTGGGAAGAGGCCTCGCCGCCGGGGAGCCCGGTCTCTGCCGGCTCGGTCTGGGTGTCGGGCTGCTGTTCTTTGCCCTGATCACCGAAGCCGAAATCAAAGTCCAGATCGTCAAAATTGAAGTCCTTGCCGTTGCCGCGGCCGCCGCCGAAGCTCATGCTGTCGGGCTTGTAGAGATCGCCGGTGTCGGAGCCGTAATTCCGGGCCAGGAAGCTGTCCTCCACGCCCTCCACGGCCAGATACAGGCCCCAGTCCTCGCCGTTCACCGTGAGGTAGGCGAAGGAGCAGAGGGGGGCGTCGACCCCGAAGTCCGCCATCATCCGATAGGCCAGGTAGTCCTTCATCATGGTGTTGTCCTGGATCAGATTGTTCAGGCAGAGCTTGTCCAGACCGTCCAGGGATTTGCCGGACTCGTTGTGGTCGAACTCCAGCTTGAAGCTGTAGCGCTGGCTGCCCATGGACTTTACGGAGGACAGGGAGGTGTTTCCCTTGGCGCGGATGGCGATGTTGGCGTGCTTTTTGCCGTCCACCACCACAGTGCAGCTCGCGTACTCCTCATTCTCGCAGCTTTCGATGAAGGAATCCCAATCGTCCATCACGATGTCGATTTTGTGGACATAGCTCGTATCGAACAGCGTGCCCTCATATTTCACGGTCTTCGCCGCGGCGGTGAGGCCGAGAGAGCCGCCGCACATGAAAAGGATCGTCAGCACCAGGGTCAGGGCGACAGCGGCAAGGCAGATCTTGTCAATATGCTTGCTCGTTGACATATGGGATCACTCCTTAACCCATGTATTCGCCGTTGTAGCTCACCAGCACCGCGCTGTTGACGTGGTTCATATCCGACAGGGTGTTGACGAAATCGGTGTTGTCGTCCTTCAGCCGGACCTCCAGGTTCAGCTCGATCAGGCCGTTCTGGGCGGACTTGGACTTCACCACGCAGCGCTCCGTCTGGGCGTTCAGATACTTCATGGCCTCCTGCTCCGCGGCGTGATCGGCGCAGGACAGGACCACGATATAGGGATTCTTATGGGGCTTTTTGTTGACGAAGAAGAGGAGGATCAGGCCGATGATGACGCTGCCGATCACCGCCAGGGGGATCATGCCGGCCGCCAGGATGATGCCTGCCGCGATGGACCAGAAGAGGAAGGCGATGTCCAGGGGCTCCTTGATGGCGGTACGGAAGCGGACGATGGACAGGGCGCCCACCATGCCCAGGGAGAGGACCACGTTGGAGGTCACGGCCAGGATGACCTGGGAGGTGATCATGGTCAGGGCGATCAGGGTGGTGCCGAAGGAGGAGGAATACATGACGCCCCGGTAGGTCTTCTTATAGACGAAGAAGATGAAGATGCCGATGCCAAAGGCCAGGGCGATAGTCAGCGCCATATCCAGGACGCTGACGGCGGTGATGTTCTCCAGAAAGCTGGATTTGAAGATGTCGCTGAAGCTGAAGGTATCCAGAAGGATGTTGGAATGAATCATGGTTTGCTGCTCCTTTCAAAATTAACCGTAAATCCGGCATTGCTCATATTTGGAAAAGGCTGCCACGCGGCGGCCGGGGATGGTGACTGCGTCCTTGATGATGTCCGGCAGGTATTCGTCCCACTTGACCTCCAGGATCATGGGCGAGTCCCCCGCGGGGAGGGTCAGGGTCCCGGGATTCAGGAAACCGGTGCGGAAATCTCCGGTGCGGATGTCGCGGTCGATGGTGACCCGGACGTTGCCGGGGGCAAAGACGAAGGGGTCCCGGGTGTAGTCCACGATGGTTTTCGGACGCAGCCCCTGGGAATTCATTTTGGAATACAGCTCCGCGCAGAGGGGGCGGCCGGAATCGACCATCCAGCCCAGGTCTCCGTCCACGATGCGCCGGGCCTCCTCCGCGGAGATCCGGCAGCTCTCCTTGGCGCAGAGTCCGTTGATTTTGCTTTTCTTTTCCAGCACGATGAAGCTTGTGTCGCCGTTGTAAAAGCGGATGCGGAACTTCTCGCGGATGTTGACCCCGTCGATCTTCTCCCGCAGGGCTTTGTCGTTGGCGTTGTCAAAATACAGGCTGCGGATCTGATAGGCCCCGTTGACCGCGTGGGCGTCCCGCTTCATGACCGCGTTCAGCCGTGCCAGCAGCACCAGCCGATCCAGGGTGTTGATTTCGTGCTTCCATTCATGTCGGTACTTCATTGAGGGCTCATTCCTCCTTTCTGCGGTCAATATAGCACGTCAACCTAAATTGAACTTAAAAATAAAAAAAGAAGCAAGGGAAAAACTCGCTTCTTTTCCGCGGGGCTCCCGCAGGTCCGTTATGCGGGACAGGGGACGGTCCGCTGGGTCCTTTTCGTATGTTCGTGTTTCTTTGCCTGGAAAGTATAAGCCTTCCCTGGCGTTGGGGTTCACCGGGAAGGCGGCCGGGTTTTCCGGAAATCAGCGGGGAAGCCGCACGTTCGGGTCCTGCATGATGGGAAAAACCGGGGGTTGGTATCTGCGGAAAACCTGTGCTTTTTGGCCCCTGAGAAATGAAAACGACCTCCGGAAGCGACGTCCGGAGGTCGTGATTGCGTATTCGGATCAAAAGGATCAATCCTGCGTTGAAACGGGTTCGACGCTTACTGCTTGGACGGTTGTTCCATGTACCGCATCATGCATTCAGCGGTTTTCTTCGCGGCGTCCACCGCGTGAACGACGGTCAGAGGACCGGTCACCACGTCGCCGGCGGCAAAGACGCCATCCACGGTGGTCATGTTGTTTTCGTCAATCACCAGCAAACCCTTGGCTGTTCCCTCCAAGTGATCCGTGGAGAGAAGCAGCTTGTCCTTCGGCCGCTGGGAGATGGCGATGATTATGGAGTCGGCGGGAACCAGCGTTTCCTCCTCGCCGCAGCCAACCACCTGACCGTTTTCATCCAGGATGGAATCCCGGAACACAGGCCCTTCCGCTGTAATGCAGGAGATCTGCTTGCCGTAGATAAACTCCGCGCCGTCCAGGTTGGCGTAGCTCATTTCGTGGGAGCTTGCTGTCGCGGAATTGTCTCTGGAGAAGAGCATTACGCGCTCCGCTCCGTGACGGAATGCGGTCCGGGCCACGTCCATGGCCACATTGCCCATGCCGATCACCGCGACGGTCTTTCCCAGATCTACGTTGCCGGCATTCTCCAGATAGGAGACGCCGAAGTGGACGTTGGCGCGGCATTCGCCGTGGACCCCCAGAGTACGGGGACGCCAGGCCCCTGCGCCTACGAAGACGGAAGAATAACCGTCGCGCAGCAGATCCTCGATCTTCAGCGCGCCGCCGATGGTCGTTGCGGTACGGATCCGGACTCCCAGCTTGCCCAGCAGCCGCTGATAGCGATCCAGAACGGATTTCGGCAGCCGGAACTCGGGGATACCGTAGCGGAGCATGCCGCCGATGTAGTGCTTGCGCTCAAAGATGGTAACGTCGTAGCCGTTTCTGGCAAGAACAATCGCCACGGTCATGCCCGCGGGACCGGAGCCGATCACAGCCACGTCCTTGCCCTTCTTCTCCACAGGCGCAGGGTTCATCCGGTCCAGCCAGGTATCGGAGATGTATTTCTCGATCTCGTAGAACTGCACCGGGGTGCTCTTTTTGCCCAGTACGCAATGTCCCGCGCATTGGGCTTCGTGATTGCAGACGGTGGCGCAGATCACGCTCATTGGATTGTTTTCAAACAGCTCTTGTCCGGCTTGGGCCAGCTGCCGGTTTTTGAACAGCTGGATGATGTGGGGGATCGGTGTGGAAACAGGGCAGAACTTCTGGCACATGGGCAGCTTGCAGTTCAGACAGCGGTTGGCTTCGTTTTCAATGTGTACGGCCATAATGCGCACCTCCTGAGCAATGTAGAGAAGGCCTTTTCCCTCCTGCTGTTGAGTATACTACAAAACAATCCAAAAGGGAAATGGTTTTTCCCCATAAAAAGTATTCCCGGGGGGAGGAACCGTCTGCTTCGTTTTCGGTACTCGGGCATACCACGTTTTCCCCGCCCGTTCCTGTGTAGCGCGGGCAATCTGCCCGCTCCTGTGTAGCGCGGGCAACCCGCCCGCTCCTGTGTAGCGCGGGCAATCTGCCCGTTCCTGTGTAGTGCGGGCAACCTGCCCGATCCTGTGTAGCGCGGGCAACCCGCCCGCTCCTGTGTAGCGCGGGCAATCTGCCCGCTCCTGTGTAGCGCGGGCAATCTGCCCGTTCCTGTGTAGCGCGGGCAACCCGCCCGTTCCTGTGTAGCGCGGGCAACCCGCCCGCTCCTGTGTAGCGCGGGCAATCTGCCCCATCCTGTGTAGCGCGGGCAACCTGCCCGTTCCTGTGTAGCGCGGGCAATCTGCCCGTTCCTGTGTAGCGCGGGCAATCTGCCCGCAACCCTTCACCTCCTCTTTGAGTTATTATAACTCTATAGCGTTAAACCTTGCAAGAGAAAATCGGTATCATCTTTTCGAGGTGATACCGATGAACATTGGCGAAGCAGTCAAAGAACGGATTTTGGAATTGTGCAGGGAACGGGACATCTCCATCAACAAGCTCTGCACCATGAGCGGCGTGACCCAATCGACGGTCAATAACATCGTCAGCGGCAGAAACAAGAGCGTCACGATCTCCACGATCAAAAAACTCTGTGACGGCCTGGATATGCCAATTGAAGAGTTTTTTCATTCCGATCTGTTCCGCGGCCTGGAACAGGAAATTATATGATAATTGAGATAATCACCGTGGCAGTTGACGGACTGTCACGGTGATTATGTTTGGAGAGCAGCTGCCAAGCCATATCTTTTTTGCTCAGATATGGGGGCCCCATCGAAGCCCGGCACCAGCGGGTTCGATGGGGAAAAGGAGGAGACATGGAGCACAGATGAAAAAACGGCAGCCGCAAAAAGCGGTTGCCGTTTTTGAGCCGTGCGGAGTGATCTCCGACGTGGAAGGGTAGAGCAAAAAAGATACCGACTTTTAGCTCTGCCTTTGGTGCATATCACCCGCGAGGCCAGGGCTATATCACCCAGGAGATGAGGACCGTATCACCTGCGGGGCTTGCTCTGTTATGCGTATATACAGGATTTATCAGCCTTGCACAGACATGAAATGATATGCAGCGACGCGGGGAAACAGGATTGCAAAACAATGAGACTGTTTTCAATCTCAATTGGTGCCTGTCAGGGCTGTTCCGTTGACATACACGGTATAACCGTTGGAGATTGAATCTCGTCCAGTACTTCTGCAGTGTCGCCATCGAGGCAAATAGCCTGTTTCTCAATTTCTCTTGGGCAATACGCTTCGCCGTAATTCAAGCAAGCGTATGTTGCCTGCCTGTTGTCTCTTGTCATTTGCCAGAAGGGATACTTGATGATGACCGGGGTGTTGGCTCCTACGCCGATCTCCAGATACAGCACATGCAGATTATCGTGTCTGCGAAGGAAATCGGAATACGCAGCCGACGCCTTGCGCCATCCTGCATCCTCAACAAAGGTATCGTCGGAGCGCAGGTTCATCGTGACCGGATCGCCGTTTGGAGAAGTGGGGATCAGTTCTGTCGGGAGCTGCATGGAAACTGTGCCGTTCCCCGGGATTCGAAATATGCCGGCTTCATCTCTTACAAAGCCTTGCGCTTCCATGGCCCGCATCGTCCATTCCTCGTTATCGAAGGTTTCCCGCACCTTTGGATCAACGCTTTGGAACAGGCCGTAGTCTCCCTGCGTATAGAACAGTCTCTTTTTGTCGAAGCCCGCACGCTGAAACTGATGATCCACATTCGTTGTAATCACGAAGTAGTCCTTGCCGTCAAGTAATTGCAGAAGCTGAGAATAGACAGGCTTCGGAGCGGGAAGATAGCGGTTGAAGTAAATGTGTCTAGCCCAATATGCCCACATCACCTCAGGCGCCGCATTCATCACAACAAATCCGCCGGTGTACATATCGTGAAAGCCGAATGCCTCTTCAAAATCGAAAAAATACCGTTTGAAACGATCCCCGGCATAAGTAAAACCCGCCGCGGTAGAGAGACCCGCCCCTGCGCCGACAACAATAGCATCCGCTGTTTC
The DNA here is from genome assembly GCA_017540945.1 of Oscillospiraceae bacterium. The sequence goes on along the minus strand of JAFYAB010000009.1, from coordinate 645 downwards.
GAGCTCATTTTTCAGCCTTGCGATCTGTTCGTCCCGTGATCCTATCCCATGAGACATGCGAAGGTCGTAGGAACGCACAGCGAGAAGACCTTTTTGTATCGATTCCAGATAGCCGTTTGGCTGATTATTGTAATAGTTCTTCATAATATGTCTTGTCCTCGTCTTTGAACACATTGAAAATCACCCGGTCGACCTGTCCCGTGTGTTCATCCAGCCATTTGCTTACTGTTTCGACAGCAATTTCCGCCGCCCGCCGATTCGGAAAATGGAATACACCCGTTGAGATGCAGCAGAACGCTACGCTGCGCAGGCCGTTCTCGGCGCAGAGGTCGAGCGTGTTGCGATAGCAGTCTGCCAGATCCTTCTCAAGCGCAGGAGTCAGCCGATCTTCCACAATGGGGCCGACGATATGAATAATCTTTTTCGCCGGAAGGTTATATCCGTCCGTCAACATCGGTATGGCTGTGGGCTGCTCGTAGTCTCTGCCATAGCGGATGCGAAGCTGGTTCATCTGTCGGTTACATTCCGCACGTAACTGCACCCCCGCAAAGGTGTGGATGCAGTTGTCGATGCAGGTGTGCATCGGGACGAAGCATCCCAGCATCTGCGAGTTGGCGGCGTTCACAATGGCGTCAACGGCAAGCC
>JAFYAB010000116.1 GCA_017540945.1 Oscillospiraceae bacterium | reverse complement strand
GCCTTGGTGCGGGCGATGGCCTCCACCGTGCTGCCCAGGTACTCGGTGTGGTCCAGGCCGATGTTGGTGAAGACCGCGGCCTCCGGGGCGGGGATCACGTTGGTGGCGTCCAGCGCCCCGCCCATGCCCGCCTCCAGCACCACGATGTCGGTACCCTCGTCCGCGAACCATTTCAGGGCGATGGCGGCAATCAGCTCGAATTCCGTGGGGGGATCGGCCATAGCCTCGGCCTGGGGCCGCACGGCTTCCGTCTCGGCGGCCAGGGCTTCGGGGGAGATCATCTCCCCATTCAGCTGCATCCGCTCCCGGAAGTCCACCACCCAGGGCGAAATGAAGAGCCCGGTCCGGTAGCCGGCTTCCGTGAGCACCGAGGACAGCATGGCGGCGGTGCTGCCCTTGCCGTTGGTGCCCACGATGTGGATGTATTTCAGCCCCTGCTCGGGGTTTCCCAGCCGGGCCATCAGCTCCGAGATCCGGGACAGCCCCGGCACAGAGCCCTTCCAGCTCACGGCGTGGATGTATTGTAAGGCTTCTTCGTAGGTCATAGAATTGTCCTCCGCAGCGGCGCATCCTCCGCAGCGGCGCACAGCGCGCGCCGCAGGCGCTCCCGTTACAGCTGCTTCAGCCGTTTCAGGGCGGGCGCGAGGATCTGGATCAGGATGTATTGGATGGGGATCAGCAGGGCGCACTGGCCGATGCGGGTGGCGAGGATGGTGAGATACGGCGCGGCCTTCTCGGTGCCCGACCAGAGGATCGTGAGCCAGAGGGTGTTCAGAAGCAGGCTCAGAAGGAGCTGATTGACGGCGACCGCCAGGACGATGCGCAGCGGCGTCTGCTTTTTGTACAGAAACAGGCCGTACACCAGGCCGGTCAGCAGGGCGGTGACCGTAAAGCCGGGGAAGAAGGGACCGTTTGGAAAGAGGATCGCGCCGATGAGATCCCCCAGCGCCCCCACGCAGGCTCCCCCCAGGGGACCGCAGAGGATGGCCGCGGCGACCACCGGGACAAAGCTGAAGCCGATCTTCAGATAGGGCGTGTTGATGGACAGAAAGCGGTTCAGCACCACCTCCATGGCGGTCAGCATGGCCAGCAGGACGATGACCCGCAGGCGCGTGCTGCCGGCGGCGGGGCTCCGGCGCGAGGCGGTATTGGATTCAGGCATAAAAAATCCTCCGTTCAGGAGGAGGTTGGGGTCCTGGTATTTTCGGAGCGGCTGCAGGCGCGCATCGCAAGCCGAAAACGGCTTTTCGTCCATTGGCAACCTCCCATCCAATGGCACTACCGGGGAAACCCGACGCGCACGCCCTACTCTCCGAGGGACCGCCTCCATCATATAGCAAAGCACCGCAAAATGCAAGCTTTTTTCCGCAAAACAAAGAAAAAGGACTGCCGCGCGCAGGCGGCAGTCCTGATTTTGACGGATCAGCACTCCAGCTTTTCCAAAGTGCAGGTCTTGGCGATGGACTTGCGGATGGCGGCCCGCAGAGGCAGGACCGAGGAGGGGGAGACGGAGAGCTCGTCGATGCCGATGGCCAGGAAGGTCTCCAGCAGGCTCAGGTCCGCGCCCAGCTCGCCGCAGATGCCGATCCAGATGCCCGCGGCGTGGGCTGCGTCGGCGGCAATCTTCAGGGCCCGCAGCACGACGGGATGGTGGGGATCGAAGAACTTGCCCAGGTCGTTGGCCTGACGGTCGCAGGCCAGGGTGTACTGGGTCAGGTCGTTGGTGCCCACGGAGAAGAAGTCGACCTCCTTGGCCAGGGCGTCCGCCACGAAGATGGAGGCGGGGGTCTCGATCATGATACCGATCTCGGTGTCGGCGTTGTAGGGAATGCCTTCCTTATCCAGCTCGGCCATGACCTTGGCGCAGGCGCGCTTGCACTCCTTGACCTCCCAGACAGAGGTGATCATGGGGAACATGATGGCCACCTTGCCATAGGCGGAGGCCCGGTAGAGGGCGCGGAGCTGGGTGCGGAAGATCTCGGGGCGGTTCAGGCAGATGCGGATGGCCCGGACGCCCAGAGCGGGGTTTTCCTCCTTCTTCATGTCGAAGTAGTCAACCTGCTTGTCGGCGCCGATGTCCAGGGTGCGGATGACCACGCGCTTGCCGTTCAAGCCCTCGGCCACGGCCTTGTAGGCCTTGAACTGGGTATCTTCGTCGGGGAAGTCGGAGGCCTTGAGGTAGAGGAACTCGGAGCGGAAGAGGCCGATGCCCTGGCCGTCGTTGTTGAGCACGGCGGGCAGATCCTCGGGGGAACCGATGTTGCAGTAGACCATGAGCTCCCGTCCGTCCAGGGTGACGTCCTTCTGGCCCTTCATGGTGTCCATGAGGACCTTCATCTCCTGCTGCTTCTTCAGCTTGGCGTTGTAGGCGGCGAGGGTGATGTCGTCGGGCTCCAGGGCCACCTTGCCGATCTCGCCGTCGATGTAGGCGATCCGGCCCTCCATCTCAGGCTTCAGGCTGTCGCCCAGGCCGCAGATGGCGGGGATGCCCATGGTGCGGGCCAGGATGGCGGTGTGAGAGTTGCCGGAGCCGCCCTGGGTCATGAAGCCCAGGATCTTGGACTTGTCCAGCTGCAGGGTCTCGGAGGGGGCCAGATCGTCGGCGGCCAGGACCACGGGCACGTCGGAGTCGATGCCGCCCTCGACCACGCCCATCAGATTGTTGAGGATGCGGGCGGTGACGTCCTTGATGTCGGCGGCACGGGCGCGCATATAGGCGTCGTCCATGGCGGCAAACATGGCGGCGAACTGCTCGCCGGCCTGCTGCACAGCGTACTCGATGTTGCAGCTCTCGTCCTCCAGGACCTCCATCATGCAGTCCACAAAGTCCTCGTCCTCCACGAACATGGCGTGGGTCTCAAAGAGCACGGCAGCCTCGTCGCCGGCCTCCTCGCGGCACTTCTCGGCCAGGCGGCCAAGCTGCTCGACGGATTTCTCCTGGGCCTCGGCCAGCCGGGCCTTCTCGGCCTCCAGATCGGAGACCTCGCGCTTGATAACGGTGGCGTCGGAGCGGCGGAAGAAGTAGATAGGGCCGCTGGTTACGCCCTTGGAGACGCCTTTGCCTTGTAAGAGAATCATAGTTTTTCCTCCAGTCGATAGAAATGACGGGGCGGGGTTCCTCGCCCCGCCCGATTGTGGTGAGCCTGAATTACAGATTCTCTTCCAGGAACTTCCTGACTTCCTCGATCGCCTTGTCCTCGTCGGGGCCCTCGGCGCCGATGGTGATGGTGTGGCCGTTCTTGATGCCCATGGCCATAACCTTCATCAGCTGGGAGGCCTTGACGGTGTTGCCGTCCTTGGAGATGGTCACGATGGTGTCGCCGAAGCCCTTGCAGAGCTTGGCAAACATGCCGGCGGGACGGGCGTGGATGCCCAGAGGATCCTTAATCGTATAGTCAAACTGCTTCATGTTCCTTTGACTCCTTTTCTTTGATAGAGATAAATGAAATCGGGTTGCGTCCGTATTCATCTTCAATTTATTGTAACCGCTTTTCGGAGCGGTGTCTATATGGGAATGTGAACAAGAAACTGGCATTTTGTTTGTGCAGATTGCTGTGATATTTGGCGTTGTATAAATGAATGTTCGTGATTTTGCACGGCAAAACCGGAATTGTTCTTGCAATCCGTTGGCAGGTATGGTATCATGATAGAACAGATATCTGTGCGAGAAACAGAGGAGGCGCCTATGGAATACACCGAATTTGTGTCACGGCTCAACGCCAATTACGACGAACTGAAATGGCTCTACTGCGAGCTGTATCACAACGATATGATGGCCTTCCACTACTTCGTGGACATGCTCCGCCGGGCCTATGCCGACCGCAAGCAGGCCCTCCGGGAGCTGGACGCCGCCCGTCTGCGGGACCCGGCCTGGTTCCGCTCCAACAAGATGCTGGGCATGATGCTCTACGTGGACAACTTTGCCGGCAATTTGCAGGGCGTCCGGGAGAAGCTGCCCTATCTGCGGGAGTGCGGGGTCAACTACCTCCATCTGATGCCCCTTCTGAAGACCGTGAAGGGCCGCTCCGACGGCGGCTACGCCGTGGCGGACTTCCGCCAGGTCCAGCCGGAGCTGGGCACCATGGCGGATCTGGAGACTCTGGCGGACGACTGCCGCCATGCCGGGATTTCCCTGGCCCTGGACTTCGTCATGAATCACACCAGCGAGGACCACGAATGGGCCAAGGCCGCCCGGGCGGGAGACCCGGTGGCGAAGGCGCGCTATTTCTTCTACAAAAACTGGGATGTGCCCAACGAGTTCGAAAAGACCGTTCCCCAGGTTTTCCCCACCACCGCTCCCGGCAACTTCACCTATCTGGCCGACTGCGACCAGATCGTTATGACCTCCTTCTATCCCTACCAGTGGGACCTGAACTACGCAAACCCCATGGTCTTCAACGACATGACGGACAATCTGCTCTTCCTGGCCAATCGGGGCATGGACGTGATCCGTCTGGACGCCATTCCCTATATCTGGAAGGAGCTGGGCACCGACTGTCGGAATCTGCCGAAGGTCCACACCCTTTCCCGGATGCTCCGTCTGGCCTGCGAGATCGTGTGCCCCGGCGTGCTGCTGCTGGGCGAGGTGGTCATGGAGCCTGCCAAGGTGGCCCCCTACTTCGGCACCAAGGAGAAGCCGGAGTGCCATCTGCTCTACAACGTCACCACCATGTGCACCACCTGGAACTGCTTCGCCACCCGGGACGTGCGCCTGCTGCGGCGGCAGATGGATCAGCTCAGCGCCCTGCCCCGCAGCTGTTCCTTCCAGAACTATCTCCGCTGCCACGACGACATCGGCTGGGGCCTGGATTATCCCTGGCTGAAGCAGTTCGGCGTGGAGGAGGTGGCCCACAAGAAGTTCCTCAACGACTGGTTTACCGGCAAGTGGCCCGGCAGCCGGTCCCGGGGCGAGCTCTACAACGACGATCCCCGGCTGGGGGACGCCCGGCTCTGCGGCACCACCGCCTCCCTCTGCGGCATGGAGGTGGACCAGGCGCTGGCCTTCCGGGCCGACCGGATGCTCCACGCCTGGATGCTGACCCAGAGCGGCATCCCCGTGCTTTACAGCGGCGACGAGATCGCCCAGGAGAACGATTACAGCTACCATAAGGACCCGGACAAGCGAGAAGACAGCCGCTATCTCCACCGGGGCCGCTTCGACTGGAAGCTGGCGGAGCTGCGCCGGGATCCCGAGACCATCCAGGGCCGGGTCTTTGCCATGCTCCGGCAGCTGGAGACCATCCGCGGGGAGCAGCCGATCTTCTCCGCCGACGCCGACTTCTACGGCTTCGACACCGGCTCCAACGCCGTTCTGGGCGTGGTCCGGGAGCGGAAGGACCAGCGGCTGACGGCCCTGTTCAACTTCTCCGAGGAGCCCCAGACCCTGCATCTGCGGGGCCGCGCCACGGATCTGATCACCGGAAGGACGGTCGATCTGTCCAGCCTGGAGCTCCCCGGCTACGGCTTCCTCTGGGGCCTCAGTGAAATTCCCGCCTTCGTGTAATGGCGCCTGCTGCGCGCCGCCCCATGATCGCATGAAAGGAGTATCCCTATGAAGGAATGGACCCGCGACGAACGCTATCGCGTTCTGCAAAGCCCCGACGAGATCAAGGATCTGTATGAGCGTGTGAAGCTGTCCCCCTACCGCCAGGCCTACCACGTCCAGCCCATCACCGGCCTGTCCAGCGACCCCAACGGCTTCGCCCTGCACAAGGGCCTCTGGCATCTGTGCTACCAGTGGTGCCCCTGGGGAGCGGTTCACGGCCTCAAGTACTGGTATCATGTGACCAGCCCGGACCTGCTCCACTGGAGCAACGAGGGCATCGGCCTGGCTCCGGACCGGGACTACGACAACAAGGGCGCCCACTCCGGCTCCGCCATTTCCGTGGGCGACCAGCTCTACTTCTTCTACACCGGCAACCACCGGGACGAAAACTGGGTCCGCACCCCCTGGACCTGCGCGGCCTTCCTGGACGCGGAGGGCAAGCTCCAGAAGCTGCCCGAGCCCCTCTTCGGGCCCCGGGACGACCACTCCGAGCACCAGCGGGACCCCAAGGTGGTCTGGAACGGAGAAAAGCAGAAGTATTTCATCTTCATCGGCGCCCAGACCCTGGACAAGCGGGGCTGCGTGCTGATCTACGAGTCCGAAAAGCCCCTGGAGGGCTGGCGCTTCGCCGGCGAGCTGAAGGTCCCGGGCTACGAGTCCTTCGGCGGCATGTGGGAGTGCCCCTACATCACCCGTATCGGCGGGAAGGACCTGCTGATCTTCTCTCCCCAGTACACCACCCTGCCGGGCCGCGGCAACAGCACCAACCACAACGTCTATTTCATCGGCAAGATGGACTACGACAGCCTGACCTTCACCCCCGACGGCCCCTATCGCTTCCTGGACTACGGCTTCGACTTCTACGCCGCCCAGGGCGCGGCCAACGTGGGGGACCCGGAGAAGGCCATCCTGATCTCCTGGATCGGCCTGCCGGACAACCACTATCCCACCGAGGAGGAGGACTGGGAGGGCAGCATGACCCTGCCCCGGGAGCTGCGGATCCTGGACGGAAAGCTGCTCCAGACCCCCATCTCCGGCATCGAAAGCCTGCGCTGGGCGGAGAAGCCCGACGACGGCGTCCTGCCCGACGCCTGCGAGCTGGAGATCGAAGTCCCCGCGGGCGACTTCGACCTGGCCCTCTTCACCAAGGCCGACGGCAGCGGCGGCCTGAGCCTGCATTACGACGCCGCCGCCAGGACCTGCACCGTGGACCGCCGGGGCCTCAACAAGCGCTTCAACCAAAACGTCTTCGAGGTCCTGGACATGCCCCTGGAGAACGCGCTCCGGAAGCTCCGCATTTTCATTGACCGCAGCTCCACGGAGATCTTCGTCAACGACGGCGAGGCCACCTTTACCACCCATTCCTACCCCGAGGAGAACGAGCACTGGTTCACCCACTCCCCCGCCAAGGTGAAGCTGTGGGAGCTGTCCGCCTCCGTCACCGATGAGTTTGTCGTATAACGCCGTAGGGGCGGCCATTGGCCGCCCGCCCGAGGCAACCGCGTATTGCGGGCGGCCAATGGCCGCCCCTACAAGGAGGAACTGCATGAAAAAGGTTTTCGCATCCGACTTCGACGGCACCATGTATTTCTACAAGGCCGAGGTCAAGCTCCCCCCGGAGAACGTGGAGTGGATCCGCCGCTACCAGGCCGCGGGCAACCTCTTCGGCCTCTGCACCGGACGCCAGGTGGGCGGTCTGACCCCCTTCATCAACGGCCTGGTGGAGCCGGACTTCTACATCACCTCCACCGGCGCCAACATTGTGGACCGGGATCTGAAGCCCATCTACAAACGGGGCGTGGACCGGGCCGCGGCGGACGCCATCGTCAAGGCCGTGAAGCCCAGAAACTATCGCGTCACGTTGGACATCGAGGGCGACATCTGCGTCTTCGCCAAGATGGACTACCCCGGCTTCTACTATGTGATCGACTGCGTGGACAACGCGCCTCCGGGGCTGATCCACCAGCTGGGCATCCATACCGAGAGCCCCGACGAGGCCGCGGAGCTCAGCGCCTGGGTCAACGCCAACTTCGGCCAATACGTCAACGCCTTCCAGAACGTCCAGGAGGTGGACGTGGCGCCTCTGGGCTGCACCAAGGGCAAGGGCGTTCTGCTGCTCCGGGATTGGATGCGGGAGCACTACGGAGAGATCACCCTCTTCGGCATCGGCGACTCCATCAACGACCTGCCCCTGATCGAGGCCGCCGACGTCAGCTACACCTTCCCCTACGCCCCGGAGCTTGTGCAGAAACGCGCCACCAAGGTCGTCCCCACCATCGTGGACGCCCTGATTGACAGCATGAACCGGTAGCGGCACCCTCGACGCCCCGCCGATCTCCGCCGTAGGGGCGGCCATCGGCCGCCCGCCCGAGGCGATCACGCACGACGCCCGCCCACCCCGTAGGGGCGCACAGCCTGCGCCATTTCCCCTGCCCCCGCACCAAATCTGTAATTTTCAGCCCCGGCTGAAAAAATAAAGGAAAAGGAGAGTAATCTCATGGCACTCGACTATCGTAAATGTGCTGAGGAGATCTTTGCCAACTTAGGCGGCAAGGATAACATCATCAGCGCAGCCCACTGTGCCACCCGCCTCCGCCTGGTCATCGCCGATAACAGCAAGGTGAACTCCAAGGCGCTCGAGGACGTGGACGGCGTCAAGGGCATGTTCGAATCCAACGGTCAGCTCCAGCTGATCATCGGCACCGGCACCGTCAACAAGGTCTATGACGAGTTCCTGGCTGTCACGGGCCTTACCGCCGCCACCAAGGCCGAGGTCAAGGAGGCCGCCGCCTCCAAGATGCCCTGGTGGAAGAAGATCCTCAAGACCCCCGGCGACATCTTTGTCCCCATCCTCCCCGCCATCGTGGCCTCCGGCCTCATGATGGGTATTGTGGAAGCAATCCCCAAGTTCATCCCCAGCTTCGGCTCTACCGACTGGTATGCCTTCCTGGACCTGATTGCCAACACCGCCTTCGTCTGCCTGCCCGTGCTGGTGGCCATCTCCGCCGCCCGGGTCTTCGGCGGCAACATCTTCCTGGGCGCTGTCATCGGCTTCCTGATGATCCATCCCTCCCTGCTGAACGCCTGGAGCGTCGGTACCGCAGAGACCATCCCCGTATGGCATCTGTTCGGAGATTTGAGCAAGATTCCCGTACTGTCCTTCTTCTTTGACGTCAACCAGGTGGGCTACCAAGGCCACGTCATACCGATCATTCTGGCGGTACTGGTCATGTCCACCATAGAGAAGTGGCTGCATAAGAAGGTTCCCGAGGTCATCGACCTCTTTGTGACGCCGCTCTGCACGGTTCTGGTCACCGCCTTTGTCACCTTCACCATCATCGGGCCCATCTTCTCCATTCTGGAGAACTGGGTGCTGGCCGGTGCGAAGTGGCTGGCCGGCTCTCTGCCCGGCGCCACCGTCATGGGCGCCATCTACCCCTGGACCGTGGTTATGGGCCTGCACCACATGTACAACGTCATTGAGGCCGGCATGATCTCCTCCACCGGACTCAACACCTGGATGCCCATCGCCTCCGCCGCGAACTTTGCGCAGTTCGGCGCCTGCTTCGCCGTGTTCTTCATCACGAAGAACCAGAAGACCAAGTCCGTGGCTCTGCCCGCCTCCCTCTCCGCCTCCCTGGGCATCACCGAGCCCGCCATCTTCGGTATCAACTTCCGCTTCATGAAGCCCTTCATCGCCGGTATGATCGGCGGCGCTGTGGGCTCTCTGGCCGGCGCGATTTTCAAGCTCGGCGCTCCCGTCTACGGCGTCACCGGCATCCCCGCCATCCCCGCTGTCAACAACGTTCCCCTCTACCTGCTCCAGCTGCTGATCGCCGGCGGCGTGGCCTTCATCCTGACCTTCATCATCTGGAAGGAAGACAAGCCCGCTGAGAAGAAGGCTGAGGTTCCCGCCAAGGCTCTGCCCACCGCCTCCGTGATCCGCGTGCCCGGCGGCGAGGTCATCCAGCCCGTTCCCGGCAAGGTCATCCCCCGCGAGGAAATCCCCGACGAGACCTTCGCCACCGGCGTCCTGGGCGACGGCGTTGGCATCGTCCCCGAGGAGGGCGTGGTCTACGCCCCCTTTGACGGCGAGATCTCCAACATCTTCGACACCAACCATGCCGTGTCCCTGGAGGGCAAGGGCATGGAGCTGCTGATCCACGTGGGCGTGGACACCGTCAACATGAAGGGCGACGGCTTCAAGGGCTTCGTCCATGAGGGCGACCAGGTCAAGGCCGGTCAGAAGCTCATTGAGTTCGACATCGAGAAGATCAATAAGGCCGGCTACAGCCCCGTCACCGCCGTCCTGCTGACCAACTCCGACGACGTCGACGGCTACGAGGTCGGCGTCAAGTAAGCCAAGTCCCCACATAACACAAAACGCAGCCGGTTTTTCCGGCTGCGTTTTTGTATGAAAGCAGAGATATGGCGTTACAGCGTATCATAGAAAGCGAAATGCTCCGCGAAGCGCTGGTCCGCATAGGCCCGGAGCTCCCGGCAGCAGGCGTCATAGGCCTCCAGGAACCGTCTGGCCTCCGGGGTCAGCACGGCGCCGCCGCCGTTTTTGCCCCCGGCGGCGGAGAGCAGCAGCTTGCAGTCCAGGGCCTCCTCGCAGTTTTTGATGATCTTCCAGGCCTTAGAGTAGGCCATCTCCATTGCTGCCGCCGCAGCCCGCAGAGAATGGACCTCATCCACCCGCCGCAGCAGCTCCGCCACGCCGGGCCCGAAGCATTTCCGGTCCGTGAAGAGCCGGACGGTCAATCCAACGTGCAGATCGTTCTTCATTTTTCCTCCTCAGCGCAGAAAAACGCGCTTTCCGCCGCGGTATTCCCGGACCTCGCCGATCCGCTGGGCGGCGGGGACGACGCCCTCCAGCTCCGCCAGCAGGGCCGCCGCGTCCTCTGGGTGGACGGCCATCAGCAGACCGCCGGAGGTCTGGGGATCGTAGAGCAGGTCCTGGATTTCCAGAGGCACCCGGCCAGGGTCCGCGTGGGGCTCGGCAAAGCTGCGGTTCCGGTACATACCCTCGGGCAGAATGCCCATCCGGGCGAATTCCAGGGCCTCGGGTATCAGCGCGATCCCCGTCGTGTCGATGTGGAGCTCCACGCCGCTGCCCTGGGCCATCTCGGTGCCGTGGCCCATGAGACCGAAGCCCGTCACGTCGGTGCAGGCGTGGACCCGGTATTTCACCATGGCGTCCCGGGCGGCCTTGTTCAGGGTGGTCATCAGCCTCGTCGCGTAGGCGATGGTCTCCGGCTCCGCCAGCCCCGCCTTGTTGGCGGTGGTTAATACGCCGATGCCCAGGGGCTTGGTCAGCAGCAAAACGTCCCCGGGACGGGCGCCGCTGTTGGTCAGGACCCTCTGGGGGTGGACGAAGCCCGTCACCGCCAGGCCGTACTTGGGCTCCGGGTCCAGGATGCTGTGGCCGCCGGTGATGATGACCCCGGCCTCGTAACATTTCTCGTAGCCTCCCCGCAGCAGCTCGTGGACGGCCTCGGCGGGCAAGTCCTTCGGCACCGCCATAACATTCAGGGCCAGCTTCGGCTCGCCCCCCATGGCGTAGACGTCGGAGAGGGCGTTGGTCGCCGCGATGGCCCCGAAGACGTAGGGATCGTCGGCGATGGGGGGAAAGAAATCCACGGTCTGCACCAGGGCCAGGTCCTCGGAGACCTGATAGACGCTGGCGTCGTCGCTCTTGTCGAAGCCCACCAGCAGATTCTCGTCCCGGATCACATGCAGATCGCCCAAAAGCTGGGCCAGCACCCCGGCCCCCACCTTGGCCCCGCAGCCGGCGCAGGAGGCCAGCTTGGTAAGCTTGATCTCGTTTTCCATAAAGACCTCCCTGGAACAGTTTAAATTTCGGCTTACGCCGAAAGTTCAGATTGCTGCGCAAGTTAAGATTGCTGCGCAAGTTAAGATTGCTGCGCAAGTTAAGATTGCTGCGCAAGTTAAGATTGCTGCGCAAGTTATGATTATGCTTCGCACAAGTTATGATCGTGCTTCGCACGAGATAAAACTGCTGCGCAAGTTGTTCACTGCCGCAGGCCTCATCGCTTGCGGCGTCAGCCGCAATCATAACTTTGCCGCCAGGCAAATCTGAACTTGCCCGCAAGGGCAATCTTAGCGTTCTCTGCCTTGCAGGCAGAGAATTGCCTCCAAGACCCCGCCGCCGATGGCCAGGGCCTTGTCGGAGACGGTTTTGCAGTATGCCGGGTCGTTCCGGGGATCCACGTCGCCGGCCTTCATGCCCGCATGGACCGGGATCCCCGAGGCCAGCAGGCCCCGCAGCACCCCGTCCAGGGTGCAGATCATGGGCGCGTCGCCCACCCAGCCGGCCACGTCGCCGGCCTTGACCCGGTCGCCGATTCGGAGAGCCTCCCGGAAGATCCCGTCCGCGGGAGCCCGCAGGACCCGTTCCCCGGCGAAGCCGCCGATGAGGCCGGGAATGTTGGTGTTGGGCAGGGGAGAGCCGGTATAGAGCGCCCGGCCCAGGCTATGGCCCCGCATGGTCTCCACAGCGGCGTGACAGTCCAGCCCCGCGGTGAAGCCGGGCCCTACGCCGATCACCACGGGGGCGTCGGTGATGGAGCTGCCCAGGTTCCGCTTGGCCAGGATGGCGTCCACCAGCACCTCGGGCCGCAGGGCCTCCCGGCAGCGGAGCTCCGGGTCCACCAGCACAGGCAGCAGTCCCCGCTCCAGCAGGGCCCGGGCCTCCTCCGGGTCCGTCGCCAGCCGGGCCTCCACGTCCTCCACCCGGCACGCTCCGGCGATCACCGCCTGGGAGAAGGCCACGGTACGTCGGATGGTGGTGGGGCGGGGGATCTCCGTCATCACGACCTGAAAGCCCGCGTGCCAAAGCCGCAGGGCGATCCCCGAGGCCAGATCCCCGGCCCCGCGGATTAAGATCAGTTTCGTGTCATTCATGTTTGGTTCCTTTTTCAGGCAAATCGGGATTTGTAGAGCCGTAGGGGCCGATGCCCACATCGGCCCTTGCCCCGGTCGGCAGAGAGGGCCGATGTGGGCATCGGCCCCTACGGATGAAATCGCCAAATCCGAATTTGGCCGGCTCTGCAGACTTATAACGCCCGATACTGCCCGCTGTGCAGGCTGCCGGCGACGACGGGAAGCTTGACAAGCTGCGCCAATTCCGCAGCGTTCTTCCAGTCATTTTTCATCTCACACTTGTTTACATAAATTATATTACCGTAATCTTCGGCCCGGATCATCTCTGCCCAAAGGGCCGGAGTCAGAGGCTCGTCCGGGCTGCAGCCCGTCAGCGCTGCAAAGCGCTCCGGTCGGTGGCAGACCTCAGAAATGGGCTTTCCGAAGGCGTCGGCGCCCAGCACCAGGATTACAGTCCCGGCCTCCGCCGGGATCACGGGCTCGTGGGCCGCGTGGGCCTTGGCGGGCAGGCCCCGGGAGCCGTCGGCCTCCACCAGGACGAAGTCCGCCCCCCGAACCAGAGCCCCGAAGGGCAGCCGCGGAGCTGCCAGCTTGTTCTCCGGCCAGGGGGAGCCCAGACAGAGGGGAGAGCTGTTTTTCCACAGGGCGGCCAGGGCCTCCGGCGTTTCGGGGTCTGCCACGGGCAGATGCTCCGGGACCCGGATCTTGGCGGAGGTCGTCACGATGACGGTGCCCCGTTCCTTCAGCTCCTCAGCCAGGGCATACATGAGCGTGGTCTTCCCGCCGCCGCCGATGATGGCGGTGAGGCCGGGGCGGACTCCCAGCAGCTCGGACAGTCTCATTCCCCGGCCTCCCCGCGCAGCCGGTCCAGGATCAGCCGGCTGAGCCTGGCGTCGTTGCCTTCGCCCACAAAGCTGTTGTGGGGGGTCAGGATCACGTTCTCCATGGTCCAAAGGGGGCTGCTGTCGGGCAGGGGCTCCGTCTCGAAGACATCCAGCACCGCGCCGGAGAGACGGCCCGCCCGGAGGGCGGCGATCAGCGCGGCCTCGTCCAGCACGGCGCCCCGGGAGATGTTCACCACCAGGGCCTCCGCGGGCAGCAGGGCCAGGCGGCGCGCGTCCAGCAGGTGCCGGGTCTCGGGGCTCAGGGGCAGGGTCAGCACCAGCACGTCCGTACCGGGCAGAAGCTCGTCCAGCCGCTCCAGGGGCAGCATGGCCGCGAATGCCGCGTCAGCCCGGGGGAAGAGGTCCACGCCGGTGACGGCGCAGCCAAAGGCGGCGAAGCGCCCGGCGCATTCCGTTCCCACGCTGCCGCAGCCCAGGATCGTCACGGCCCTGCCGTACAGCTCCCGCAGATCCCGGCGCTTTTCCCAGCAGCGCTCCCGCTGCCGGTCGGTGAAAAAGCGGCTCTGCTTGCAGAGGGCCAGCACGCCGCTGAGGGCGAACTCGGCCATGGGGACGCTGTAGACGCCCCGGGCGTTGAAAAGCCGGATGCCCCGGGCGCGGATCCGCTCCAGAGGCACCCGATCCAGCCCGGCGCTGGTGAGCTGGATAAAGCGCAGGGCGGGGAAACCATCGAGATCATGGTGGAGAAAGAGGCCGTTGCAGACCACGCCCTCCACCCAGGCGGGATCGCAGGGAAGGGGGTCCCGCTCCTGGGGCAGCAGGCACACTTGATGGCCCATGGCCTCCAGCGCGGCCACATGGTCCCGGGCGGAGGCCCAGGCTCCGGTCAGCAGCAGCTTCATTTGGCAGCCCCCTTGCAGATCAGGTCCACCTTCCGCCGCAGCTCGGCTTCGTTTTCCCGGAAGAAGCGGGCGTGCTTTTCACACTCCGCCTCCAGCTCCCGGATCTCCCGGACGCCCTTGCGGAACATGGCGTTGATGACGCCGATGTGCCGGACCTTGGTGACGTCGCAAAAGCTGCGGGAGAGGATCACGCAGCCGGAGCCCAGACGGTAGTGCTCCCGGATGATGTACTCCGAGGGCAGCATGCCGTTGCCCAGGGAGGCGATGCCGCCAAAGCCGTAAAATACGCCCTTCCGCCGCAGCTTGAAGCAGAGCTGCTCCACGGTGCCGTCGGCCAGCAGCTCGAACATGAAGCGCTTGCCGTAGCCGATGGACAGGTCGTTGAGGCCGATGTGGACCTCGTCGATGCCGGGCAGGGCCAGGATCTCGTCCAGCTGCTCCACCGCCTCGGGGGTCTCCAGCAGCAGCATGGTCCGGGCCCGACTGTCCACCAGCCGGAGGAAGCTGCGGACCTCCTCCGCGGTCTTGAAGTAGGGCAGCATAAGGATGTCCGCCCCGGCGGCGATGGCGCCGTCGATCTCCGCCCGGGAATCCGGGTAGTCGGGCAGGGCCCCGTGGATGGGGTTCACCCGGACCAGGAGCTCCGCGGTCTCCACGGCGCCCTTGATGGCGGCCACATCCTGAAGCGTATGGTGGGACTTGACGGTGTCCAGTCCCTTCTGCCGCTCGTCCTTGCCGA
The DNA here is from genome assembly GCA_017540945.1 of Oscillospiraceae bacterium. Next base: position 4,325 of record JAFYAB010000116.1, on the reverse strand, counting down.
TGAATTCCATATCCACAAAGATCCGGTCCACGCCGGCGGTCTCGGCGATCTGGGCGATCTCAGGCCGGTTGGTGATATACATGAGCTTTAACATGGCTGTTTACCTCTCGTTTGCCGGGTCGTCGGGCTTTGCTTCGTCCTTCCTGAGGGTCTCGCCGACGTTGGCGTTGTCGGCGTTGGTGAAGATCTTGAAAATGGTCAGAAAGAAGATCCGCAGGTCCAGGCGGAAGCTTACGTGCTCCACGTACCAGACGTTCAGCTCGATGCGGCGGTGCCACTCCACGTCCTTGCGGCCGTGGGTCTGGGCCCAGCCGGTGATGCCGGGGCGAACGTCGAACATGTGGCGCTGAAAGGCGTCGTATTCTCCGATGGGCCAGGGGTGGTAGGTCAGGGGCGGCCGGGGACCGATCAGGGCCATGTCGCCCTTGAGGATGTTGATCAGCTGGGGCAGCTCGTCGATGGAGCTGGCCCGGAGGAAGCGGCCCACCTTGGTGACCCGGGGGTCGCCCTTGCCGCTGTAGACGCCGGAGCCGGTCTTCTCGGCGTTCACCACCATGGAGCGGAACTTGTAGAAATCGAACTCTTTTCCGTCCCGGCCCAGCCGCTTCTGCCGGAAGATCACCGGCCCCTTGGAGCTCAGTCTGACGGCCAGGGCCGCCCCGAGAAAGACCGGGGACAGCAGGATCAGACCCAGCCCCGCCAGGATCAGATCCAGCAGCCGCTTGACGAACCGGTTGTAAAAGCCGCGGGCCGCTGCGGTGGAGACAGTGCGCTTCGCATCCATGGGAATCGCCCCCCTGTACACAGTGAAAAGTCGGAGCAGGCAGAGTTCCCGCTCCGACTGTATTATATAATACCCGCTCGCAAAAGGCAAGAAGCTTTTCTTACCGGAGCCCCTCCAAAAAGATTTTGAAGCCGATGGCGATCAGAATGACGCCGCCCAGGATGGAGGCGTAGCGGGAGAGTCTGGTCCCGGCCTTTTTGCCGATGGCGAGGCCCGCCATGCAGATCACGAAGGTCACGCCGCCGATGATGAGAGAGGCGAAGTTCGCGGTGACGAAATCATACTGCTCGATGGTGAAGCCCACCGAAAGGGCGTCGATGGAGGTGGCGACGCCCTGGACGATCAGATCCCGCCCGGAGAGCCGGTGATCCGTTCTGGCCTCCCGGTCGGCGTGCTGTTCCCGCAGACCCTCCGCCAGCATTTTCCCGCCGATCCAGCCCAGGAGCAGCAGAGCGCACCAGGGGATCAGCCTCTCCAGGGAGGAAAAGAGCTCCACCACCGTGTGGACGCAGACCCAGCCCAGCAGGGGCATCAGATACTGGAAGCCGGCGTAGACTCCGGCAATTTTACCCATGCGGCCGCTGCCCATCCCGGGCTCCCGCAGACCGTTGGCCAGGGAGACGGAAAAGGCGTCCATGGCCAGCCCCACGCCCAGCAGAGCGCTCTGTAAAACAAACGCAGCAGTCATTGGAATCTCTTTTCTATGGTGGGATGATATCAAATTATACCACCCCGGGGGGCCCGCGTCAACCATGGGGAAAGGGATAATTTTTTTTCAGAACCATAAGGAATTTCAAACGTCTAAGTTGTATAATAGGTGAAAGGGTCAGACGTGACCCAATCGGAAACAGGAGGATCCCAATGGACAAGGGTGCTGACAGCTACCGCCGTTTCCTGGATGGCGACGAGCGCGCGATCGACGCCATAATGGAGGAGCTGTTTTATCCGCTGGTCTTCTTTGTGAACCGCTATGTGCAGGACGAGCCCGCCGCCGAGGACATCGCCATGGACGCCATGACGGAGCTCTTCGTCCACAAGCGCCGCTACAACTTCAAGGTTTCCCTGAAAACCTACCTCTTTATGCTGGGCAAGAGCCGGGCGCTGAACTACCTGAAGCACCGCAAAAGCCTGCGGGAGACGGCGCTGACGGAGGCGGAGGCGCTGACGGAGGAGCGGGAGCTGGAGCGGCGGGCGTTGGACTCGGAGCGGAAGCGGGTGGTGAACGCCGCCCTGGCCCGGCTCCCGGAGGAGCAGCGCCTGGCGGTACATCTGATCTACTTCGAGGAGCTTTCCTATGAGGAGGCCGCCCGGGTCATGAAGAAGAACAGCAAGCAGGTGGACAACCTGCTCTATCGCGCAAAGAAGGCTCTGCGCGACATCCTGGGAGAGGAGGGCGAGCAGCTATTATGAGAGAACTGAGCGAATACACCGAAGAGCTCCACCGCAGAGTGGAGATGAAGATCGAGACCCGGCGGCAGCACCGGCGGCGGGCCCTGACGGTCTGCGTTCCCCTGGCCCTGGTGCTGGTGATCAGCGCCGCGGCGATCCTGCCGGGGCTGGACGGGAAAGCGTCTAAGAGGGGGTCTCCGGAGAACGTTGCCCCGAGCGGGATCATCGCCGAGGGCGTCATCGACGGGGACGCGGCCAAAACCGAGGACCCGGAGATGAACGCGGAGCAGGATCTAAAAGGAGGTACCGTGCTGGTGGAGCTTTGCCGCAGCGAGGCGGACAACTTTGTGTCGGCGGAAACCCTGGCCCCCCAGGCGGCCGCCCGGGTCTATGAGCTGATCCGGCGGCTGGACCCCGGCATCTTCAGCGACCCCGAGGGGATACAAGCCGGCGAAGGGCCGGATCAAAACGCCCGTCCCAGCGCGGTGCAGCTGCTGCTGACCGACCCGGAGGGACGAAGCGAAAGCTACACATTGGAAAACAGGAGCCTCCTGCGGGGCGAGCTGCGCTTCGAGTTAACGGAGGAGGACTATCAGAATCTGCTGTCCCTGCTGGGACTGGAAGGAAAGGAGATCATACCATGAAACGAAACCGGATCAAAACCGCCCTGTGCCTGCTGCTGATTTGCGCCCTGGCTTTGCAGCTGGGAGGCTGCGCCGGGGGAAGCCCCGCGGGAGCTTCCAAGGAGCCCGCAGGCACCGGTCAGACGCCTCCCCAGACCGAGGCGCAGCCTGCCCTGCAGAAAACCGTGAACCTGATGGCGGAGATCATGCCCCGGAAGGCGGAAGCCGCACCGGTGGACCCTGCCGCGGCGGAGGCCGCCGCGGACTTCACCCTCCGTCTCTTCCGGGCCGGAAACGAGACGGATAAAAACACCCTGTATTCGCCTCTCTCCGTACTCTGCGCCCTGTCGATGACGGCCAACGGGGCCAAGGGGGAGACCCTGACCCAGATGGAGAAGACCCTGGGTCTGGATCGGGACCGTTGGAACGCCTGTTTCCGGGCATATATGGAGGCCCTGGAGAACGACAAAAGCCTGAAGCTGGCAAATTCTGTCTGGTTCACCGCGGACCCCCGATTCACTGTGGAGCGTAGCTTCCTGCAAACCAATGCGGACTACTACGGCGCGGACGTCTATCAGGCCCCCTTCGACGAGAGCACCCTGGCGGAGATCAACAACTGGGTCAAGGAGAAGACCGACGGCATGATCCCGGAGATCCTGGACAAGATTCCCCCGGAGGCCCTGATGTACCTGGTCAACGCCCTGGCCTTTGACGCCAAGTGGACAAAACCCTATACCGAATACGCGGTGCAAGAGGGCGAGTTCAACTGCGCCGACGGCACGAAGCGCAAGGTAACGCTGATGTACTCCGAGGAAGAACAGTATCTGGAGCATGAAAAAGCCGTGGGCTTCCTCAAGCCCTACGAGGGCGGGAAATACGCGTTTGCTGCACTGCTGCCCAAAGAGGGCGTCAGCGTAGAGGAGTTACTGGCAGCCCTGGACGGCGCGGCTCTGTACAAGCTGCTGACGGAGCCGGAATACGCCACAGTCCAGGCGGCTCTGCCTAAATTTGAGACGGAATACGGCGCGGAGCTCTCCGAGACGCTGAAGAATATGGGCATGGAGTTGCCCTTCGACGGATTTCGCGCCGACTTTTCCGGCCTGGGAATCTCCACCGGCGGCAATATTTTCATAGGCCGGGTTCTCCACAAGACCTTCCTCTCCGTGGACGAAGCCGGCACCCGGGCGGGCGCCTCCACTGTTGTGGAAATGGTGGATGAATGCGCGCCCGTGGATCTGAAGCAGGTGATTCTGGACCGTCCCTTCGTCTATCTGCTCATCGACCTGGAGACCGGCCTGCCCTTCTTCATCGGCACCATGCTGGACCCGGCGCAGGAATAAGCTGCCCCTGCGGGATACGTCGGCCCTTCCCGTCCGTCAGACCGGAGGGGCCGACCAAGTGCGACAAGCGAAAAAAGGAAGGTGTGAAGCATGAAAAAACAAAGCTGGATCTGCCTGCTGCTGATCGCAGCCCTGGTTTTGGGCTGCAGCGGCTGCATCCCCCAGGCCCGGGCCGCCGATCTGATGGAG
>JAFYAB010000115.1 GCA_017540945.1 Oscillospiraceae bacterium | reverse complement strand
TGCGAATACGGCGCCACCAAGGGCAAGTTCGACCTGGCCGCCTGCGCCAAGAAGAACGGCCTGGATGCCATTCACGACACCGTCCACGAAATGGCCCGCGACGAGGCCAGACACGGCAAGGCCCTGGAAGGCCTGCTGAAGAGGTACTTCAAGTAAATAGCCAATGAGCAAAAAGAATCGTCACAGAGCACACAATCATCCCCCAAAAGGCGCGGTAGTCCTTTATCAATCGTCCAAGGAAAGCCAATTTGTCCATCAATGGCTTCCCCCCAGGGGTTCTGCTGCTTATTTTGCGATGGAATCAGACGGCGATTTCAAGCGGCGGCATCCGATCGGATACGTCTTTCTTGTGATTCTGGGCATCGCTGCCTTTATCCTTCCTATCATTGTCTTCGGAGTTCTTTGTTATTTCAAAAACCCGAATGCGGGCGGTTGGATCAGCCTTCTGGGTGTTTTCGGTGGGATGATTGCAGGAGTCGGCTTGTTTAATCTTGTTGCTGTCATCATAAAGCAGTATCTGGGACACCTTGTCACCATTCTGTCCTTGTTGATCGGCGGCGGCATGATGCTTGCCTGCTATCTTGCTCTGTGACGAGGCCAGACACAGCAAGGCCCCGGAGGGCCTGCTGAAGCGCTGTTTCAAGCAAAACAAACAACACCAAAGGGCAGGCTCAGCTTGCCCTTTGGTGTTTGAACGTAGGAGATGAACATGGAAGAGAAATATCCGCGCTCGCTTTTTTGGACGGTCTTTTTGACGAATTTCTTTGCGAAGCACGTCTATCTTGCCCTGCCCGGTTTTACGCTGCTGATCGTGGGGATCTGGACGCGGCCTTGTCTTTGGATCGGGCTGGGCCTGCTTGTGCTCGACGCTTGTCTTTCCCTGACGCAAGCCCTTCATACCCGCAAAGCTTTCCTGACCAGCGACGACCCGAATTTCCAGCCGTTCCGGGATGCTGTCCGCTCCGAAAACTGGAGGCAAAATATCGACAACCTGGTCCGCGAAAAGCAGTCGGATGGGGAAACGGAAAAAGCGGAGTCCGTAACGGAAAACGTCGCGGATCTCAACGACCGCTTCAACCGCGCCAGATATATGGATCAGGACGGGAAGTGAATCCCGCGACGAGGCCAGACCCGGCAAGGCCCTGGAAGGCCTGCTGAAGCGCTGTTTCAAGCAAGCCGGGCGCATGCAGCGGCGTACAGTGTGCGCCACAAGGGCGGGCAATCTGCCTGCAACAATCCGTTTTTCCGGCATTCTGGAAGGAGTGGGAGCAATCCCGCTCCTTTTTCTGTTTCTCTGACTTTGATCTCAGAAGTGGGCATACCCGAATGAAAAGGGCATAGTCCCGCTCAATTCATTTTGTCCTCAAAGATCAATGCAAATCATTTCTGTATCGAAAACCGCAGCGCCGGGACGGTCGGCACGCAAAGGAAAACGGATCGCCCTGCCAGTGACGTTGGTATCGGCTCACAATGACAAACCCGGGAGACCGGCGCCTGCAAAAAACCTGCGGCGGAGCGGGGAAAAACTTGCGGCGAAGCGGGGGAAAGCCCCTTGCAAACGGGGGCGGCAGGGTGTATAATTACCTTATCCAATACAAGAAAGGCGGCGATCCTCTGTGTTGATCAAACTCCTGATCGAGCTCGTCATCGGCGGTCTGTGCGGCTACGCGGCCAACCGGCTGATGAAGAGCAAGAGCGACAACATCCTGCATAACGTGATTCTCGGTCTGATCGGCGGCCTGGTGGGCGGCCTGATCGGCAATCTGCTGGGTCTGGGCGACGGCTGGATCAGCGGCATCCTGCTTTGCATCGGCGGCTCCTGCCTCGTGATCTGGGCCTACCGGAAATTCCTGAAGTAATACGGCAAAACGGGGGGCGCCGGGAGACGCCCCCCCTGGGATCAAAGGGGAGAAGCACATGAACGATCCGATCTTGCGGGAAGCCCGGGAACGGGGGCTGGCGGACGAACGGGGCCTGTATATCGCGGCCAACGTCTTTGCCGACGGGCGGCAGCTGGGCCGCGTCTGGGCCTTTCTGAACGAGGACAAGCTCTATCTGGCGGAGCTGGAATTCCCGGCCGGTCTGGGGGAGAGCCTGCGGGTCCTTGAGCTGCCCGGGGCCAGGGCCGCGGTGACCCGCTTCCTGGTGCCCCTGGCCCTGCGGCTGGAGAGCCCCCAGGGCGTCTTTGAGTTCAAGGGCTTCCGGGGCGCCAAGGCCTGGCTGGCGGCGGTCCTGGAGAAAACAGCGAGCGCCCCGGCGCCGTCCCCCTGAGAAAAGGCAGCGGAGCTGCGGCATCGAACGCCTTCCCCTCAAGGGGAAGGCGATGGTCAGGGTCCTGACGGCGGTCCCGGAGAAGACCGGGCCTTCCGGACCGGCCCGCCGTATATTTATACTTGACTTCCATGCTCCTGCATTTTATAATGGGAGCATCTTTTATTGTACTTCGCAGGATTTCCCGGCAGCCCCGGCGCTCCTGCGTATTCAAAAAGGGTGAATAGGATGGAAACCAACTATTTTGAGCATTACAGCGCGTCTCTGCAGCGCACCATGCCGGTGAAGGTCTACGGACACGCCGGCAAGCCGATCCTCTACATCCCCTGTCAGAACGGCCGCCCCTGGGATTTTGAAAACTTCGGCATGGCGGGAGCCCTGTCCGCATGGATCGACGGCGGCCGCTGTCGGGTCTTCTCCGTGGACACCGTGGACGCCGAGACCTGGAGCGCCCAGAGCGGCAATCCCTATCTGCGGATCCGCTTCTATGAGCGCTGGATCGAGTATCTCACCCGGGAGCTGGTTCCCTGGATCCGGAGCTGGTCCGGCTGGGAGGGCGGTGTGATGGTCTTCGGCTGCTCCATGGGAGCCAGCCACGCGTTGAACCTGTATCTGCGCTTCCCGGACATCTTTGACCGCTGCCTGGCCCTGAGCGGCATCTACCACGCCTCCTTCTGCTTCGGGAGCTACATGGACGAGCTGGTCTACCGCAACTCCCCCGCGGACTATATGGCCCAGTTTCCCGTCGACCATCCCTTTATGGAGCTCTACCGGCAAAACCGGGCGGTGGTCTGCACAGGCCAGGGAGCCTGGGAGGAGCCCTGGAGCACCCGCTATGTGGATCGGCTCTTCCGGGAGCGGGGCATTCCCATCTGGGTGGACTATTGGGGCTATGACGTGAGCCACGACTGGCCCTGGTGGTTCCGGGAGGCCGACTATTTCTTCCCCTATCTGCTGGACTGATACGGCAAATCCCGCGGCCGAAGCCGCAAACACCAAAAGAGAGGAGCGTTTCCCATGAATTTTGTCTATATCTCCCCGAATTTCCCCGACAACCACTGGCTGTTCTGCCGTCGCCTGCGGGACAACGGCGTGAACGTGCTGGGCATCGGCGACTGTCCCTATCACGAGCTGAGCTGGCAGCTGCGGGACTCCCTGACGGAATACTATAAGGTCTCTTCCCTGGAGGAGTATGACGAGGTCTATCGGGCCGTGGCCTTCTTCATCCACAAATATGGCCGGATCGACTATCTGGAGTCCAACAACGAATACTGGCTGGAAAAGGACGCCGCTCTCCGGCTGGATTTCCATATCACCAGCGGCTACCAGCCCGCGGACATGCCCCAGGTGAAGTGCAAGTCCCGGATGAAGGAGCGCTATATCCGGGCCGGGATCCCCGTGGCCCTGCACCATATGGTGCAGAACAAGGCGGACTGCGCCGCCTTTATCCGGGAGGTGGGCTACCCGGTCATCGCCAAGCCGGACAACGGCGTGGGCGCCCTCAGCACCTTCCGCATCAAAAACGAGGAGGAGCTGGACGACTTCTTCGCCCGGAAGGAAGAGGTCCCGTACATCATGGAGGAGTACATTGACGGCACCGTCGTGTCCTACGACGCCATCGTCAACAGCAACGGCGAGCCCATCTTCGAGGCCGGCAACATGACCCTTGGCAGCATCATGGACATCGTCAACGAGTGGCGCAGCTGCCGGGTGATGATCCGCGACCGTCTGCCCGAGGCCCTGCGGGAGATGGGACGGGCCGCGCTGCGGGCCTTTGAGGTCAAAAAGCGCATGGTGCATTTCGAGTTTTTCTGCCTGAACCGGGATCAGCGCATCGGAAAGGCCGGGGACTATGTGGGGCTGGAGGTCAACATGCGGCCCTGCGGCGGCATCCTGCCCACCATGATCAACTATGCCGCCTCCACCGACGTGTACCAGATCTGGGCGGATATGATCGTCTTCGACCGGAGCTCCAAGCCCGTGGGCGCCGAGCGCTTTTGCGTTCTGGCGGGGCGCCGCAACTCCCGGGCCTATGTGATGAGCAAGGAGGACGTTCGCAGCGCCTACGGCGACAGCATCGTGGAGGAGGGACCTGTGGACGTGGCCCTGGCCAACGATATGGGCGACTATATCTTCCTGGCCGTCTTCGACACCATGGACCAGGTGACGGCCTTCTACGACCGGGTCCTGGCGGAGCGCTGAGCGCTCCCCCGGAGTCCTCCCCTTGAGGGGGAGGCAGCGGAAGCGCGGCAAAAAAGCCCTCCCCTTGAGGGGGGTGCCCAGATTGTCAAAAAACTTTGAAGCGCTTCCCATACAGGCTGATCAGGACAAAAGGGAACGGGGAACAGGCAAAAGGAAACAGAAGAACGCCGTAGGGGCGAACATCGATCAGCTCACAATTTACAGATACGGTGCGTAATACGCACGCCGGGATCACGTTTTGTTCTTATCGCCAGCGCGGGCGGTATCTCGGGGTTTTCCAAAAGGGGGATGACCCCTTTTGGCCGTTTGAATGAGAGGAGGGTCCAGGGAGGGGGGAGAG
>JAFYAB010000114.1 GCA_017540945.1 Oscillospiraceae bacterium | reverse complement strand
TTTTGCTTTGTATTTTTCATTCTTTGAAATATTAGTTGCAATCCCGCGGGTTTCCATGTATAATATATAAGATTTCTGCGAGAAATGTAGAGAAGACTATTCAGGAAAGAGAAGAACGAAATTGATGGATATTTTTGCGAAATGTGACAAGCAATCCACGGCCCGGGAGCTGATCAAGCTGGGCGTCTACCCCTATTTCCACGCGCTGGAATCCCGGCAGGACGTGGAGGTCATCATGGAGGGCAAGCGCCGGATCATGCTGGGCTCCAACAACTACCTGGGCCTGACGACCCACCCCGAGATCGTGGAGGCCGGCATCAAGGCCTTTGAACAGTATGGCTCCGGCTGCTCCGGCTCCCGCTTCCTCAACGGCACCCTGGAGATGCACCTGGAGCTGGAGGCGGAGCTGGCGAAGTTCCTCCGCAAGGAGATGGTCCTCACCTTCTCCACGGGCTTCCAGTCCAACCTGGGCATCATCTCCGCCATCGTGGGTCCCCACGACTATGTGATCTGCGACCGGGAAAACCACGCCTCCATCTATGACGGCTGCAAGCTCAGCTATGGCAAGATGCTGCGATACCGCCACGCGGACATGGAGGATCTGGAGCGCCAGCTCCAGAAGGTTCCCGAGAACCGGGGCTGCCTGATCGTCACCGACGGCGTGTTCTCCATGGGCGGCGACATCGCCAAGCTGCCCGAGATCGTGAAGCTGGCCAAGCAGTACGGCGCCGGCGTCATGGTGGACGACGCCCACGGCCTGGGCGTCATCGGCGAGGGCGGCCGCGGCACCGCCAGCTACTACGGCCTGGAGGATGAGGTGGACATCTACATGGGCACCTTCTCCAAGTCCCTGGCCTCCCTGGGCGGCTACTGCGCCACCTCCGAGCGCATCGGCTTCTATATCAAGCACGCCTCCCGGCCCTTCATCTTCTCCGCCTCCATGACCCCCGCCAACTGCGCCACCGCCCTGGCGGCCCTGCGGCACCTGGAGGCCCATCCCGAGATCGTGGACCGGCTGAAGGAGAACTCCTCCTACGCCCGAGAGTGCTTCCACAGGAAGGGCGTGCGCATCATCGAAGCCGAGACCCCCATCGTGCCCATCTATACCTACGAGGTCATGAACACCCTGGAAAAGGCCCGCATGGCCTACGACGCGGGGGTTTATGTAAACCCCGTCCTGCCCCCTGCCTGCGCCGAGGGGGAATGCCTGCTGCGGACCAGCTATATGGCCACCCACACCAAGGCCCTCATCGACGAGGCCACCGACATTCTTGCAAAGGTGTTGAAGGAAGATGCGTAGTACCGTTGCCATCGTCACCGGCGGCAGCTCCGGCATCGGCCTGGCCGCCGCCAGAGCCCTGCGGGACAAGGGCCTGTCCGTCTATATCCTCTCCCGCCGCCCCTTCACGGAGAAGGGACTGCACCATCTCTGCTGCGACGTGGCCGACGAGCGCCAGTGCGCCGAGGCTGTGGAGACGGTTCTGCGCAGGGAGGGGGACGTCGATCTGCTGGTGAACTGCGCGGGCTTCGGCATCTCCGGGGCGGTGGAGTTCACGAAGCTGGCGGACGCGAAAAAGCAGATGGAGGTCAACTTCTTCGGCGCGGTCAATATGACCAGGGCCGTGCTGACCTATATGCGGGAGCGGGGCAACGGGAAGATCGTCAACATCAGCTCCGTGGCAGCCCCGGCGGCCATCCCCTTCCAGGCCTACTATTCCGCCACCAAGGCGGCCATCAACGCCTGGACCGCAGCCCTGGCCAACGAGCTGCGGCCCTACGGGATCACGGTGACCGCCGTCCAGCCCGGCGACATCAAAACCGGCTTCACCGCCGCCCGGGAGAAGTCCGTGGAGGGCGACGAGGCCTACGGAGGGCGGATCTCCAAATCCGTGGCCAAGATGGAGCACGACGAGCAAAACGGCATGGACCCCGCCAAGGCCGGCGCCTACATCGCAAAGATCGCCCTGAAGGACCGTCCCAAGCCCCTCTACACCATCGGCTTCTCCTACAAGGCCGTCTGCGTCCTGCTGAAGCTCCTGCCCTGCCGCTTGTCCAACTGGCTGATCGGGAAGCTCTACGCCTGACCCCCGCCCGTAGGGGCGCACAGTGTGCGCCCGCCGTCCCCCGCCCGTAGGGACAAGCATTGCTTGTCCACCGTACCCCGCCGTCCCCCCGCCTGTAGGGACAAGCATTGCTTGTCCGCCGTATCCCGCCCGGACGAGGGATCAGGGATTAAGGATTAAGGATTAGGGATTAGGGTGGGAAGAGAGATCAGGGATCAGGGAGTCCCGCCCGTAGGGGACGCTCTTACCCGTCAGGGTGAGCGTCCCGGCATTCGGAACGAATGCAATTTGCCGGGAGGCAAATCGGGTCGTTTGCTTGCGCAAACGACGCATGCTTCGCATGCGCGGACGAGCAATGCTCGTCCCTACATCCCCATATGTAGCGCGGGCTATCAGCCCGCCCGTAGGGGCGCACAGTGTGCGCCCGCCGTCCCCCGCCTGTAGGGACAAGCATTGCTTGTCCGCCGTACCCCGCCCGGACGAGGGATTAGGGATTAAGGATTAAGGATTAGGGAGGGGAAAGGGAACAGGGATCAGGGCCCCCGCCCGTAGGGGCGCACTTCCCATGCGCGGACGAGCAATGCTCGTCCCTACATCCCCTTTTACAGCGCGGGCTATCAGCCCGCCCGTAGGGGCGCACAGTGTGCGCCCGCAATCCCCCGCCTGTAGCGCGGGCTATCAGCCCGCCGTCCCCCCGCCCGGAGCGGTACGGCGACGAATAGCAGCTGAGCGAGAGCAGCGCCTGGAAAGAGGGCTTAAGTCAGATCGCTTCCCATCAAATTCGAGGGGCCGCAAAGCTTCCCAGAAACAGAAACGGAAGGCCGGAAAACGGTCTTCCGTTTCTGCGTAATGGATGAAAAATCTGTTGCCTTTTTCTTTCTCCTGAGATAAAATATGAATGATAATTATGGATTCCGGTGATCGACTTTCTTCTGTTATCGCTTCGCAGGGGCGAAGGGCGGCGGAAATTGGAAACCGCGAATCCTGAAAGTATTTGCGTGCTGCTGGCGGCCAATGGCCGCCCCTACGACGCAGGGCGAAGGGCGGCGGAAATTGGAAACCGCGAATCCTGAAAGTATTTGCGAGCTGCTGGCGGCCAATGGCCGCCCCTACGACGCAGGGCGAAGGGCGGCGGAAATTGGAAACCGCGAATCCTGAAAGCATTTGCGTGCTGCTGGCGGCCAATGGCCGCCCCTACGACGCAGGGGCGAAGGGCGGCGGGAATTGGAAACCGCGAATCCTGAAAGCATTTGCGTGTTGCTGGCGGCCATTGGCCGCACCTGCGACGCAGGGGCGAAGGGCGGCAGGGCTCCATCCCGGCACGCCATATCGCACCGATTACTTCTTACTTTTTCCTTTCCAGAGGTAAAACAATGCCTAATATTTTCGACTACTTACATTGGCGCGCCGACGTGCCGCTTTCCGCGTCTGCCTTCAACGACGTGGACAATCTGATCCTGTCCGAGCTGGTCTACACCGATTTCGCCGGGGTCGTTCCCGAGAACGGAAGCGCCGTATCCCTGGCGGAGGCCCGGGACCGCTTTTTCGAGCTCCACAGCCGGGCGGAGATCGACGCCCGCATGGAGTATTCCTACACGGCCCGTGCGCCGTACCTGATGGACGCCATGCTGGCGGGGGAGCGCTTCCGGGATCTGCGCCTGTGCTGCTACGAGGCGGTGACGGACAAGGAGGACGCGTCTCAGTTTGCCGCCGTGTGCTTCCTGCTGCCGGACGGGACCGCGTATGCGGCCTACCGGGGCACCGACGGCACCGTGGTGGGCTGGAAGGAGGATCTGATCCTCTCCTATCGCAGCGACACGGCGGGCCAGCTCCGGGCGGCTGACTATCTCAGCCTTGTGGCCGCGGTCACCGAGCTGCCCCTGCGGGCGGGAGGACATTCCAAGGGCGGCAATCTGGCCATCTACGCGGCGGCCCACAGCGCCGAAAGCATCCAGGATCGGCTGCTGACGGTCTGGTCTAACGACGGCCCCGGCTTTCGGGACGAGGTACGGACCCTGGAGGGTTATCGGCGTATCCAGCCCAAGTGCGTCTGCGTCGTGCCGGATACCTCTGTGATCGGCCTGCTGCTGGAGAGCGACTGCCGGCGGCGCATCGTCAAGAGCACAGCCTCCGGCCTGGTGCAGCATGACGGCTTCACCTGGGAATGCGGGCCCACCGCCTTTGTGGCGGCGGAGCTGACCCGCAAGGGAGCCTATTTTGAAAAGACCGTGGACAACTGGGTTGCCCGCCAGGACGACGCCACCCTTCGCTCTCTGGTGGATTCGATCTTCACTGTCTTCGAGGCCACAGGCGAGGAGACCTTCCACGCCATGACGGAGAAGAAAATGAAAACCGCCGAGATCCTGCTGGCGGCCTTCCGGGCCCTGCCCAAGGAAAAGCAGAAGGAGCTTCTGGCCGCCACCGGCAAGATCGTGACCAGCAGTGGCGCCTCCGTCAAGGAGCTGCTGGATAATTGAGCCTGCTTCCTTGAAGACAGTCTGACGACAAGCTTGTCATAATCAATTGTATACAATCTACATAAAAAACATGTTGAAAAATAATTGAGGAGTGTTTTTCAATAAATGTTCAGGAAAACTTTGTATACTTTGTAGATCGTATACAGCTCGGAATTCCGCGGCCTCCGGCGGCATACGCTGTCCGGGGGTGGTATCGAATGGGATTCCGAAGATTGCGGCTGCGGCTTCGATGGGGGCCCTTGAGACCCCGGACCCGGCTTCTGCTGCTGGCCCTGCTGCTGGGTCTGGTGCTGTACCTCCGCTTTGGCTGGCTGCCCACGGTGCGGGAGCTGGTGACGATGGAGGTGGACAACGAGACCTCCAACCTGATCAATGAGGCGGTGGACGCTTATTTGGACCGGGGCCAGATCCGCTATGACGATCTTGTGCGGCTGGAACGGGCCGCCGACGGCAGCGTGGCCGCCGCCCGGATCGACCTGGCGGCGGTGAACCGCATGAAGTCCGTGATCCTCCGGGAGCTGGACGAGCGGGTTCCGGTGCGGATCCGCGAACGGGTGGAGATCCCCCTGGGGAACGCGCTGTTTCCGGCTCTGCTCTCGGGCCGGGGCGGAAGCCTGCCGGTGCGGGTGGTCTCTCTGCGCTCCACCAACGCGGAGCTGGAGAGCGCGTTCACTGCCGCAGGCATCAACCAGACCCTCCACAGCCTGGCCCTCCGGGTGGAGGTGGAGCTGCTGCTTCTGACCCCCGCGGGCCTGCTCTCCAGACAGATCAGCGCCTCCGTGCCCGTGGCCCAGACCATCCTGCTGGGCGAGGTCCCCGGCGCAATTTTTCAGACCGACCCACCGTAGCGGCGCACAGCGTGCGCCACAGACCTCCCCGCCGTAAGGGGCGCACAGCGTGCGCCACAAACCGCCTCCCCGCCGTAGGGGGCGCTCTAACCCCGGCAGGGGTGAGCGCCCCGGCATTCGCGGAGCGAATGCAATTTGCCGGAGGCAAATCCAGCCACATTTCGAAATTTGATGGGCGATCGGGAATCGAGACCGTGCCGTATCGCCCTGCGGGCGATTGTTTGCTTCGCAAACCGGGCCGCTCATCCTTACGGATAAGAGCGGCCCCTACGAAGGAATAGCAGATCAGTCCCGTAGGGGGCGCTCTTACCCCGGTAGGGGTGAGCGCCCCGGCATTCAGGGAAAGCCGATCAGCCCCGTAGGGGGCGCTCTTACCCCGGCGGGTGAGCGCCCCGGCATTCGCGGAGCGAATGCAATTTGCCGGAGGCAAATCCAGCCACCTTTCGAAATTCGATG
>JAFYAB010000113.1 GCA_017540945.1 Oscillospiraceae bacterium | reverse complement strand
CATCCGGCGCTTCGCGCCACCTTCCCCCCAAGGGGAAGGCATCCCGCCAAATCCGAATTGTCCACGCTGAAATGAGGTGACATTTTGAATATATTGACAAGCTACACATTCCGCTGCCTGCGGAAGAACCGGGTGCGGACCCTGGTGACCCTCATCGGCATCATCCTCTCCGTAGCCCTGTTTACCGCCGTGGCGGAGGGAGCCTGGTCCGGGCGGCAGTATATGGTGGACGTGACCACCGCCGAGCTGGGCTCCTTCCACGGCTGGTACGAGGAATTGAGCGACGGAGAGCTGGCCGATCTGCGGTCCCAGCCCCAGGTTACCCGGGTGGAAACGCTGGACAGCGTGGGCTGGGCCCTGGCCGGGGACGCGATGAAGGTCTTTCCCTACCTGCGGATCGCCTCCATGTCCCCGGGCTTCCCGGAGCTGGTCTCCGTCCGGCTGCTGGAGGGCCGCATGCCGGAAAACGAGGGAGAGCTGCTGATCTCCGACCGGGCCTCCATCACCACCGGAGCCCAGCTCCGGGTGGGCCAAACTTTGCATCTGACGGTGGGCCGGCGAATCGACGCCAACGGCCTGCCCCTGGGGGAGCACAGCCCTTACCTGTTTGAAGGGGAAAGCCTGATTGACGTGGAGGAGCGAATCTACACCGTCGTAGGCGTATACGATCGCTTCACCACCAGTGTCGAGAGCAGTGAGCTGCCCGGTTCTCTGGCCCTGACCGTCGGCGCAGCCGGAAGGGATCACAAAGCCTTTTTCACTCTGGAAAGGGTCGCAGACGCCATTGCATTCGTGGATGCCCACAGCTACGGCGCAAAAGGTGAAGTGAACAAGGATCTGCTGCTCTACTCCGGCGCTTCCCGAAACCAAAATCTGGTGGAGGTTCTCTTCGGTCTTGTGGCGATTCTCTTCGCTTTGATCTTCTTTGGCTCCGTGTCCCTGATCTACAACGCCTTTTCGATCTCTGTTTCAGAGCGGACCAAGCAGTTCGGCCTGCTGAAGTCCATCGGCGCCACCGACCGACAGATCCGCCGGTCCGTGTTGACAGAAGCCCTGCTGCTCTGCGCCGTCGCCCTGCCCCTGGGTCTGCTCCTGGGCTGCGGCGGCATCGGCCTGGCGCTGCGTTTTCTGCGTCCCGCTTTCAACCGCATCATCAACATTGAAGGCGCGGAGAACATTCCAATCCGCCTGGAGCTGTCTGTCCCCGCGCTGTTGCTGGCCGCCGGCGTGGGAATGCTGAGCGTGCTGGTCTCCGCCTGGATCCCTGCCCGGCGAGCCGTGGGGCTCTCCCCTATCGCCGCCATCCGACAGAGCCGCGACGTGAAAATTCGGCCTAAGAGCGTCCGGGTCTCCCGCCTTACCGCAAGGCTCTTTGGCTTCCCCGGTACCCTGGCCGCCAAAAATTTCAAGCGCAGCCGGAAGCAGTACCGTTCCACCGTCCTTTCCCTGTTCTTGAGCGTGGTGCTCTTTATCTCCGCTTTCAGCTTCGCCGACTATCTGCGGCAGGACGTGGCAGGCAGCGCGAATCGCTACGCCAGCGACCTGATCGTCTCTTTCATCAATACGGAGAACAACAGCCCCCTGTATCAGCCCAAGGCGGAGCGGGACAGACTGCTTGCCGCGCTGAGCCGGACGGAAGGCGTCACCGAGGCCGCCTGCGGCGGCGTCCTCGGCGGGATGGCGGAGCTACGCATGCCAGTCACCGCTCTGTCCGAAACCGCCTCCCGCTGGATCCCGCAGGAGCGCGGCCAGGCGCTGGGCTATCCCACCGTCTACTTTGTCAGCGAAGCGCTCTACGAAACGCTCTGCGCGGAGGCGGGGATGGATCCGAAGGCCGGGCAGGCTGTGGCTTATCTGAAAATGCACACGGAAGAGTCCCACGGGCTGAACACGGTCTACATCACCTTCGACATCCTGCGGCCTGATACCCTGCCCTTGGAGTTGGAGGCCAGCTGGGATAGGAATATCCCCGGCTACCACTTGTTGGATACCGAAATGGATCCCAAAACCGGAAAAATAATCTCTTACGTGTTTTATCGGGAGGACGCTGAATTGGAGGCGGACGGAAGGCCGAAGGAAGCGGACCTTCTCCGGCTCGGTCCGGAGGAGGTCCGGCCGAAGCAGAAGCTCACCATCGGCGGCGCCATTGAAAAGCTGCCGCTGGCTGCGCTGCGGGAGGACTTCTCCCTGTATTTCCCAATTTCCCGGGCCGAGGAGCTGCTGGGCTCGGAGGAGTGTCTGAACTTTGACTACTATTTCAACGCCGAACGTCACGGCCCCGCCGCCAAAGCTATGGCGGAGAAGCTCAAGGAACTGGATCTGAGCAACTGCGCCTCGGTCTTTGACACCCGGGAGGGACAGGAGGCAAGTCTTGCCCTGCTGCTCATCATCAACGTCTTCACCTTCGGCTTCATCGTGCTGATCTCCCTGATCGCGGCGGCCAACGTGTTCAACACCATCTCCACCAACGTAGCCCTGCGGCGGCGGGAATTTGCCACCCTGAAATCCGTGGGCATGGGCGATCAAGCCTTCGGGCGTATGATGCGCTTTGAGTGCCTGCTCTACGGCTGCAAGGCCCTGCTCTGGGGCCTGCCGGTGTCCTTGGTAATCAGCTACGGCGTTTTCCTGGCGGTGCAGCAGAGCTTCCGCGGCGCGGGCTTCCGCACCCCCTGGGCGGCCATGGGCATTGCCGCGGGCTCCGTCTTCCTGGTGGTGTTCTCCACCATGCTCTACGCCACGGGGAAGATCCGGAACGACAACCCCATCGACGCGCTGAAAACGGAAAGCATATAAATTGACTTTTCCCCCCCTGTGTGATAGAATCAGCTTATCACACAAGGGGGGATTTCCATGGAGCAAAAATCCCTGTTTGCCAAGCTGAAGATGATCTTTCCGAAAAAGGAGCGGCGGTATTTTGTCCTGCTCTTCTTTCTCATTCTGATCGGCACGGTTTTTGAGTTTTTGGGCGTGTCTCTGATCCTGCCCCTGGTTAATCTGCTGATCTCTCCCGAGCAGCTGTCGGACAAGGCCTGGTATCGGCTGCTGAACCGGGTGCTGCCCATTCAGGACCAGAATACCATGCTGCTGGTGCTGGTGCTGCTGATCATCGCGGTCTATATCGTCAAGAACCTTTACGCCATCTACATGTCTGTGGTCCAGGGTGTCTTCCTGGCCCGAAACCGGGTCAACACCTCCGCCAAGCTGCTGGACTGCTTCATGCGCAAGCCCTACACCTTCCACCTGCAGCACAACTCCGCCGAGGTGATCCGCGCCATCAACAGCGACGTCTCCAGCGCCTATGACATCGTCTCTAGCATCATGAATCTCATCACCAACGGGCTCATTACGATCCTGCTGATCGGCTATCTGGTCCTGGTGGACTTCTGGCTCACGATCTCCATCGTGACGGGTCTGGCGCTCTATTCCGTGGTCTATTTCCTGGTGGTGCGCAAAAAGCTCAAGGCCGCCGGCGAGGAGTCCCGGGAGATCACAGTCCGTATGATCAAGGCCATCGTCCAGGCCGTGGGCGGGATCAAAGAGGTCAAGGTCATGGGCCGGGAGCGCTTTTTCGTGGACAGCTACGCCGAGAACGGCGAGAGCTTTGTCCGGATCCGCCGCCGTCTGTCCATCCTGAGCGGCGTGCCGCGCCGTCTCATTGAGATTCTCTGCGTGGCGGGGGTTCTGGGTCTGGTGGCGGTGAAAATCGCCCTGCGGCAGGATCTGAGCGCCATCGTAGGCAGTCTCTCCGCCTTCGCCGTAGCGGCCATCAAGCTCATGCCCAGCGCCAACTCCATCAACGCCACCATCAACGGCATCTCCTACCGGATGCCGGGGCTCAACGCCGTCTGCGAGATCATCGACGACAACTGGGGCACGGACATCGGGCAGGCCGCCATCGACTCCACAGCCAGAGCGCGGAACCGGGAGCGGAAGCAGGCGGACATCCGGGTGGAAAACCTCAGCTTCACCTACCCGGAAATGGACGAGCCGGTGCTCCACGACGTGAATATCACCGTGAAGGCCGGGACCAGCGTGGGCATCGTGGGCGTCACAGGGGCCGGAAAAACCACCCTGGTGGACCTCATCCTGGGACTGCTGGAGCCCCAGCAGGGCCGCATCCTCTACGGCGGCGAAGACATCCGGGAGAACTATGAGGACTGGCAGGCCCGCATCGGCTATATTCCCCAGAACATCTACCTGACCGACGAGTCCATCCGGGCCAACGTGGCGCTGGGGCTCTACGCGGAGCAGATCGACGACGAGAAGGTCTGGAAGGCCCTGGACGACGCCCAGCTGGGCGACTTTGTCCGCGGCCTCAAAAACGGGCTGGACACAAAGATCGGCGAGATGGGCGTCCGGCTTTCCGGCGGACAGCGCCAGCGCATCGGCATCGCCCGGGCTCTTTACTATGATCCGGACGTGCTCTTCCTGGACGAGGCCACCGCCGCCCTGGACACCGCCACCGAAAAGGCCGTCATGGCCGCCGTCAACGCCCTGAGCCGGGAAAAAACCTGCATTATCATTGCCCACCGGCTCACCACCATCGAAGACTGCGACGCCATCTACGAGGTCAAGGACGGTCTCGTCAGCCGGCAGCGCTGAAGACCGCGCAAAAACCGCCCGCGTTCCCATAAGGGATCGCAGGCGGTTTCGTTTTGCCGCGCAGCGCGGGCTTGGGGACGGATCACAGCACCGGCGTCCCGCACTCCAGGCAGAAGCGGTACTGGGGCTCCAGCTCCCGGCCGCATTTGTGGCAGTATTTTTTTGCAGGGGCTGCCGGAGCAGGCGCCGGGGCTTCGGTCTCAGCCGCATCTGTCGGGACGGGCGGACGCTCAAGGACCGCCTCTGCGGGCGGGGCTTCGCCGACAGCTTCCTCCGGAAGGGGCTCCGGAATCGGATCCAGGGCGGGAACGAACAGCTGCGGCTCCGGCGGGCGGTCAATGACCGCCTCCGCGGGCGAGGGCTCCACGACGGGTTCCGGCGTCGGGGCCGGGGCGGGCTGCGCCGCCTGGATCGGCGGAACGACCGCGGCAGCAGGCTCCGACAGGCGGGTGCCGCAGCGACTGCAGAAGCGGGTCCCCGGCGCGCAGCGATTGCCGCAGCTGGGGCAGATCGTGGCCTCGGCGGCGACCGGCACCGCCATCGTCCGGGCGGGCATCCGAGTGCCGCAGCAGCTGCAGAAGGCGGCGTTGACGGAGACCTCCGCCTTGCAGTTCGGGCAAAGGGCAATGCCCCGCAGGACGTTGATCTGATCCTTGAAATGTCTGGCCCGATCCATGGCCATCCGAACTGCCGTCACGTTTTCCCTCTGGGTTTCCTCAGGCTCGTCCTGGTGGGCGGCGAAATAGATCTGGCCCATACGCTGGAAGACAGCGTTGATATTCTGCTCCTCCTGGGCGATGGCCTTATTCAGGCGGTTGATCTCCGCCCGGTTGACGCGGTTCTCATTGCTCATAGGGCTGCTCCTCTCTATGTGTTTGGAATTATTATAAAACCCCATTTTTCGATTGTCAATCCGTCCGCACAACATTTTGAAGATTTCAAACGTATCAAAAATAACCCTGGAAATCGGCGGCGAACTGTGCTATAATATTGGCCGGAAAATTTCACGGAGGCAATTCCCATGATCGACAAGGAAATATCGGAGCTGCGCCGCCGCCTGCGGGCCGACCGCACAGCCATTACCCATATCTACGGCTGCTATGTCAGCTGCTTCGGCGAAATCCTGGCGGAGTTTGACGGCTCCCTGGCCCTGCTGCCCCTCCAGGAACAGGAAAAGTATCTGGATCTGCTGCGCAAGGGCGTTTCCGGCTCCATAGGCCGGACCTTGTCCGATCTGAGCTTTCCCACCGCCGAGGTGCTGAACGGACAGCGCCACGCCCTGCTGATGAAGCTGCTGAAGAGCCGTCTGGAGGACGCGGAGGCCCGCCGGAGCTTCTACGAACGGGTCGCCGGCAGCCTGCGTCTGGCGGACAGCAACTATTTGATCCTGTTGGCGGCGGACGTCTACGACGTGCCCTTCCGGGCCAGGGACGAGACCCTGCGCGCCGACAGCGGCGAGACCCAGTTCTCCTATCTGCTCTGCTCCATCTGCCCGGTGAAGGAGACGCGGCCCAGCCTCTGCTACGAGGCCGCGGAAAAAAGCTTCCGGAGCCATGGAGCCGACTGGGCCGCCGGAAACCCGGAGCTGGGCTTCCTCTTCCCCGCCTTTGACGACCGGGCAGCGAACCTTTACGGTGCCCTGCTCTACAACCGCTCCAAGGAGCACAGCTATGATGCGTTCATCGACGCGATCTTCCACGCCCGTCCTCCCATGGCCGTAGGCGTGCAGAAGGACACCTTCCGGGAGGTTCTGACCGAAGCCCTGGACGAGGAATGCAGCCCCCGGCTGGTTCAGACCGTCCACAGCCAGCTGAGAGAGCTGGCCGCCGCCCACAAGGAGGCCAGGGATCCGGAGCCCCTGCGGGTCAGCTGCGGCGAGCTCTCCCGGCTATTGGAGCACAGCGGCATATCCGAGCCCAGGACAGCCGCCTTCCGGGTCAAATATGAGGCGGCCTTTGGCGCCGATACGGCGCTGCCGCCCCAAAACCTGCTGAACACTGCCCAGCTGGAATACAAAACGCCCGACGTAGTGATCCGGGTGAATCCGGACCGACAGGATCTGGTCCAGGTGAAGGAGATCGGCGGCGTTCGCTGCGTGGTCATCGCAGCGGACGAGGGCATTGAGATCAACGGCGTCGCCGTCGTCTGACGCTGCCGCAAGAAGGAGAAATCCAGATGAAAAAGCTTTTGTGTATCTTCCTGCTCCTGCTGTTGACGCTCCAGCTTCCCCTTTCCGCCGCCGCGACGGAACCGATCGTTACGGAGCCTGTTGGGACCGAGCCCGTTGTTACGGAGCCTACAGAGCCCGTTGTTACGGAGCCCACGGAGCCCATTATAACGGAGCCCACGGAGCCCGTTGTTACGGAGCCTACGGAGCCCGTTGTTACGGAGCCTACGGAGCCCGTTATAACGGAGCCCACGGAGCCGACCGAGCCCGATCCGGAGCCCCGGGAGGACGAGGTGCATACGCCCTATCTCAGCGGCTATACCGACGGCTCCTTCCGCCCCAACAAAACCGTCAGCCGCGCCGAACTGGCGGTCATGATCTATAAGCTTGGCGATTACCCCGACGGGCCGTCTGTGTTCCCCGACATTCAGCCCGGAAAATGGTATGCCAAGGCTGTCAACGCTTTGGCGGCCGCAGGGATTTTCTCCGGCTACAGCGACGGCAGCTTCGGCCCAAACGATTCGGTGAGCCGGGCTCAGATGGTGGCTGTGCTGCGCAAGCTTTCCGGGATCCCGGAGCCCCAGGACCAGCCGAGCTTTCCGGATGTGTCCACCGAATACTGGGCCTGGAAGGCCATCGCCATCGCCTATGAGCAGGGCTGGGTCAGCGGCTATCCGGACGGCAGCTTCCGGCCGAAAAACCCGGTCTCCCGGGCCCAGGCCGTGGTGATGCTCAACCGCTTCCTGGACCGCCATGCCGACCAGGAGGCCATCGAGGACGGGATCCCCGTCCGCTTCTTCCCGGATGTGATCCCCGGCAAGTGGTACTATCTGGACGTGCTGGAGGCCACCAATCAGCATACCGCCCATTACGAGGCCCCCACGGCGCCGGAGCGCTGGCTGGACACCACGGTCGCTTCCGCCAACCTGGCCGACGGCTTCTACTGCATCGGTACAAACCTCTTCTTTGCGAAAGACGGCGATCTGATCCACAGCGCCGGGTCCGGCGTGTTTCACGGCGTCAGCTACAGCTGCGCCGGCAGCAGCGGCGTCTGCACTGCCCGGACGGA
The DNA here is from genome assembly GCA_017540945.1 of Oscillospiraceae bacterium. The sequence goes on along the minus strand of JAFYAB010000113.1, from coordinate 19,346 downwards.
AGTGCTGCGTCTGGCCACCGGCGAGCTCATCCTGCTGCATGGCGGCAAGCCCCTCTATGCCCTTGGCGCATATCCGGAGGCCTTCTACGTCAAAGCCGGCCAGCTCTACGCCGCTCGAAACGGCGCTGTCGTTTGCCGCGCGGGCTCCGATACCCTGAACGGCGTTTCCTATTCCTGCGCCGGCGCCAGCGGCGTCTGCACCGTATCAGATTGGACGGCGCTCCAGCTTGCGGATGTGGATCTCTCAATTTTTGACAAGCATCTGACTGCCGCGGCCTCCGCGACGGACAGCACAAACCTCACGATCGCGCAAGCGGTCCGGGCCGCGGTGGAAATCTACGAAAGCTATTTCCGGGTGGAGTATCCCCTGAGCGGCGGCAGCGACCAGCTCTATCTGGAAAAGGCCCTTGCATACGGGATCCTGAGCAGCCTGCCCGCCGATGGCTCCAAGGCCGTCACCCGCGGCGACGCGGCCCTCTATCTCTGGCGGGCCCTGCGGGGCCGGGAGTTGGAAGCCGTCAACACCGTGGAGCGCATCCCTGATCTGAATGCGGACAGCCCCTATTACAGCTGCGTGATGATCCTTTACAAGGCCGGCGTCATGGGCGGCGTCGGTACGGATCGAAAGGCCGAGCTGAGCGGCAATCTGAGTGTCAGCGACTTCGCGGCGCTGGTAAAACGGCTGGAACGCCGCTCCGAGCGCTTGCGCTTCACCCTGTTGGATCGCGTGATCAAATCGATCCAATACGGCACCAGCGGCTCCGGCCGCTATCCCCTGACGGTCTGGCAGATCGGCAACGGTAACAACGTCATGCTCCTGACCTTCGCCATCCACGGCTGGGAGGACAACTGGAACCGGGACGGAGAGGAGCTGGTCTATCTGGCCGATCAGCTCAAAAGCTACCTGGAAAACCACTATGATCTGGTGCGGCAGAACCACTGGACCGTCTACATCTTCCGCTGTCTGAACCCCGACGGCCTCTATCTGGGCACCACCTGCAACGGCCCCGGCCGCTGTACCACCACCTACTACAACGCCAACGGTCAGCTGATCAGCGGCAGCGGAAAGGGCATTGATATGAACCGCTGCTTCCCCTACAAGTTCCAGGCCCGCACCGACGCCCGGAACTTCAACGGCACCGCGCCTCTGCAGTGCGCCGAGGCCCGGGCCCTGGCGAGCTTTATCCAGAACCACAAGGGCAGCGGCCACAACATCTGCGTCGACACCCACGGCTGGTACGGGCAGATCATCACCAGCAGCGGCAAGGGTACGCTCTACAACGCCTTTGCCAAGCAGTTCCCCAACAGCACCTACACCTACCTCTCCGGCGGCAGCGGTTACCTGACCGGCTGGACGGGCTTCGTGCAGGGCTTCGACAGCTGTCTGCTGGAGCTGCCCAAGGGCATCAGCAGTCACAGCAGCTTCCTCAACGCCGGCTGCGTCTGGCGCTTTGAGAACGCCATCACAGAGCTGCTGCAGCACTACAACGGACCCAACGCCACAAAGAGCCCCCGGGATTACATAGAAGTCGAGCTGGACGGCAACTAAACAGCGAAACAGCCTGGACTGTCCCCAAGGCAGTCCAGGCTGTTTTGTTCGGACGGCAGCTCCCAACGCACAGAATGGCGAAGGACGCCGGTTTCAGCGAAGCAGGCGCGTTTTGCCCTCGAAGCGGTAACGCAGGCCTCGTGCGTCGGGGTTTACGCTCCCGTCCAGCGGATTGACCGCGTTTTCCTGACAGATCTGAAAGCCCATACTCTCGTGGAATGCCAGCGAGGGCGTATTGTCTTTGCCGACGCTGTCTGCGATCTCGAAGGGGCCGTCCTTTGCCAGGTCCCGGAAAAGCAGCTCCAGCAGCTTCCGGGCGTAACCCCGCCGCCGCAGAGTCGGCGTGGTCTCCAAAGCTTCGGCATACCAGGCGTTTTTCCGCTTCGGAATGGGACTCAGACGAATGCCGGCGGCCCAACGCCCTCCGTCGCTCAGGACATAACAGCGCCTGCCGGGCTTGGTGAAAAAGTCGTTTGCCAGATAGTCCCGGAACCCGGCCTCCACGGCCCGCAGCCCTCTCTCCTGATCGCGCTCCCCCGGGAAGAAATACGGAACGTTCTCCAGGTTGCTCTCCCGGTAGATCTCCATCAGCTTCGGGAAATCCAGCTCCTCAAAGCGGTCAAAGCGCAGCAGCTCCATGTCTTCCCTCCTCTCCTCCGTCAATGATGGGATTTATGTTAGTATACACCACTCTGCAAGCTTTCGCAAGTGCTGAACAAGATGGGGGCTGTTGGAACAGGATTTTCGCTTATTGGTTATATTGCACAATTTGAAGCACACATTTTGTAGAATGTTCATAAACCTTTATATTCTGTATATACTTGACTTTTATGCACGCGAGTGCTATGATAAGGCCACATCAAGAAGACCACATCAAGCATCGAAAGGAGAAACATCATGAACATTTTTGCTTTTGTGAAGGATCACATCCTGTCTCTGCCCTCCATGCGGGGCCAGAACACCAACAACACCATTTACGTTGCCGCTACCGATTCCATGATGAGAACCCTGCGGTAAACGAAGATCGGTTCTGGGAATACCGAAGAAAAACGACCGCGTGAGCAGGACGCTCCGCCAGGCCGTTTTTATTTTTTTTGATTTACAAGCGCCCGCGGACCGTGTATAATGGACTCATCATAATCCCACAGGAGGCATCTCATGCAGGAATTCCAATACAAAGAAATCGACGACGGAACCCTTTGCGTCTCCGGCTATCAGGGCGACGAGGCCGCGGCGGAAATCCCCGCGGCAGTGGACGGCGTGCCGGTCACGGTGGTGGGCGACGGCGTATTCAAAGGACATCCGGAGCTCACGGCAGTCCGGCTGCCGGATACGATCACCGATCTGGGAGAATTTGTCTTTGACGGCTGTGAGAACCTGCGGCGGCTGCAGCTGCCCGCGGGCCTCGCCCGGCTCTGGGGCTACACCTTCGTCCGCTGCGGACTGGAGGAGCTGGCGCTCCCCGACGGCGTGCGCTCCATTCCTCCCTTCTGCTTCAAGGACTGCAAGCGGCTGCAGCGGGTAGTCTGCGGGGCCGGGATGCGGACCATCCACGCCTGGGCCTTCGGCGGCTGCGACCGGCTGGACCAGCTGATCTGCGGTCCCCAGGTAAAGCTGCATCCCCAGGCCTTTGAATCCAAGGAACTGAATACCTGAGCCGCTCCTATCCCAAAAAGGCCGCTGCCCTGCGCGTGTGCGAGGCGGCGGCCTTTTTTGTTGATTCAGCTGTCTGAAAAAGCATGGTGACGACCTCGGCGCGGGTGCAGCTCCTGTTGGGAGAAAAGGTGTCGGGGGCGGTTCCGGCAGTGATCCCCTGTTCCACGGCCCAGAGCACGGGCTTGTAATAGTAGACGCCCGGCGCCACGTCCCCAAAGGGCATATCCCCTGATTCCGGCGCAGGTCGGCCCGCCGTCACCCAGAGAAAGGTGACGATCTGTGCCCGGGTACAGGGCTTGTTCGGTGAAAATTCCGTGGCCGAGGTGCCCGCGGTGATCTGCCGTTCCAGGGCCCAGAGCACAGGGCTGTAATACCAGGCATCCGGAGCAACATCCGAAAAGGGGGATTCCGTCAGCGACGGCTGGGGGCTGTGCGCGGCCCGCCACAGGAAGGTCACCACCTGGCAGCGGGTACAGGGCAGACGCGGCCCAAAATGGGTATCGTCGATCCCGCTGGTGATGGGCGGATTATAGTGCAAGGCCCAGTAGACGGGGGTAAAATACCAGAGACTTTCCTTTTGTACGTCCACAAAGCGGAAGGGGATCTCCTCGGTCCGTACGGCGTCGCAGCGTGTACAGCGGTACAGCCGCTCCCCCGGCTGGGTTTTGGTCGGGGGCCGGGTAACCGTCCCCGCGTCCCAGGCATGGCCCAGGGCCGGGGTCACGGGCGTCACGATCTCCAGGCCGCAGCGCCAGCAGGACTCCACCGTAAGCCCCGCCTGAACACAGGTGGGCGCAACGGCTGTGCTGTGCCAATCGTGTCCCAGAGCCGGAACAGCTTCCGTCCGTTCCGCGCCGCAGACGGTACAGGTATAGGTCCTGGTCCCCTCCTCTGTGCAGCCAGGTTGGACTACGACGATACCGGCGTCCCAGCTGTGGCCGTTGACGCAGGGGTCCGTCAGCCGGAAGCGGACCGTCAGGCAGCAGTCTTCCCGCAGGAAGGACAGCTTGAAGCGGTTGCCGCTCTGGGTGACCGACGCCGCTCCCTCCGGGCTCAGCGTCCAGCGCTCCACGGTCCAGCCGGGATTCGGAAGGGCTTCCGCCTCCAGGCCCGTGACCGTCACCCTCCCGCCCTCCGGGGGATCCGCCGCGGCGCTCAGGGTGCAGAAGCAGCTGTGGGCCCAGCCGGAAGGACTGGGCATGTCCGGAATCTCCCGGTCGAAGAGCAGAAAGGCCAGCTCCGGGTAGTCGATGAAAGCATTGCGGTTGCCCTGGATGGATTGAACCACGTCGTTTCGGCCCAGCTCCCAGCTGTCCACCGGGTCCAGCGTCATCCATTCCAGCAGCGTATCCGCGTCCTCGATGACCCGCAGGCCGTCGCTGGTCTCCAGGCCGTTCCCCGTCTCCGACAGATCCGTCCAGAGATTCAGATTGCCGCCGTCCGGCTCCCCATAGACTGTATAGACATAGAGCAGGATTCTGGCCACATCGCCCTTGATCTCGTCCCGGACCTCCACCAGGCCCCGCCCGTCCTTCCAGTCCGGCGCGATCCAGAACACCGGCTCCCCCGTCCCGGGCCAGGTTTCGACATGCCCGAAGCGCTCCCGTACCGTTCCGAAGCACTGACTGCCCCGGGTAAAGTTGGCCTGGGGATCCGCCGGTCGAAGATGGTGCAGGTCCCGGCCCGCTCCATCGTGATAGAAGGTCCCGTGGGCGTCAGCCCAGACCTGTTCCTGATTGCAGGAGCCGAAATCGTCGCAATAGAAGCGCAGAGGGGATTCGGAACCGGCATTGGCGTCGCTGTTCCGGAAGAGGGAAAGGATCTCGTTATAGCTGGGCAAAGCGTTGCAGCTTTCCGTCATCAGCGTATGCAGGGCCGTACACAGGGCGCTGTTCCAGGCCTCGTCAGAGCGCGCAGAGGCGCTGCCCGCAAGCGCGGACAGCGCCTCGACACTGTATTCGCCGACGTAGTAGGCCTCCGCCTGGGCAGAGAGGGACAGAGCGGTCTCGTGCCGGACGCCGGAATTGACGGAAGCGCCCAGAAGGATGGAAAGAGACAGCATGAAAACGATCAATGCGCGCTTCATTTCTTTATTCTCCTTCGATCATTTTGCATTTTGCATCCTGCATTTTGCATTCCGGACTTCCGGGCGGGGTGAGCGGGCGTCCAATCACCGCCCCCTACGAGCGGGTCATTCTGAGCAAAGCGAAGAATCCGCATCCCCCGTCCCCTATTGCCTGTTGCCTGTTGCCTCGTCGGGCGGGCAGATTGCCCGCGCTACAGCTTCCCCGCAAGGGGAAGGCGTTTACAGCTTCTCCGCCAGGGCCTCCAGCGCTCCGCCCAGGGCTTCCTCGAAGGTGGGGTGCGGCCGGATGAAGCCCAGCATCTCTTTGACCGTCAGGCCGTTGGCCATGGCGGCGCTGAGCTGGGAGATCATATCCGTGGCCCGCTCGCACATGAGGGCCGCGCCGATGAGCTTGCCGGTCTCGGCGTTGGCCACCAGCTTCATGAAGCCCCGCTCACCCTCCAGGATCACGGTCCGGCCGTTGGCGGACATGAGGCCCTTGGCGGTCTTGACGGGGATGCCCCGGTCCTTGGCCTCGGCCTCGGTGACGCCCACGGTGGCGATCTCGGGACGGGTGTAGACGCAGCCGGGCACCATGCTCAGATCCTGACCGGGGCTCCGGCCTGCGATCTCGTCCACACAGGCGATGCCCTGGGCGGTGGCCACATGGGCCAGCTGGACGGGAGAGGAGACGTCGCCGATGGCGTAGACGCCGGGAACGGAGGTGCGGAAGTGCTCGTCCACATGAACCCGGCGGCGGTCGTAAGCCACTTCAAGTCCTTCCGCAAACAGATCCTTGCTGTAGGGGGCGCGGCCGATGGCGCAGAGCACGGCCTCGGCCTCCACGGCGCCGGCCTTGCCCTTCTGCTCGAAGCGGACGGTCAGGCCGTTTTCGGACTTCTCCACGCCCTGGACCATGGCGCCGGTCTGGATGGCAACGCCGCGCTTTTTCAGCAGCATGGCAAGATTCTGGCCCAGCTCCTTGTCCATGTTGGGCAGCAGGCGGTCCAGACCCTCCACGATGGTGACGGGGCAGCCCAGGTCCGCGTAGAAGGTGGCGAGCTCCACGCCAATGACGCCGCCGCCGATGATGATGAGGCTCTTGTAGAGGGTCTCGGCCCCGTCCAGCAGCTCGTCGGAGCTCATGGCCAGCTCCAGGCCGGGGATGGGGGGCCGGGCGGGGACGGAGCCGGTGGCGCAGAGGATATTGGCGCATTCGTACTCCTCGCTGCCCTCGGCGTTAGTCACCTTGACACGGCCGGTGCCCAGGACGGTGCCGGTGCCCCGCAGGAGGGTCACCTTGGCGGATTTCAGCAGGGCCTCCACGCCGCCGCGGAGCTTCTCCACCACGGCCTGCTTCCGGGCGAAGATCGCGGGCAGATCGAAGCCCACGTTCTCGGCCTTGACGCCGAAGGTCCCGGCCTCCTTGGCCTCGTGGAAGATCTCGGCGGAGTGCAGCAGGGTCTTGGTGGGGATGCAGCCCCGGTTGAGGCAGGTGCCGCCCACGTCCCGGCGCTCGACGAGCGCGGTCTTGAGGCCCAGCTTGGCCGCATGCAGCGCAGCCTCATAGCCGCCGGGACCCGCGCCGATCACGATCAGATCATAAGTGCTCATAGGATTCTCTCCTCTTGTTTCGTTTTGTTCATCATACAATGAATCCGTTGTCAATGCAATCCATTCTTGTGTAAAATCGGGATTTGGCGAATGCTTCTCGTAGGGGCCGATGCCCACATCGGCCCTACCCCGTGTCGCAGCGGAGGGCCGATGTGGGCATCGGCCCCTACGGGCGTTCTCGCGATATCTCAAAAATCCCGATTTGCGTTTACAGGGCCGTCGCGAGCAGCGACAGCATATCCTTCTCCCGCTCTGCGGGCAGACACAGATCCGCGAGGCGATCCCGCAGAGCTTCCGGGCGGAGGGGAACGCCGGTCAAGGCGGCCTCCAGCCGGGGGGCCAGGGTCTCGTCCATGGCGTCGGTATAGACCTTCGCGCCCTGGATGACGCCCTCGTTCACGTTCAGCTGCAGCTCCACCCCGCCCCAGGGAAAGCGCTCCTCCACGGAGAGGGTGAAGGGCAGCTTTTGCCCGTAGAGCCAGGCGTCGGATCTATATTTTTCCGTCAGGCTTCGGAGGTCCAGCTCGTTGACATCCAGGGGAAGGACGGAGGACGGGGGAACGGATTCTTCGCTGCGCTCAGAATGACAGACCCGGAAGGTTTCTGCCTCGGGCGGGCGGCCAATGGCCGCCCCTACGGCATATACCTCAGCCAGGGCGGCGATCAGGGCGTCGGACAGGCGATCAACGGTCAGCTCCGGTACAAACTCGTGCAAATTCACCACCCGGGAGCGGACGGAATCCACCCCCTTGGCGGCCAGCTTGGCCTTGGAGGGACTCAGATAGCGCTGGACCATCTCCAGGTCCACGTCCAGCATCAGGGTGCCGTGGTGGTAGGCCCTGCCGTTGTGCTTGTAAAAGGCGTTGCCGGAGAACTTGCGGCCGTCGGCCAGCAGGTCGTTGCGACCGGAGCACTCCACCGGGATGCCCAGGCTTTGGCAGGCCCGCTCGATGACCGTGAGCTGGCGGGGCAGATCGTAGTCCGCCTCCCGCATCAGGAAGGTGAAGTTCAGGTTCCCCAGGTCGTGAAAAACAGCGCCGCCCCCGGAGAGGCGGCGGGCCAGGCGGCCGCCCTCCTCAGCGAGGAGGGCGGTCCTGCATTCCTTCCAGGGATTCTGGTTCCTTCCGATGACCACGGTGCGTTCGTTCCGCCAGAGGTAGAGGATCAGCTCCCCCTCCCCCACCCGGTTCAGCAAAGCTTCCTCCAGAGCGAGGTTTTCGTAGGGGTCGAAGCTCCGGCTCCGGCAGACCAGCAGCCGCTCGATCATGCCTTCACCCAGCGAACGATGGGGTTCCGGGCGGCGGCCACCTCGTCGGGACGGCCGATCTGGGCATGGTGCGGGGCGTGGTGCATGTACTCGGGATCGGTATGGGCCAGCTCAAAGAGCTTGCGGAAGATCTCGGCGGCCTCGTCCAAGGTCTCCCGGCTCTCGGTCTCGGTGGGCTCCAGCATCAGAGCCTCGTGGACGATCAGCGGGAAGTACATTGTGGGCGGGTGCATGCCGTTGTCGATCAGAGACTTGGCCACGTCCAGGGCGGAGACGCCGGTCTCCTTCTTGAACTCGGAGAGGTCCAGCACGAACTCGTGCATGCAGACTCGGTCAAAGGCGGGGGTGAAGCTGCCCTTGATCTTCTCCATCAGGTAGTTGGCGTTGAGGACCGCGTTGGTGGAGGCCTCGGGGACGCCCTCGCGGCCCAATGTCAGCAGATAGGCCAGGGCCCGGACCACCACCAGGAAGTTGCCGGCGAAGCCCCGGACCTGGATGCTGCCCTCGCCCTCCATCAGGGCGGACTTGGGCAGGAAGCCCTTCAGGAACTCCTTGCAGCCCACGGCGCCCGCGCCGGGACCGCCGCCGCCGTGGGGGGTGGCGAAGGTCTTGTGCAGGTTCATGTGGATGCAGTCAAAGCCCATGTCGCCGGGACGGACGTGGCCCATGACGGCGTTCAGGTTGGCGCCGTCGTAGTAGCACAGGCCGCCGGCCTCGTGGACCAGCCGGGTGATCTCCAGGATGTTCTGATCGAAGATGCCGACGGTGTTGGGGTTGGTGAGCATCAGGCCCGCGGTGTCGGGACCCAGGACGGCCTTCAGAGCCTCCAGATCCACGCAGCCGTCGGGGGCCGAGGCCACGTTCACCACGTCGTAGCCGCACATGGCGGCGGTGGCGGGGTTGGTGCCGTGGGCGGAGTCGGGGACGATGATCTTGGTCCGGGCCTTGTCGCCCCGGGCGTCGTGGTACTGCTTGATCAGCAGCACGCCGGTGAATTCGCCGTGGGCGCCGGCGGCGGGCTGGAAGGTCATGCCGTCCATGCCGGAGATCTCGCAGAGGTACTTGGCTGCCAGCTCATAGACCTCCCGGCAGCCCTTGACGGCCTCAGCGGGGGCCAGGGGATGGACGCCGGTGAAGCCGGGCAGAGCCGCAGCTTCCTCGTCAATGCGGGGGTTGTACTTCATGGTGCAGGAGCCCAGGGGGTAGAAGCCGCAGTTGACACCGTGGACCCGCTGGCAGAGCTGGGTGTAGTGGCGGGAGACGTCGTTCTCGCAGAGCTCGGGCAGCTCCAGAGGCTCCTGGCGGGACTCGGGCAGCTCGAAGGCGGGGACGTCGCAGGGGGGCAGGAGGCTGCTGTGGCGGCCGGGGACGCTCTTCTCAAAAATCAGCTTCATTTCGCCAGCACCTCCTTCACGATGGAAACGGCTCTGTCGAGCTCGGCGCGGGTGTTCTTCTCGGTGGCGCACCAGAGGATCTGATCCTCGCCCAGGGGCAGGCCGCCCAGGATACCGGCGGCGTCCAGGGCCTTGAGAACCTCGCAGCGCTTGGGCAGAACGGTGACGAACTCCTGATAGAAGGGACCGTCATACTTCAGCTCCACGCCGGGGAGCTTGCAGAGCTCAGCCTGGAGATAGTGGGCCTTGGCGGTGGTCTGCCGGGCCGCTTCCTTCATGCCGTCGGGGCCCATCGTCGCCATATAAAGACCGGCGGTCAGGGCGCAGAGAGCCTCGTTGGAGCAGATGTTGGAGCTGGCCTTCTCCCGGCGGATGTGCTGCTCCCGGGCCTGGAGGGACAGGACGTAGGCCTTGTTGCCCGCGTCGTCGCGGGTCTCGCCCACGATGCGGCCGGGGAGCTTGCGCATGTGCTTGGCGGTGGTGGCCATGATGCCCAGATAGGGGCCGCCCCAGGCGATGGGCAGGCCCAGGCACTGGCCCTCGCCCACCATGACGTCCGCGCCGACTTCCTTGGGCGTGGGCAGGATGGCAAGGCTCAGGGGATCGCAGGACAGAACGAACATGGCCTTGGCGGCGTGGACCGCCTCGCCGACGGCCTTGGCGTCCTCCAGCTGGCCGTAGAAGTTGGGCTGCTGCAGGATCATGGAGGCCACGTCGGGGGTCAGCATTTCCTTCAGGGCGTCCAGGTCGGTCCTGCCGTCCTTGCAGGGGACGATCCGCAGCTCGGCATTGGCGCCGTAACAGTAGGTGCGGATGGTGTTGATGGTGTCGGGATGGACCGCGGCGGAAACCAGGGTGACGCTGCGCTTGCGGTCCCGGCACATGGCGGCGGCCTCGGCGGCGGCGGTGGCCCCGTCGTAGACGGAGGCGTTGGACACGTCCATGCCGGTGAGCTGGCAGATCATGGTCTGGTACTCAAAGATGGACTGCAGGATGCCCTGGCTCATCTCGGCCTGGTAGGGGGTGTAGGCCGTCAGGAATTCTTCCTTGGCGGGAACATACTTCACGATGCTGGGGATGTAGTGGTCGTAGGCGCCGGCGCCGCGGAGCACGGTCTTGTAGACCTTGTTCTCAGCGGCCAGGGCCTCCATCTTGGAACGGACCTCCAGCTCGCTCATGCCGGAGGGGATGTCCAGGGGCTCGGTCAGGAGCATCTGGGCGGGCACATCGGCATAGAGCTGCTCTTCCCGCTCCATGCCGATGGCCTTCAACATTTCCTGCCGTTCCGAGAGGGTTCCGGGAACGTAGCTGCCCATTTAGCCCTCCTCAACGCAGAAGGCCTCGTAATCGTCGGCGTCCAGCAGCTCTTCGTAGTCGTTGACCTGCTCGACCTTGATGATCCAGGCGCCGTAGGGATCGGAGTTCAGCATCTCGGGGGCGTCCATCAGCTCCTCGTTGACAGCCTGCACAATGCCGGACACGGGGCTCACCAGGTCGGAAACGGCCTTGACGGACTCCACGTCGCCGAAGGACTCGCCGGCGACGACCTCGTCGCCCGCCTCAGGCAGGTTGACGAAAACCACGTCGCCCAGGGCGTCTTGGGCAAAATCGGTGATGCCGACGACGGCGACGCCGTCCTCTTCCTTGACCCACTCATGGGACTTGGTGTACTTCAGATCGGGATTGATGGTCATGGTAAAATCCTCCTAAATAAATATTTCTGCAGATTGGTTCATATGGAACGGCTTCCAAAAGGAAGCGGGCTTACTTGGCAAGGACGGGGATCACATAGGGGGGCTGGTTGTTGGCGACATGCTTCAGAGGGATGAGGGCCTTGAGGCGCTTGCCGCGGACGTCCACCTCCACCTCGCCGCCGGTGGGAACGTCGGAGGCGATGTAGGCGATGCCGATGGCGCGCTTGCCGGTCTCGTCCAGCAGCCGGGCCTCGGGGCCCTCGCCCTCGGTCTTGTAGTAGGGGATCATGGTGGCGGAGGTGACGTAGCCGATCTTCTCGCCGTTCCGGTAGATCCCCATGCCGTGGCGCATGACGCCGCGGTCCATCAAAGCGATGGGACGGACCCGCTTGGGCAGATCGATCAGATCCTGGGCGGTGCCCCGCTTCTCCCGGAAGGCGGTCTGGGCGGCGGCCTGCTTGGCCAGGGCCTTGCGGCCGATGAACTCGCCCTTGGACTCGTCGAAGGAGACGGCGAAGCGGGCCAGGGCCAGAGCGAAGATGGGCATTTCCTTCCCTTCCTCGTCGATGCCCATCTCGTCGCCGTAGAGGGGCAGCATGGCCTCCATGCGGAGGGTGTCCCGGGCGCCGAGACCGGCGGGCTTGGCGCCCAGCTCGATCAGGCGGTTCCAGGCCCAGTCCGCGTCCTCGTTCTTCATGAAGATCTCGTAGCCGATGGGCTCCCCGGTGTAGCCGGTGCGGGCCACCCAGACCTTGTGGCCCTCCATATCCAGGATCGAGAGGTTGTTGCGGGCGGGCTTGGTGACCTCCTCGACGCCCGCCAGCTTCGCCAGCATTTTTCCGCTCTCGGGGCCCTGGACGGCGATGGAAATGGTCTCGCCGGTGACGTTGCGGATGGTGCAGTCGTAGTCCTTGACAATGGGCTCGAACCAGGCCAGGTCTTTATCGGTATTGGAGGCGTTCACCACCAGCAGGTAACGCTCCTCCGAGAACTGATAGAGGTAGGCGTCGTCCACGGCGCTGCCGTTTTCGTTGGGAATGATGCAATACTGGGCCTTGTTCAGCTCCAGGGACTGCACGTTGCTGGACAGCACATGCTGCAGGAATTTGACCCGGTCGGGGCCCTCGATCAGCAGCCTGCCCATGTGGGAGACGTCGAAAATGCCGCAGCATTTCCGGGTGTAGAGATGCTCCGCCACGATCCCGCTGGGATACTGGATGGGCATTTCCCAGCCGCCGAAATCCACCATCGTCGCGCCGGCGGCGACGTGGGCGTTATAGAGCCGGGTACGTTTGAGTTCGCTCATGGAATTACCTCCTGTGTATTAAGAAATGGTGTTGCCTGCAATCAAAAACGGCGGCACAAGGACCCTCAGGGCGCCTGTGCCACCGTCTTAAGCCTGAGAGATTCCCCGCCGGGCGGGTTGCACCTACGGCGTGCGATGAGACGCACTTTACGGTGTTTCGTCCGGACCCGATCCTTTTGCCTGAGAGCTTTTGCGATCCCCTTCGGCGCCGCCCGCGGCGGACTCTCCCGGGTCCTTCATCCGACTGTATTGATTCTGAAATGAACCTTGCGTTCCTTATTACAAGTTACCATATTCCCCCGCGCATTGTCAAGAATTATTTGTTGAAAGAAACCAATTTTTCATATTGACGGAGCCGCCCCGGGGCCGTATAATAGGATTACAAAGGAGGCGATCCCATGGAGCACAGTTATCGCGAGGTCCTGCTCTGCGGCGGCGAGCTCGCAATGGGCGAGGAGCTTCCCATCAAGCCCGAGGCCGAGGCCGCCCTGCGCTGTCTGATGAAGGGCAACGGGCAATATCTGGAACACTCCCACAATCCCTCGGAGCTCACGGACCTGGTCCGGCTCACCGCGGCCCACCATGGCCAGCATCCCTTCGCGGCGGTGCTTTGCTGCGCAGACTCCCGGGTCCCGCCGGAGCACATTTTCAGCGCCGGGATCGGGGATCTCTTCGTCATCCGCAACGCGGGCAACGTGGTCTCCCCCGCCGCCCTGGGCAGTCTGGAATACGCCGCGGCCCATCTGCATGTTCCCCTGATCCTCGTCATGGCCCACCGGGGCTGCGGCGCGGTGGTGGCCGCCCTGCAAAAGCACCGGGAGACCGGCGCCCTGGGCGATCTCATCGCGCTGGTCCGTGCGGGCGTGGACCGCGCCCACGATCCCCGGCAGGCGGAGCGAAACAACCTGGTCCACAGTCTGGAAGCCCTGGGCGAGAGCGAGATCCTGCGGGACCTGGCGGACCGGGGCGAGCTGGCCTTCGCCGGCGCGATCTACGACATCCGCAGCGGGGCCGTGGAGCTGCTGCTGCCGGAGGAAGCGGCGGAATGAAAAACAAATAATTGTGATGGTTTTCAAATTGTCATCGGAAAATCAGAATCAAACGGAGTGGTCGCTATGAAATATTCAAACGCGCTGAAGGGGATTAAAATCATTCACTGGGCCGAGCTCGTCACGCTGCTGCTGACGGTCTGCTCCCTGGGGATGCTGGTGCTGGAGCAGCTCCTGGCGGATCCCGAAAAGGCGCTCGGGCCCTTTTCCTGGGTCGTGCTGATCCTCAGCCTCGCGGCCCTGGCTCTGGAGCTGGCCGGCATTTTCCGGGCGGCAAAGGACGAGCGGCTGTTTATTCGCGCCAGCAACGGGATGGTCATGACGCTGATCCTGAGCTTCGCCGTGCTCTTTCTCGAGGAGGGCGAGCTGCCGCGCACCGTGCTGGAGCTGTTGACCATCGTCCCCACGATCTACTGCTCCGTCACCGTCATCCATGCCATTATGCGCCTGGCGGAAAAACTGGACAACGCCGTACTGCTGGCCCGTAAGCCCTTTCTGATTCGCGCCGTGGTCCTGCTCTCCCTGGGCGCCATGGGGCTGGAATTCATCTCGGCGCTTTTCCTCCACGGTGAGCGCTATGAGACTCTGCACGCGATCTTCCACACCATGATCCTGACCATGGAGCTGGTGGAGGTCAGCATCTTCCTGGGCTGCACGAGCCAGGCCGAGCGGATGCTGCATCACGGCGCGCACGCGGAGGAGGCGTAAGGATGCGCTCCTCGATCACAGATCTCAGAGAGGAGAAAGAAGCGCTATGAGATTTCCCAACGCGCAGCGCGGCGTCCGACTGCTCCGCGCCTCGCTGATCCTGACGCTTGCCCTTGCCGTGTATTCGGTCACAGACAAGTATTTCCTGCCGCAGTACAGCGGCGCCTCCATGCCGATCGGCCTTGTCCTGCTGGCCTTCGCAGGGCTTTTGGTCAGCATCGCGGCGCTGGTGCTGGAGCTGGTCGGCGTATGCCTTGCCGCAAAGGACGAGGCGCTGTTCCGATATGCCCGGGCGGCAATCATTCTCAGCCTGTCTCTCGCGCTCGTCAATCTGTTCCTTCGGAAGCTTCCGGTTCTGCACAGCGTTCTGGATATCGTGTACCGGATTCCCGCCCTGATCTCCACCTTCTTCATCCTTCTGGGCTATATCCGGCTGGCCAAACGGCTGCGGGATCTGAAAACGGCGGAGCTGGGCAGGCGGATTCTGCTCCCGGTCCTCGCTGCGGAGTTCCTCTACAGTCTCCTGTCAGTCGTTGTGAGGCTCTCCCCGGCGTCCGGCGATTTCGGGCTTGTTCCGCTGCTGAACGCCGCCGCCCTGGCGCTTTCCATCGTATTCCCCGCAATCATCCTCATTTTCCTGACGCAGGTGAAAGCGATGCTGTCCCGCCGCCGTCCGGCCCCGGAGCATGCGGCGGCCGTTCCGGACCGGGAAGGTACGCAAGAATGACCCCGTGAATCATGAATTGAAACAGGAGGGATATGCATGAATCAAAACATCGTCAAACGCAACGAGCTGCTGGCGCAGAAGGTCATCAAGGGGCTGGAGTCCCGGAATATGAAGGGATACTACGCCGCCTCGAGGGAGGAAGCCCTGACGCTGGCCCTCTCCCTGATCCCAAAGGGCAGCTCCGTCGCCATGGGCGGAGCCATGAGCGCCCATGAGATCGGCCTGGTGGAGGCCGTCAAAGGCCCGGACTACCGCTTCATCGACCGGGACGCCGTCGCGGACAAGCGCAGCGCCATGCTGGCAGCCTATGACGCGGACGTCTTCCTGAGCTCCGCCAACGCCATGACCGAGGACGGGGTCCTGGTGAACATCGACGGCAACGCCAACCGGGTCTCCGCCATCGCCCAGGGGCCGAAGAAGGTCGTCATCATTGCGGGCATGAACAAGGTCTGCAAGGACGTGGACCACGCCATGAAGCGGGCCCGGAACGTAGCCGCTCCCATCAACGCCCAGCGCTTCGGCCTGAACACCCCCTGCGCCAAGACCGGCTCCTGCATGGACTGCAAGAGCCCGGATACCATCTGCTGCCAATTTCTGATCACCCGCTACTCCCGCCACAAGGATCGCATTCACGTCATTCTGGTAAACGACAATCTCGGATTCTGAGCCCGAGTCACCAGTCATCAGTCACCAGGCTCTGGCGGTTGATCCCCTGGTGACTGGTGACTGGTCCCTGATCCCTGATCCCTCGATCAGCAGACAGCTTGTAATTCAGCAAAAAATAAATTATTGATAAAGGAGACCTATTATGAACGTAACCAAGGACATCCGCTACATCGGCGTCAACGACCATCAGGTGGACCTGTTCGAGGGACATTTCGACGTGCCCCTGGGCATGGCCTACAACTCCTACGTGATCCTCGACAGAAAGGTCGCCGTCATGGACACTGTGGATCAGAACTTCGGCCGCCAGTGGCTCACCAACCTGGCCGCCGAGCTCAAGGGCAGCCAGCCCGACTACCTGGTGGTCCAGCACATGGAGCCCGACCACAGCGCCAACATCGCCCTGTTCATGGAGAGCTACCCCAAGGCCATCCTGGTCAGCTCCGCCAAGGCCTTCCCCATGATGAAGAACTTCTTCGGCACCGAGTATGAGGATCGCCGCATCGTGGTCAAGGAGGGCGATACCCTGGAGCTGGGCGAGCACGTGCTCCACTTCGTCCAGGCCCCCATGGTCCACTGGCCTGAGGTCATCATGACCTACGACGCCAAGGATAAGGTCCTCTTCTCCGCCGACGGCTTCGGCAAGTTCGGCGCCAACGACGTGGAGGATCCCGAGGGCTGGGACTGCGAGGCCCGCCGCTACTACTTCGGCATTGTGGGCAAGTACGGCGCCCAGGTCCAGGCCGTGCTGAAAAAGGCCGCCAAGCTGGACATCGCCGTAATCGCCCCTCTGCACGGCCCCGTGCTGGACAAGGA
The DNA here is from genome assembly GCA_017540945.1 of Oscillospiraceae bacterium. Next base: position 2,838 of record JAFYAB010000113.1, on the reverse strand, counting down.
CCTCGGCCACTATCTGAACCTCTACAACATCTGGTCCTCCTACGGCACCGAGTCTGAGGGCATCTTCGTGGCCTACACCTCCGTCTACGGCCACACGAAGAAGGCTGTGGAGCTGCTGGTCAGGAAGCTCAAGGAAAATGGCTGCCCCAAGGTCTCCGTGGCGGACCTGGCCCGGGAGGATATGTACGAGGCGGTGGAGGACGCCTTCCGTTACGGCCGCATCGTCCTGGCCACCACCACCTACAACGCCGAGATCTTCCCCTATATGCGGGAGTTCCTGGGCCATCTGACCGAGCGCAACTGGCAGAACAAGACCGTGGCTCTGATGGAGAACGGCTCCTGGGCTCCCATGGCCGCCAAGGTCATGCGCAAGCACCTGGAGAACTGCAAAAACCTCACCTTCACCGACACCACCGTCCACATCAAGGGCGGCCTCAGCCCCGAGAGCGAGGCCGAGATCGAGAAGCTGGCCGCCGAGCTCTGCAAGGACTACCTGGCCCAGCACGACGAGACCGCCAACAAGTCCGACCTCACCGCCCTGTTCAAGATCGGCTATGGCCTGTATGTGGTCACCTCCAAGGACGGCGAGAAGCACAACGGCTGCATCGTCAACACCGTCACCCAGGTCACCAACACCCCGAACCGGATCGCGGTCTGCATCAACAAGGCCAACTACACCCACGAGATTGTCAAGAAGACCGGCATGATGAACGTCAACTGCCTGTCCGTGGAGGCCCCCTTCAAGGTCTTCCAGCACTTCGGCTTCCAGTCCGGCCGGAACGTGAACAAGTTTGAGACGGGCAATCCCCTGTTCTCCGACAACGGCCTGATCTTCCTGCCCAAGTACATCAACGCCTTCATGAGCCTGAAGGTGGAGCAGTACGTGGATCTGGACACCCACGGCATGTTCATCTGCACCGTCACCGAGGCCCGGGTCCTCTCCGACAAGGAGACCATGACCTACAACTACTACCAGGCCAACGTGAAGCCCAAGCCCGAGACCGACGTGAAGAAGGGTTGGGTCTGCAAGGTCTGCGGCTACGTCTACGAGGGCGAGGAGCTGCCCGACGACTTCATCTGCCCGCTGTGCAAGCACGGCGCCGCCGACTTCGAGCGTCTGTAAAGGTCCTTCGGGCAGAGCAGCGCTCAGTTTTTCCGGCATAAGCGGGAAGCCTCCGGGCTTCCCGCTTATGCTTTGTTTATTCTTATTATTTTTTTGCGCTTTCCATTGATTTTTTTATAAAAAAGTGCTTAAATAGAGTTGGCCGAAAGGTCAATCTTGATAAGGAGCAAGCAGCTATGTTGAATCGAAAACTTTTTCGTCGTTCGCTTTCGCTGATTCTCGTGCTGGCTTTGCTGGGGTCTTTCTTTGTCCCGGTTGCCGGCGCAAAGGAAATCTCCGGCGTCAGCGAAGAGCCAAACAGTCGGCCCCATAGCAATCAGCGGGGCGTCCACAGCAGCATCATCATTGACGAAGACGCTGCCGGCGGCTACGAGGGCGACTACGTGGTCATCTACAACCCCGCCACCTCGTCTTCCACTTCCTACGCCACAGGCACCATGACCGGTCTGATCGAGACCAGCGTAAATTCCCAGGTCAAGCCCACCGCTTCCAAGGAAGGCAGAGACGGCCTGTATCGGATCGACGTCGACGGCATGATCGACGAGCGCAACCAAAAAGAGGATCCCAACTACGGCATTCTTCCGGAAGGCGAGCCCACACGCGCCACCTCCTACAACGTGGGTGACACGAAGAGCTTCACCATCACCAATTATAACCCCGGCAGCGGCTCCAGCCTGACCTTCAAGGTCCTGGCCAAGGGCACTCACTGCTACATCTGGACCCCGTCCCAGAACGTTACCAACTATTACACGCTGGATTCCATCAATCCCGATTACGCCCAGCAGGCTGCCGACGAATTCGACCGGATGTATGATCTGATGGTTTCCTCCTTCGGCAATCACAGCAACGGCAGCAACGGCGACGGCAGAGTCAGCCTGCTGTTCTACAACATCGACGACGGCTTTGATATCGAGACCTCGCCGGGTTACGTTGCAGGCTACTTCTCCAGCGCTTGCTACAGCTATGACAGGATGCCCATCATCAACATCGACACCTATCCCGGCGTGTACTTTGAGTACAACGGCGTCGATTATACCGGCATGGACAACGCCTACAGCACCGCCTGCCATGAGTATCAGCACTGCATCAACTACTCCAACACCAGCGGTATGGCTACCTGGCTCAACGAGTGCTTCTCCGCAGCAGCCGAGGAGATCTGCTATCCCGGCAGCTCCGTGGTCAGCCGCATCCAGTCCTGGGAGAACTACAGCTTCAGCAAGAACAACGACTGGCTGAATCCTCCCGCAGAGCATGCCTATACTTCCTCCTACAACCTTCACAAAGGCTATTCCATGTATACCTGGGACAACAATATTGACGATATCCTTGCCCTCTATGCCCAGGTTTCCCTTTTCGCTCAGTATCTGTTCACCCAGTACGGCAACACGATCTACAAGCAGATTTCCAACAAATACTCCTCCAGCGAAACCTCGGCCATCACCAGCGCCACCGGCAAGAACTGCGCCGACCTGGTCAGAGATTTCCGCGTCGCCATGACCGCCAACGCCGCCCAGGATCAGTACGGCGGCATCTACGGCTTCCGGGAGCAGGACAACTACGATCCCGCCCAGTATCACAACGTCATGAACCCCTACAGCCTGCTGTCCCCCGTCGTCTTCACCGGCTCGAGCTGCTCCATCAAGGGCGGCGGCGCCATCACCGTCAAGCCCGTGAACGGCGTCTACAATCCCCCCTCCGGCGCCAGCTCCAACCTG
>JAFYAB010000112.1 GCA_017540945.1 Oscillospiraceae bacterium | reverse complement strand
GGCATGCCTGCCGGCGGCCTGACTTTCTGATTGCGCAGAAAGTCAGCAAAGACGCACCGGGGAGAGGGAAGATTCCGAATCTCTCCCCTCTCCCCGGGCCCCTCTCCTCATTCAAACGGCCAAAAGGGGTCGTCCCCCTTTTGGATATCCCCGAGATACCACCAACGCTAACAGGATTGCTCGTCCCGTGATCCCGGCCTGCGTTTTTTCGTCCGCTTTCGCAGCCCTGCGATGGTTTTCGATCCTTGCTTCTATGAGGTATTTAGGATCTCTTGGTGATCCGTTCCTTTCAGTTTTCACTCCCTTTTCACCCCTTCGACGCGTTTGCTGTGAAAAACTAATAACCGGATTTGCCATTTGAAAGGCATTAAACAAACCGAGAAATGCCATCTGTTTCTTTTTCATCGTTCAAATGGCAATTTGAACGATACCGCAATTCTCAATTCTCAATTCTCACTTCTCAATTGCTCCGTGCGGGGACGACATGGCGCACACTGTGCGCCGCTGCGGGCGGGTCTATTCCCTATTTCCTATTGCATTTCGTGTAAATATCTGCTAAAATATAAATATCTATACGCAAGGGAGGTTGATCCTATGGACAACAAACCGAACAGCGGTCGGGGCAAAAAAATAATCGGTAAAACCGACAGCTTCGGCAAGACTGGCAGCGGCCTTGGCGCCGGCAAGCCGGCGGGCAAGGACGTCAGCTACTCCAAGCGGCCCCAGAGCGGCGGCTCCTACTCCGGCGGCTCCGGCGGTCATAACCGCGCAATGACCCGCGGCCTGGGCGGCGGCGGTCTCATCATCGTCATTATCCTGGCCTTCTTCCTGCTGAAATCCTGCGGCGGCTCCGGCGGCGGACTGCTGAGCGGTCTCTTCGGGGGCGGCGGCTCCAGCATCGGCAGCGGCGGACTGAGCATCCTGGACGGGCTCTCCGGCGGCGGCTCCTATTCCGGCGGCTCCGGGAATTCCGGCAGCAGCTCCTCCTCGTCCTCCTCCGGCCTGGACCTCTTCAGCGGTCTGGGCGGTCTGCTGGGGGGCGGCGGCAGCTCCTCCGGCTCCTCCGGTCTGGACCTCAGCTCCATGCTGGGCGGCTACTCCGGCGGCGGCTCCGCCTCCACCGGCTGGGCCCGCACAGCCAACACCGGCAAGCTGGACAGCACCGTGGCCAAGGGCGCCCGCGCCAAGTACACCAACATCCTCGGCAACGGCCGCGACACCTGGACCTTTATGATCTACATGTGCGGCACCGACCTGGAATCCAAGTCCGGCATGGCCTCCAACGACCTGCAGGAGATGGCCAAGGCCACGCTGAACAACAACATCAACATCATCATCTTCACCGGCGGCTGCAAGCAGTGGAAGATCAAGGGCATCTCCAACACCGTCAACCAGATCTACAAGCTGGAAAACGGCGCTCTGACCTGCCTGGTCAGCGACGCCGGCAAGGACTCCATGGTGAAGCCCGCCACCCTGACCAGCTTCATCCAGTTCTGCACCAAGAACTACCCGGCCAACCGCCAGGCTCTGATCTTCTGGGACCACGGCGGCGGCTCCGTCTCCGGCTACGGCTACGACGAGAAGAACGCCTCCCTGGGCTCCATGGGTCTGAGCGGCATCGACTCCGCCCTGAAGAATGCCGGGGCGAAGTTCGACTTCATTGGCTTTGACGCCTGCCTGATGGCGACGCTGGAGACCGGCCTGGTGATGAACGACTACGCCGACTACATGATCGCCTCCGAGGAGACGGAGCCCGGCATCGGCTGGTACTACACCAACTGGCTCACCAAGCTGGCCCAGAACACCTCCATGCCCACCATCGAGATCGGCAAGAACATCGTGGACGACTTTGTCTCCGAGTGCAACCGCCGCTGCGCCGGGCAGGCCACCACCCTCTCCGTGGTGGATCTGGCGGAGCTCAGCGCCACCGTCCCCGCCTCCCTCAAGAGCTTCTCCACCGGCACCTCCAAGCTGCTCTCCGGCAACGAGTACAAGACCGTCTCCGACGCCCGCAGCGGGACCCGGGAGTTCGCGGCCTCCAGCCGCATCGACCAGATCGACCTGGTCCATCTCTGCTACAACCTGGCCACCCCCGAGAGCGAGGCGCTGGCCAAGACCCTGCTGGGCGCGGTGAAGTACAACAAGACCTCCTCCTCCATCACCAACGCCTACGGCATCTCCATCTTCTTCCCCTACAAGAACAAGAACTATGTGAAATCCGCCGTCAACACCTACAACGCCATCGGCCTGGACAGCGAGTACTCCCGCTGCATCCAGCAGTTCGCCACCCTGGAGCAGGGCGGCCAGATGGGCTCCAGCTCCGGCTACAGCAGCTTCGGCGGGCTGGACATCGGCAGCCTGCTGGGCGGCAGCTCCAGCGCCTCCGGCAGCGCGGCGGACTTCGGCTCCATCTTCGGCTCCCTGCTGGGCGGCGGCCGCTCCCTGGATCTGGACGCCGCCACCGCGGCCCAGACCGTGGCCGACAACCAGTTCGACGCGACCAATCTCAGCGCCTGGACCAACTACGAGGGCCACAAGGTCCTGAAGCTGGATCCCGCCCAGTGGGAGCAGGTCCACAGCCTGCAGCTCAACGTCTTCTACAACGACGGCGACGGCTTCATCAACCTGGGCCTGGACAACATGTACAAGTTCACCAAGGACGGCGCCCTGCTGGGCGAGTATGACTGCACCTGGGTCGCCATGGGCAGCTACAACCCCGAGAAGGACGAGGCCGAGAACGTGCAGCCCGTGATGTTCAACTATCAGGACGCCGTGCTGGACGGCGACGAGCTGACGACCACCGGCACCGTGCCCGTGCTGCTGAACGGCGAGATGGCCAACCTGGTGGTGGTCTTCGTGGACAACATCAAGACCGGCACGCCCCTCGACGCCTACGTGGCCGGCGTCCGCTACGACTACGAGAAGCTGGAGCTGGAGCAGGACGCCGTCAGCGCCGAGGCCAAGGTGGCCGAGCTCCAGGACGGCGACGAGATCCAGTTCGTGGCCGACTACTACACCAAGGACGGCGAGTTCGAGGACTGCTACAAGATCGGCGATCCCATAAGCTATCAGCTCTTCAACGCCGACAAGCGCTATGATGAGGAGGGCTACGACCGGGCCGACTTCGTGCCCGACGGCAACCTGATCGTGGGCTATACCGACATGAGCGCCCTCAAGGACCAGCTGGTGGCCACCTACCTCTTCACCGACATCTACAACAACGAGCACTGGACCCTGCCTCTGAGCAACGTGGTCTATGAGAATTAAATCCGTGTAATCACTTGCAAAAAAACCAGTATTGTGCTATAATGTCCCAGCGGGGCGAAAGCGTCCCCAATGAAATGAATGAAAATGAAAACAAAAATGGAGGTACCAAACATGAAAAAGCTTCTGGCATTGGTCCTGTGTCTGGCGCTGGTGGCCGCTCTGTTCGCGGGCTGCGACAACGGCAAAACCGGAACCCCTGACGGAACCGTCGCTCCCAACGGCAGCGACGCCAAGTCCATCAAGGTCGGCCTGATCTGCATCGGCGACGAGAACGACCAGGGCTACACCTACAACTTCATCCGCGGCAAGGACGCCGCCTCCAAGGCTCTGGAGGCCAAGGGCATCAACGTGGAGTGGGTCGTCAAGTGGAACATCCCCGAGGGCGACGCCTGCGAGGACGCCAACCGCGAGCTGGCCGAGGCCGGCTGCAAGCTGATCTTCAACAACTCCTTCGGTTTCGAGGACTACATGCTGAAGGTCGCCCCCGACTACCCCGACATCCAGTTCGTGGCCTGCACCAACCAGGCTTCCTGGGGCGACGATCTGAAGAACACCCACAACGCCTTCGCCAACATCTATGAGGGCCGCTACCTGGCCGGCGTCGTGGCCGGTCTGAAGCTGCAGGAGCTCATCGAGAAGGGCGAGATCAAGGCTGAGGAAGCCGTCATCGGCTACGTGGGCGCCTTCCCCTTCGCGGAAGTCAAGTCCGGCTACACCGCCTACTTCCTGGGCGCCCGGAGCATCTGCCCCAGCGTCACCATGAAGGTCCAGTTCGTCAACAACTGGTCCGACGCCACCGCTGAGAGCAACGCCGCCTCCGCCCTCTGCGACGCGGGCTGCAAGCTGATTTCCCAGCACGCCGACAACTCCACCCCCGCCACCATGGCCCAGTCCAAGGGCGCGTTCTTCACCAGCTACAACAACGACATGATCTCCGTGGCTCCCGAGGCCTGCCTGGTGGGCACCCGCATCGACTGGTCCGTCTACTTCAGCGAGGCCATCGAGGCCGTGGCCAACGGCCAGGATTTCCCCCAGGACTGGAGCAAGGGCCTGAAGGACGGCGCTGTGGTTCTGACCGAGCTCAACGAGAAGATCGCGGCCCCCGGCACCAAGGAGAAGCTGGCTGACATCGAGGCCGGTCTGAAGGACGGCTCCATCAAGGTCTTCGACATCAACAACTTCACCGTGGGCGGCAAGAAGCTGGAGCACGCCTTTGCGCTGGACACCGACGGCGACTTTGTCCCCGACAAGGAAGAGGCTGTCTTCGACGGCTGCTTCAACGAGTCCTACTTCCAGTCCGCTCCCTACTTCGCCCTCGACATCGACGGCATCACCCTGCTGAACTGATCGCAATCAACGCCTAAGCCAACGGGCGCACGGCATCGCGCCGTGCGCCCGTGTGTTTTCCGTTGAACACCGTAGGGGCCGATGCCCACATCGGCCCTATCCCGTATCGGTGTGAGGGCCGATGCGGGCATACTTCGTGACTCTTCGAGTTCGGCCCCTGCGGTGTGACCAAAACCGAAAGAAAGGATGACAGCCTTGGACAAAAACTGTTACGCCATCGAACTGAGAGGCATCACCAAACGCTTCGGGCCGGTGGTCGCCAATGATCACATCGACCTCGGGCTGACGCGGGGGGAGATCCTGGCCCTGCTGGGGGAGAACGGCAGCGGCAAGACCACCCTGATGAACATGCTGGCCGGCATCTATCTGCCCGACGCCGGCGAGATCTGCGCCGACGGCCGCCCCATCTCCATCCGCTCCCCCAAGGACTCCTTTGCCCACGGCATCGGCATGATCCATCAGCACTACAAGCTGGTGGACGTGTTCACCGCCGCGGAGAACATCGTCCTGGGCCTGGAGGACGAGAAAAAGCTGGACCTCAAAAAGGCCAACGCCCGGGTCCGGGAGATCTGCGGGCGCTACGGCTTTGAGATCGACCCGGAGAAGAAGGTCTACGACATGTCCGTCTCCGAAAAGCAGACCGTGGAGATCGTCAAGGTCCTCTACCGGGGCGCGGACATCCTGATCCTGGACGAGCCCACCGCCGTGCTGACCCCCCAGGAGACGGAACGGCTCTTCGCCGTGCTGCGGAACATGCGGGACGACAACAAGGCCATCGTCATCATCACCCACAAGCTGGGCGAGGTCATGGCCATCTCCGACAAGGTGGCCGTGCTGCGGAAGGGCAAATACATCGGCACCGTCAACACCGCCGAGACCAACCCCCAGGCCCTCACCGACATGATGGTGGGCCGCAGCGTCACCCTGAACATCGACCGGCCCCTGAACGAGCATCAGGCCGAGCGGCTGACGGTCAAGGGCCTGAGCTGCTACGACCACGAACACGTCAAAAAGCTGGACGGCGTCAGCTTCACCGCCATGGGCGGCGAGATCCTGGGCGTGGCCGGCATCGCGGGCTCCGGCCAGAAGGAGCTGCTGGAATCCATCGCGGGTCTCTACCCCGTGGCGGAGGGCTCCATCACCTACTTCCCCCCCGAGGGCGGGCAGAAGGAGCTGGTGGGCCAGACTCCCATGCAGATCCGCAGGCACGGCGTCTCCCTGGCCTTCATCCCCGAGGACCGGCTGGGCATGGGTCTGGTGGGCTCCATGGGCATGACCGGCAACATGATGCTCCGCAGCTGGCGGAAGGGCAAGCTGCCCTTCGTCCGCCGGAAGGAGCCCCAGGACCTGGCGAAGAAGGTCTTCACGGATCTGGAGGTGGTCACCCCCGGCCTGGAGTTCCCGGTGCGGAAGCTCTCCGGCGGCAACGTCCAGAAGGTGCTGGTGGGCCGTGAGATCGCCACCAGCCCCAACGTGCTGATGACGGCCTACGCGGTGCGGGGCCTGGACATCAACACCTCCTACACCATCTACAACCTGATGACCGAGCAAAAAATGAAGGGCACCGCCGTGATCTTCGTGGGCGAGGACCTGGACGTGCTGCTGGAGCTCTGCGACCGGATCCTGGTGCTCTGCGGCGGCCGGGTCAGCGGCATCGTGGACGCCCGGACCGCCACCAAGGAAGAGATCGGCCTGCTGATGACCAGCGTGGGCGGAAAGGAGGAAGTCTGATGGATGAAAAGATCAAATCTCCGCTGATCCGCCTGGAAAAACGGAGCAAGGACGCCGTCCGGCCCGCCGCCGCCTGGGGCATCCGCCTGGGCTCCATCCTGGCGGCCCTGCTGCTGGGCTGCGTTGCCATCCTGCTGACGGGCAACAGCCCCTTCAAGGCCTACGGCACCATGGTGAGCGGCGCTCTGGGCAGCAAGGTCTACCTCCAGCAGACGGTCAAGAAGGCCGTGCCCCTGCTGGGCTGCGCCCTGGCCATCGCCCCCTGCTTCAAGATGCGCTTCTGGAACATCGGCGCCGAGGGCCAGATCACCGCGGGCGCCCTGGCGGCCACCTTCATCGCCCGGAGCTTCACCGGCAAGCTTTCCTCCCTGCCCCTGCTGCTGCTCATGGCCCTGGCGGGCATGCTGCTGGGCGGCCTCTGGGGCCTGATCCCCGGCTTCTTCAAGGCCCGGTGGAACACCAACGAGACCCTCTTCACCCTGATGATGAACTACATCATCATCGGCGTGGTGGCCTGGCTGCAGGCGGGGCCCTGGGAGGCCCGGCAGGGCCGCATCGCCCAGTTTGACCCCGCGGCGCAGCTGCCCAAGGTGCTGGGCGTCCACTGCGGCTGGATCATCGTCCTGGCCCTGGTGCTCTTCATCCACATCTATATGCGCCACACCAAGCAGGGCTACGAGATCGCCGTCATCGGCGACTCCGTCCGCACGGCCCAATACGCGGGCATGAACGTGGGCCGGATCATGATGCGGACCATGTTCCTCTCCGGCGCCATTTCCGGTCTCGTGGGCTTCATCATCTGCTCCGGCGCCAACCACACCCTGGCCAAGGAGATCGCGGGCGGCGTGGGCTTCACCTCCATCACGGTGGCCTGGCTCAGCCAGCTCAACGCCTTCGCCATGATCTTCATCTCCATGATGCTGGGCATCCTCACCAAGGGCGCGGATACCCTCCAGACCGTGATGAACGTCCCGGTGGCCATCTCCGACATCATCACCGGCCTGCTGCTCTTCTGCATGCTGGGCTCGGAGTTCTTCATCAACTACCGGATCATCTTCCGGAAAAAGACCGGGAAAGGAGGGGCCGCGCAATGAACGCTGTGGACACCATCATCCTGCTGCTGATCGCGGCCATCGCCTACGGCACGCCCCTGCTCTTCGGCACTCTGGGCGAGATCCTGACGGAGAAATCCGGCAACCTGAACCTGGGCGTGGAGGGCATCATGTTCATGGGCGGCGCCATCGGCCTGGGCGGCGTGTTCTACTTTGAGCAGCTGACCGGCATTTCCAGCTATCCCCTGGCGGTGCTGATCGCCCTGCTGGCCGCCTTCCTGGCGGGGGCCGCGGCCTCCCTGATCTTCAGCTTCCTCACCATCACCCTGCGGACCAACCAGAACGTCACGGGCCTGGCCCTGGCCATCTTCGGCACCGGCGTGGGCCAGTTTGCCGGCGAAATGATGCGCATTCGGGTGGGCGGCTACGTGAGCCTGAGCCTGAAGCTGAAGGACGCCCTGCCCGGCTCCCCCTTCCCCCGCTTCCTCCAGGACATTCCCTATGTGGGCAAGCTGCTCTTCGGCAACAGCGTATTCTTCTACCTGGGCATCCTGGTGGCCGTGGCCATGCACCTCTTCCTGAAAAAGTCCCGGCGGGGCCTGTATCTCCGGGCCGTGGGCGAGAACCCCGCCACCGCGGACTCCGCCGGCATCAGCGTCACCCGCTACAAGTATCTGGCCACCATCATCGGCGGCGGCATCTCCGCCATCGGCGGCGTGGTCTACATCGTCACCACCGCGGGCTGCACCTGGAACAACGAGGGTCTGTCCGGCGTGGGCTGGCTGGCGGTGGCCCTGGTCATCTTCTGCCTCTGGCGGCCTCTGTCCGCCCTCTGGGGCTCGGTGCTCTTCGGCGCCCTGATGATCCTCTACATGCGGCTCCAGCTCAGCTTCGTCCCCACGGAGCTTTACAAGATCCTGCCCTATATCGTCACCGTCGTGGTGCTGATCATCTCCAGCCTCCGCAACAACAAGGAAAAGCAGCCGCCGGAGGGCCTGGGACTGGCGTACTTCCGCGAAGACCGGTAGGACAATTGAGAATTGAGAAGTAAGAATTATTGGGGTTTTGCAAATTTGTAATTTGCAAAACAAAAAAAGGATCGCTCCACTGCGGAGTGATCCTTTTTTTGTTTACAGCGCTTCAAAGATCAGAAGGGCGCCGATGGTGTTGATTGCGATATTGGCGCAGCCGTGAATGAGCCAGCTTGCTGCGATGCTTTGGTATTTTTCTGAGATCCACTGTAAGAAGAGTCCGACGGCGGCCAGGCCCGCCAGGCAGAGGATAAACAGGAAGGGGTTGAACCAGCTGATGAAGATGCCGATATGATAGGCAGAGAACAGCAGCGCGCTGACCAGGGCTCCCTGCTTCTTGTTCCGGAACAGCCGATACACAAAGCCCCGGAAGAAGGCCTCCTCCAGGAAGGAGTTGCAGACGATGATATAGGCGAAGACCGGCAGGCAGTTTTGTCGGGTAAGGCCTTCCTTCCGCATCAGGCTCTCCCGGATTCCACCCAGGTCCAGTTGCTTCCGGAAGCAAAGGAAGAGGAGGGCAACCCCGGCAAAGAAGCCCAGCATGCACAACAGAAGCGCTTTGGTTTTCCTCATACTTCGGAGCCGGATCGTTTCCGAAACACGCTGTTTGCTGAGGGCGGCGTACGCGAGAATCGCGGCGAGAAAGGCCGCCGCTTTCAGCAGACTTTTGGTCCAATATCCCGGTTGGAGGACCTGTTCCACCAGAAAAACCAGCACAACGGCAGACAGCGCCAAAAGCAGGCCGATCAAACTTTTCTTCATTCCGCCGTCCTCCTGCAGCTGTGGACGCGGACGGCAGCGTGCCGTCCCTACGGTGAAAACGTCCCGAATTTGTCATTGTGAGGCCAGTGCGCACACTGGCCGTAGCAGTCCGCATCCCCCGTCCCCTATTTCCTGATGCCTCGTCCGTGCGGGGAAAGGCGGACAAGCAATGCTTGTCCCTACAGGCGGGTCTGTTCCCTGTTCCCTTTCCTCACCCTGATCCCTTGTCGGAGCGGGATACCGGTGGCGCACACTGTGCGCCGCTGCAAGTGGCCGTTCATACTGAACTCCATTAAAATGCTTTAAAAAGCATTTTATAGCGCCGTAGGCGCGTTGGAGTTCGCATGAGACGTATTTTGTGCCAGAGGCACAAAATGGCAGCGTGCACAGCACGGTGC
>JAFYAB010000111.1 GCA_017540945.1 Oscillospiraceae bacterium | reverse complement strand
TGCCCCAGCTGGCCGACGGCTTTTCCGGCACGCCGCGCCAGGTGGGGGAGCGGGAAGGGCTCGATTTGAGCTACTTCCTGATGCTGCTCAGGAAGCTGGATTTCCCCCGGGAGGCCTTCGAGCGGGACATGACGGGCTTTTCCATGGGCCAGAAGAAGAAGGTGCTGCTGGCGGCCAGCATGGCCCGGCCCGCGCACCTGTACCTGTGGGACGAGCCGCTCAACTACATCGACCTGCCCTCCCGGGAGCAGATCGAGGACATGCTGGCGGAAACGGACGCCACGCTGCTCTTCGTGGAGCACGACCGCCGCTTCGAGGAGCGCATCGCCACCCGGCGCATCGAATTGAAGCGAAACTGACGGACAGGAGAGGAACCATTCATGGATTACAGCCGGAAGATCTCGGAGCGATTGTGGAACCAGCCGGACAAGGGCGAGCTGGAAAGCCGCCGGGAGGAAACGTACATCGACGACATCGTCCAAAAGGACCACATCCAGCGGCGGCTGCTGGAAAACCTATCGGGCATCGAAACGGTGTTCGACGGCGGCGCGGGGTGCGGACGCTTCTCCATCCTGCTGGCGAAGCGGGGCTGCCGCGTGACCCACTTCGACATCTCCCGGCCGATGATCGACAAGGCGAAGGCGCTGGCGGAGGCGGCGGGGGTGGCGGATCGCATCACATTCGTTCGCGGCGCGCTGGAAGACCTGAGCGCCTTTGCGGACAAATCCTTCGACATGGCTGTTTCCTTCGACGCCCCCGTCTCCTACACGTACCCGAACCAGGAGCGCGTCGTCGGCGGGCTGGCGCGCATTGCAAAAAAGAGGATCATGCTCAGCGTCTCCAGCCGGCTGGGCAGTCTGCCGTATCTTTCCAATCCCGTCCAGAAGAACCAGTTTATCCTGGACGGGAACTCGGATGATCCCTTTGTGCAATGGCTGATTGCCAACCGGGAAAACGCCGTGCGGAATTTCAGGTTTGACCGGAGCCGCGCCGAAGCGCTGCTCTCAGACGGGCTGATGGGCGGCGAGGCGGAAATCGCCGAGTACGAGCGGGGCGGAACGCCCTGGTGCATCACCTACGCCTTCATGCCGGACGAGCTGGAGGCGATCCTGCGCCGCTGCGGCGTCAAAAACATTCAGATGTCCGGGCCGGGCGCGTACGCGAGAACCATTCCGCGGGAGATATTGGTGAAAATCATGAGCGACCCGCAGCAGCGGGCGGATTTCCTCGATTTCTGCTACCGGTTTGATTCAAATCCGTACGTCTGCGGCATGGGCAAGGACAATCTGTTCGCCATGGGCGACGTAATAGATGGGTAAAAACACGGGATTGCCGTTGGCAGAGGCATAAACCGAGGCGGTTGAAGCGATTCGCTTCAACCGCCTGTTCGGCGCGTATGATTCCATCGTTCGACGTGGCTTTACCCGATGACGCCCATGTCCCGCATTTTCTTGAGCGCCGCGTCCAGATCGCCGGCGCAGGTCTCTTCGTCGACATCGTATTCATCCAGGATGGCGGAAATCAGCTCCCGGCGCGAAACGTCCCTTTGCAGCTTTTCCCAGATGAAGGCGGCCAGGCCGTTCATGACGGCCACCCCGTCAAAGCTTTTCATCTGTTCTCCCACGGGCGTCAGCACATATTCCCCCGCCAGGTTCCGCAGGATAAAGCCGTCGCGCGCTTTCATGGCGAAGCCTCCTTATCGACAGCCGCTGTTTCGGCCGTTGGCGAAAGTCTTCACCGAACGGTGATAGGGCGCGCCGTCGCACCCGCCGCCTCTGCCCTTTCCGGTGCCGATATCGCCATTGCCTATACTTGAATTATCAGGATCATTACCTTCGCCGTCAGGACCGGGGGTCAAATCTTCGTCGTCTGTCGATCCATCTGGCTGAGCGCCGCCGGAAACCTTGTTCATATCCTCGTCTGACAGCGGAATCTTTTCAATCTCCGGGGCGTCATAGGTCTTCTTTCCTTTTTTGGGCATAGAATCAATCCCCCCTGTAAAGTTGCTTTTCGCCTCAGCAGTTATTGTTGCAGCGGCTGTTGCGGCCGCTGGTGAAAGTCTTCGCCGAATGGTGATAGGCCACGCCGTCGCACCCGCCGCCTCTGCCCTTTCCGGTGCCGATATCGCCATTGCCTATGCCTGGATTATCAGGATCATTACCTTCACCGTCAGGACCGGGGGCCAAATCTTCGCCGTCTGTCGATCCATCCGGCTGGGCGCCGCCGGAAACCTTGTCCAAATCCCCGTCCACCAGCGGGATTTTTACGATCTCCGGGGCGTCGTAGGTCTTCTTCTCTTTGTTGGACATTGAATTCATCCTCCTGTTACTATATATTTGCCCCATGTTCGTGGCAGCCAGCCACAGGCGAGGGACAACTCATTGCCCAAGTTGTACAATGTGAAGGCAATGGTCTGGCAGTATCCTCCAAGAGTAATACACTCGTTATGAAGTCAGCCAGCCGGCCTTCCATTGTGCAACGTTCGATTTGTGCAGGTTGAGCGCCAATAGCGGTCGCTCGGGTCAGCGAACAGATAGAATCGGCGATGGGTAAAGGCGGAATGCCATTGTAGTAACACATCGGGAGGATTCCATATGTTCGCAGTTGGTGTCGATGTTTCCAACGGAAGGAGTACGGTCGCCGTGCTCGGAGCCAGGCGCAAGGTTGTCATGAAGCCCTTCGAGGTTCCGCATACCGCAGACGGCTTCGCTTCTCTTTCGGAGAAACTGAACGGTCTGGACGGCGAGGCCCGGATCGTCATGGAGCATACGGGCCGGTACTACGAATCGTTTGCCATGAGCATGTACCGTGCAGGCTTCTTCGTGTCCGCCGTGAACCCTCTGGCCATCAAGGATTACCAAGAGGGTATCAGCGTTCGCAAGGTCAAGACCGACAAGACAGACGCCCTGAAAATCGCCCAGTTTGCCATTGACAAATGGGAGATTTTGCCGCAATATACTCCCATGGATACGATTCGTTACAACCTCAAGACCCTGCATCGTCAGTTTCAGCTGTCCAGCAAGACCAAGACCGCGCTGAACAACAACCTGATTGCACTGCTGGAGCAGAGCTATCCCGGCGCGAGCCGGTACTTTGACAGCCCTGTGCGCCTGGACGGCACCCAGAAGTGGGTGGACTTCGTGGACACCTTCTGGCACGTGGACTGTGTCGCCAGGGTCAGTCAGAGCGCCTTTGTCGAGCGCTACAGGAAATGGTGCAAGCGCCATGGCTATAACTTCTCCGAGCAGAAGGCTATCGAGATCCACACCGAAGCCCGGCAGAAGTTCCCGCTGGTCCCCAAGTCTGACACTTGCAAGCTGCTGGTGAAGGAGGCCGTCTCTCAGCTTAACACCGTCTCCCGCACTGTGGAAACCTATCGCACGGAGATGGATCGCCTGGCCTCCCAGCTCCCGGAGTACGATACCGTCATGGCCATGACCGGCGTCGGCAAATCCATGGGCCCGCAGCTCATAGCAGAGATTGGCGATCTGCGCTGCTTTGCTCACCAGAAGTCCTTGGTCGGCTTTGCAGGCACCGACCCCATCAAGGACGATTCCGGCGACAAGGTCTCCGGCAGCAACCGAAGCAGCAAGCGCGGCTCGCCTTACCTCCGCAAGACGCTCTTTGTCATCATGACCATCCTGCTCCAGCTTCAGCCCCAGGACGATCCCGTCTACCAGTTCCTCGACAAGAAGCGCTCCGAAGGCAAGAAGTATTACGTCTACATGACCGCCGGGATGACCAAGTTCCTGCGCATCTACTACGGCAGGGTTCGTGACTGTCTCAAGGAAAAGGGCCTCTGGGACAGCCCACCATCTCAAGAGGTCAACCCTGATTGACAGGGGTTGGTATCAACCCCTTGACCGCCCAATAGCACTGGCAGCACGCCGTGTCAAGGATGCCGCAGGCACGGCGCAGCCGCTTGTCCTTGATGCGGCGGGATGACTGCGCTACGTTCCCCTTTTGGTCGCCTTCGCAGACGGCCTTTTTGTTGTACCTCTTTCACACTCACTACCCGCTGCAAATCTTTACGTCTATTGGCTTGACTTTTTATTTGCAGGCTTCATA
>JAFYAB010000008.1 GCA_017540945.1 Oscillospiraceae bacterium | reverse complement strand
GAGTCCGTCGTCACCAAGGGCACCGCCGGCAACGCCAAGCTCCCCGGTTTCCGGGTGGGCGGCAAGACCGGCACCTCTGAGAAGCTGGACGTCTACGAGGCCGACGGCACCCTGACCAAGGACCGCATCGTCTCCTTCGTGGGCATCGCCCCCATGGACGATCCCCAGTATATCTGTCTGGTGGCTCTGGACACTCCCAGCCGTTCCACCGGCATCTACATCTCCGGCGGCGTCATGGCGGCCCCCGTGGTCCGGGACATCTTCGCCGACACCCTGCTCTATCTGGGGGTCCAGCCGGATTACACCAACGTGGACATGAGCACCGTCAACGTGCAGATGCCCGACGTCCGGGATCTCACCGTGGAGGAGGCCGCCGGCGTTCTGGCCGAGCAGAGCCTTTCCTACACCACCGTGGGCGAGGGCGGCAGCGTCACGGGACAGATCCCCGCCCCCGGCGATCTCCTGCCCGGCAGCTCCAAGGTCATCCTCTATATGGACGCCGAGGTCCCCACCGATAAGGTGACGGTCCCCAAGCTCCGAAATCTGACCGAGGCACAAGCCCGGGCCGTTATGGAGAACAGCGGTCTCTATCTGCAGACCAAGGGCTCCTCCATCTACTACGCCACAGTCACCGATCAGTACCCCGCCGCCGGGACCGAAGTTCCCAGGGGCACCACCATCACCGTGGAGCTGACGGACCAGACGGCATTAGATTAGTGAATAAATAATAATTCACGATTCATTATCCACTATTCACTTCAGTAAGGAGAATCCTATGAAGCTTTCAGATCTGTTGAAGGACGTTCCCGTGCTTGAGATGAACGTCTCTCCCGAGCTGGAGATCACCGGGGTCAGCTATGACTCCCGGAAGGTGAAGGACGGCCACATGTTTGTGGCCATCACCGGCTACGCAGCCGACGGGCACCAGTATATTCCCATGGCGCTCAGCAAAGGCGCGGCCTGCGTTCTCTGCGAGCGCAAACCCGAGGGGGAGATCCCCCACGTGCTGGTCCCCAATTCCCGGGTGGCGCTGGCTCAGCTGGGCGCCAACTGGTTCGGCCATCCGGCGGACCGGATGACCATTCTGGGGGTCACCGGCACCAACGGCAAGACCAGCATCACCTACCTGCTGAAATCCGTGCTGGAGCAGACCCTGGGAGCCAGGGTCGGCCTGATCGGCACCATCCAGAACATGATCGGCGATCAGTGTCTGCCCACGGAGCACACCACTCCCGAGAGCTTCGAGCTGCAAAAGCTCTTTGCCGAGATGGCGGCGGCGGGCTGCACCCATGTGGTGATGGAGGTCTCCTCCATCGGCCTTTATCTGCATCGGGTGGACTGCATTCCCTTCGCCGTTGGCGCTTTCACGAATCTGACGGAGGATCACCTGGATTTCCACAAAACCATGGAGGCCTACCGCCAGGCGAAGGCTCTGCTCTTCCGGCGCTGCGGCTTCAGCGTCTTCAACATTGACGACAAGGACGTGGCCTGCACCGTGGAAGAGGCCGCCTGTTGGGCTCTCACCAGCTCCGCCGCCGGGAATCCCGCGGATCTGACGGCCTCCGGGATCCAGCTGGCCGCGGATCACGTGGCCTTTACCGCCTCCTACAAGGGCGAGTCCTTCCCGGTCCGGGTCCGGATCCCCGGGACCTTCACCGTCTACAACGCTCTGACGGTGCTGGGCATGGCCATTGGCCTGGGCATTCGTCCCCAAGAGGCCGCGGCTGCCCTGGCAAACGCCCAGGGCGTCAAGGGTCGGCTGGAGGTGGTCCCCACCCCCGGCAAGCCCTACACCGTTCTGATCGACTACGCCCACACCCCCGACGCTCTGGAGAACGTACTGCGCTCCGTGCGGGGCTTCTGCAAGGGCCGGATCATCGCGGTCTTCGGCTGCGGCGGCGACCGGGATCCCATCAAGCGGCCCATCATGGGCAAGATCGGCGTCAAGCTGTCCGATCTTCCCATCATCACCTCCGACAACCCCCGGACCGAGGACCCGGAGAAGATCATCGCCGACATCCTGAAGGGTGTCAGGGAGCTGAACAAGCCCTATCTGGTGGTGGTAAACCGCCGGGAAGCCATCGCACGGGCTATGGCCGAAGCGAAGCAGGACGACATCATCGTCCTCTGCGGCAAGGGCCACGAGACCTACCAGATTTTGGGCACTGAGAAAACGCATCTGGACGAGAGAGAAGAGGTCGCGAAAAACCTATGATTACTCTGAAACAGGCTGCCGCCTGGTGCGGCGGCACGGTATTACCGGAATATGAGAACGTGGCCTTTGCGGGCTCCCAGGTGGACTCCCGGCGTCTGGCGCCGGGCGAGCTCTTCGTGGCGATCCGGGCGGAGCGTGACGGCCATGATTTCATCCCGGCGGCCCTGGAAAAGGGCGCGGCAGCGGCCCTGGGCGAACGGCAGCTGCCCGGCGTCCCCATGATCGTGGTTCCCGACAGCCTGCGGGCCTGGCAGCAAATCGCAGCCGGCTGGCGCGGTACCCTGACCGGCACCCGCATCATCGGTCTGACGGGCAGCGTGGGCAAGACCACCACCAAGGAGATGACCGCGGCCTGCTGCTCCGCCCTGTTCCGGACCCAGTGGACCCGGGAAAACTACAACAACGACATGGGCGTGCCCAAAACCTTGCTGGAGCTCCGTCCCGAGACGGAATGCGCGGTGATCGAGATGGGGATGAACCACTTCGGAGAAATCTCCCGGCTCACGGCCCTGGTCCGGCCAGACGTGGCAGTGATCACCAACATCGGCACCATGCACATCGAAAACCTGGGCTCCCGGGAGGGCATTTGCCGGGCCAAGCTGGAAATCCTGGAGGGCCTGGCTCCGAACGGCACTGCCGTTCTCAACGGCGACGAGCCCCTGCTCCGGGCGGCGGCCATTCCCTGCAGGACGCTCCGCTTCGGGCTTGGCGCGGAAAACGAGCTGCGGGCAGAGGAGATCCGCCCCACGGAAACGGGCGTGGCCTTCACCGCCGTGGGCTTTGGCCGGCGGATCCCGGTGGAGCTGCCGGTGCCCGGGCGGCACTGTGTCATGAACGCTCTGGCCGCCATGCTGGCGGCCCGCTGCGTCGGCGTTCCTCTGGAACGCTCCGCGGAGCGCCTGGGGCAGTTTGAGAACACCGGTAACCGCCTGCGGATCAGCAGGCATAACGGCTTTATCATCATCGCCGACTGCTACAACGCGGGTCCCGAGTCCACCGCCGCGGCCCTGGCCGTCCTCCGGGACCGGCCTGCGGAGGGCCGCCGCATCGCGGTCCTGGGCGACATGCTGGAGCTGGGGGACTACGCCCCCGCCGCCCACCGCAGAGTGGGTGAGGAAGCCGCAGCCGCCGCGGATCTGATCCTGGCCTACGGCCCCCTGTCCCGGGAGCTGGCCGACGCCGCCGGGGAGAAGGCCCGGCACTTCGACAGCCGGGAGGAGCTGCTGGAGGCCCTGCGGAGAACCGCCCGACCCGGCGACGTCATACTCTTCAAGGCCAGCCACGGAATGCACCTGGAGCAGGTATTGGAGAACTTCACAGCGTAGGGGCCGATGCCCACATCGGCCCTCCCCGTCAAACTCCATGCTTTTTGGGCCGATGTGGGCATCGGCCCCTACGAAAAGAGATACGGAGGAACTCCCATGAAAGACGGACAGATATTTGCAACGATCGTGTCGATCCTTCCCTGCTTCCTCATCGCCCTGTGGTGGGGCAAGAAGATCATTCCCTGGCTGCGGGCCATGAAGGCCGGCCAGACGATCCGTGAGATCGGCCCCAAGTGGCACAACACCAAGGCCGGCACCCCGGCCATGGGCGGCCTGGTCTTCATCGTCACGGCCCTGATCGGCACCCTGGCCCTGAGCATCGCCTTCGGTACCTGGACCTCGGCCCTGGTCTTCGCCTTTGCCCTGATCTTCGGCGCCATCGGCTTTCTGGATGATTACTTCAAGGTGAAGAAGAAACAGAACCTGGGCCTCACCGCCTCCCAGAAGTTCCTGCTGCAGCTGGCCGCCTCCGCCCTCTATCTCTACATTCTCTATCGGATCGGCCATCTGAGCGCCTCCCTGTGGATCCCCTTCAGCTCCGTTACCTGGACCATCCCCATCTGGATCTACATTGCCTTCGCGGTCTTCGTCATTGTGGGCACCGTGAACGCGGTGAACCTCACCGACGGCATCGACGGCCTGGCCACCGGCGTCACCATGCCGGTGATGATCTTCTTCCTGGTGACCGCCATCGCGGTGAAAAAAGCGGAGCTGGCCATCTTCCCCGCCGCCCTGCTGGGCGGCCTGGGCGGCTTCCTCTGCTACAACTTCCACCCCGCCAAGGCCTTTATGGGCGACACCGGCTCCCTCTTCCTGGGCGGCGCAGTCTGCGGCCTGGCCTTTGCCCTGGATATGCCCCTGATCCTGATCCTGGTGGGTCTGGTGTACATCATCGAGACCCTGTCCGTCATCATGCAGGCGGTCTATTTCAAGCTGACCCACGGCAAGCGGATCTTCAAGATGGCCCCCATCCACCACCACTTCGAGATGTGCGGCTGGTCCGAGGTCAAGATCTGGGTGGTATTCGTATCCGTCAGCATTATCATGTGCGCTGCGGCATATCTCGCGATCGCGCCGCTGCGCTGACACGCACAATTGAGAATTGAGAAGTGAGAATTGAGAAGGAACGGGATCGCTTCGTGCTGGTTTGAATTGATTCTTCAATGTATCAAATTGAAAAACCTCAAATTCTCAATTCTGAATTTTAACTTCTCAATTTGGCAAGGAGGTGCCTATGGCACTATTCAAACATCGGCAGCCGGAGCCCCAAGCCTTGAAGGAGGACCGCACCGGAACGCTGGATATGCCCTTCCTGCTGCTGGTCTTTCTGCTGACTCTGGTGGGACTTTTGATGATGTTCTCCGCCAGCTACGCCCGGGCCAACTGGGATACGGGAGATTCCGCCTACTATTTCCGGCGGCAGGCCTATTTCGCCCTGGGCGGTCTGGCTGTCATGCTGATCGTGGGTCGCTTGAACTACTTTATCTGGTTCCGCACGGCTCTGCTGATCCTGGCGGGCTCCATTCTCCTGCTGGCCCTGGTGCCTCTGATCGGCGTCCGGGTCAACGGCGCCAAGCGCTGGATCAAAATCGGCATCCAGTTCCAGCCCTCTGATCTGGCGAAGCTGGGCATGATCCTGGCCTTCGCCGCCATGATGTCGGTCTGGCAGGATAAGATGGAGACCTTCCGCTACGGCGTGCTGCCCTATGTGGGCATCATGGGCGTGATCGCGGTGCTGCTCTATCTGGAGCCCCATCTCTCCGCCACCTTGATCATCGGCATCACCGGCGCCACCATGATGCTCCTGGGCGGCACGAAAAAGAGCTGGCTGGCCCTTTTTGCCCTGGCCGCCGTGGCCCTGATCTTCCTGTATTTGAAGAGCAACAGCTATGCCGCGGAGCGCTTTGCCACCGCGCTGGACCCGGAAAGCGATCCCCTGGGCGATGGCTATCAGGGCATCCAGTCCCGCTACGCCATCGGTTCCGGCGGCTTCCTGGGCCTGGGCCTGGGCCGCAGCCGCCAGAAATACCTCTATCTGCCCGAGGAGCACAACGACTATATCTTCGCCATTGTCTGCGAGGAGCTGGGCTTTGTGGGGGCCGTGGGGATCATCCTGCTCTTCGTGCTGCTGATCCTACGGGGCTATTGGATCGCCATCCACGCCCGGGACCGCTTCGGCACCCTGGTGGTGGCGGGCATCACCACGAAGCTGGCAATCCAGGTCTTCTTCAACATCGGCGTGGTGTCCGGCCTGCTGCCCCCCACGGGCATCTCCCTGCCCTTCTTCTCCTACGGCGGCACCGCCCTGCTGCTCCAGCTCTTTGAGATGGGCGTCATCCTGGCCGTGTCGAGATGGTGCGTCAACAAGGAAGCCCTGGGACACGCCAAAACGTAAAGCAACACGCTTGCTTCATTTTCATCCCCGGAGGCCAGAAAAATGAACGTCATATTTACCTGCGGCGGTACCGCCGGGCACATCAATCCCGCGATCTCAGTGGCCAATCTGCTCCGGGAGCGGAAGCCTGAGACCCGGATCCTCTTTGTGGGAGCCGAGGGCGAAATGGAAACCCAGCTGGTGCCCCGGGAGGGCTATGCGCTGGAAACCCTGAAAATTTCCAGCTACTCCAGGAAGCTGAGCCCCAAGGGCCTCTGGCATAACCTGAAGACCCTGAACTATCTCCGGGAAGCCCGGAAGAAGGCGGACCGGATCATCAAAGAATTCAAGCCCGACGTGATCGTGGGCACCGGCGGCTACGCCTCCTTCCCCCTGCTGCGGCAGGGGGCCAGGCGGGGGATCCCCACCGCCGTCCACGAGGCCAACGCCATGCCCGGTCTCACCACCCGGATGGTGGCCGACTCCGCCAGCCGGATCATGGTCTGCTTTGAGGAGAGCAAGTCCCACTACAAGCATCCCGAGCGGGTCCAGGTGGTGGGTATGCCCGTGCGCCAGGAATTCCTTTACACCACCCGCGCCGAGGCCCGCGCCAGACTGGGTCTTGGGGAGGAGCCTCTGCTGGTCTCCGCCTGGGGCAGCCAGGGCGCCCGGGAGATGAACCGGATCATGGCCGACTTCCTGGCTATGGAGGTCCGGGACGGCTGTCCCTGGCGCCACGTCCACGCCACCGGCTCCTACGGCTGGCGCTGGATGCCGGATCTGGTAGCGGAGAAGGGTGTGGATCTGAAGGCCCACCCGGAGCTGGACATGCGGGAATACATCCATAACATGCCCGAGCTGATGGCCGCAGCGGATCTGATCCTCAGCCGAGCCGGGGCCTCCTCCCTCAATGAGATCGAGGCCGCCGGAACCCCCTGTATCATCATTCCCTCCCCCAACGTCACCGACAACCACCAGGAAAAGAACGCCCGGGTCCTGGAGCGCAACGGCGCCGCCCTGGTCATGCTGGAGCCCGGGCTGACCGCCGAAGCTCTCTATCAGGCCGCCCGGGAGCTGATGCGCGACGCAAAACGCAGAAGCGAGATGCGCGCCGCCCTGCATAAGATGTCCGTGGTGGACAGCGCGGAGCGGATCTACGAGACGATCCTGGAGCTGGCCGCACAGAAACATTGAGAATTGAGTGTTGAGAATTGAGAATTGCACGCCGATTCTCCATCCTTCTCAATTCTAAATTCTCAATTCTCAATTCACCGCCCCCGCCTCCCCTGCATAGTATGGCCTATCATGCTGTGCAAGGGGGCCGGATATTGGAAACGCTTACCATCAGGGGCGGTCGTCCTCTCCGGGGAACGCTGGCGGTCCAGGGGAGCAAGAACGCCGTGCTGCCGATCCTGGCAGCCGCGGCCGCCGTCCCCGGTCGTTTTTCCCTCTCCAATTGCCCGCCGATCCGGGACGTGGCCGTGACCCGCGGCATCCTGGAGGGGCTGGGCCTCTCCACCTCGGAAGCGGGCGGTCTTCTGCACATCGACAGCAGCGGGCCTGTGGCTACGGCCCCGGATCCCCGTCTCGCGGGACGGCTCCGATCCTCGGTCCTGCTGCTGGGGGCGCTGCTGGCCCGAAACGGAGCCGCGGAGGTTCCCCTGCCGGGGGGCTGCGTCCTGGGGACCAGACCGCTGGATCTCCATCTGCGAAGCCTGGAAGCCTTGGGCGTCCAGGTCCGCTGTGAGGACGGACGCCTGCTCTGCCGGGGCAGGCCCCGGGGCGGAACCGTCCTGCTCCGCTATCCCAGCGTGGGAGCCACGGAGAATCTGATCCTGGCCGCCCTGGGGGCGGCGGGCCCCGTCTGCATCCTGGGCGCGGCCCGGGAGCCGGAAATCCGGGATCTGGCGGTTTTTCTCAACGCCTGCGGAGCGTGCGTCCAGGGCGCCGGCAGCGGCTGTGTCCGCATCCGGCCAGCGTCCCTTCACGGCGCGGTCCACCGGATCCTGCCGGACCGCATGGAGGCGGCCACCTTTCTCTGCGCCGCCGCGGCCGCAGGCGGCTCCGTGACGTTGACGGGGCTTCGGCCCGGGCATCTGCGCCCCGTGCTGGACATTCTGCGGCGGGCAGGCTGCCGGATCGACGAGACGGGCAGCCGTCTCCGCCTCCGGGCCGGAGCTCTTCGCTCCCCCGGCACGATCCGCACGGGACCCTATCCCGCCTTTCCCACCGACGCCCAGGCGCCGGTCATGGCCGCCCTGCTGCGGGCCGCGGGAACCAGCGTCATAGAGGAAACCGTATTTGAAGCCCGCTACCGCCACGTCCCGGCCCTGCTGGCCTTTGGCGGGCAGGTGGAGCTGGAGGGCCGGCTGGCCCGGATCCACGGAGTGCCCCGGCTCCACGGCGCCCGGGCAGCCGCCACGGATCTGCGGGGCGGCGCAGCCATGGTCATCGCAGCCCTGGCCGCCGAGGGCGAGAGCCGCATCACCCAGGCCTGGCACCTGGACCGGGGCTACGGGCGCTTTGCCGAGCGGCTACGAAGCCTGGGCGCGGACGTGGAAAGCGACTGCTGAGCTTTTCGGATCTGCGGGTCTGCGGTGCCGGCAATTCCCAGCGCTTCAAAATCCAAGCGAGCTTTTGCAATTTACATTCTGCAAAGAACATACCCGGAGGAACGATATGGAGAAGAACGAAAGAAAGAGACCCGGGGAGCATGCCCCGAAGGAGCGTCCCCGTACCCCTGCCTCCGGACCCAAGGCCCCCAGAACCCGGACGGGGAACGCGTCCGCCCGGGAGGCGGCACGCCGGGAACGGATGGAGCACAGCGCCGAAGCTCGCGGCCAGCAGAGCCGCGACGCCGTCCGACGGCAGCCGGAACGCCGCGGGCCCGAGCCTGTCCGGGAAAAGCCGGAGCCAAAGCGCCGGGAGCCCAAGGCCAAAGAGGAGGCCGCCCACCGGGAAACGCCCCAGACGGAGCAGGCCCACGCCCCGAAACGCAAAAAGAAAAAGCCCCATCGCGTGTACAACACGAATTTCGGCTTTAAGTTTGCCGTCATGCTGGCGGTGGTGGCAGCCATCGTCCTGAGCATGATCATCTTCTTCAAGGTCAAGCACATCGAGGTCCTGCTCCCCACTGGGGAGGACGGCAGCGTCAAGTCCTATTACAGCGTCGAGGACGTGGCCGAGGCCTCCGGGATCAATCTGGATGAAAACCTGCTGAGTCTCAGCAAGGCCACCGTGGCCTCCCGGATCCACGCGGCCCTGCCCTACGTCAACGAGATCCAGATCAAAAAGCAGCTCCCCGGCACCGTGATCATCACCATCTCCGAGTTCGAGATCACCTACGGCGTACAGGATGAGACGGGCGGCTGGTGGCTTATGAGCCGGGAGGGCCGGATCCTGGAATCCACAGACGAGCGGAGCGCCCGGAACCATCTCACCGTCACCGGCATGCCAATCCAGGTCCCCCAGCCGGGCGACTGGTTCAAGCCCGCGGCCACGGAGGGCGCCGACATGTCCGAGATCGCCAACAAGCAGAAGGTGGTGCTGGAGCTCCTCCCCGTGCTGGAGAAGGCTCCCTTTGCCAAGGAGATCGTCAGTGTGGACGTGAGCACCTCCTATGATCTGACCCTCTGGTACGGCACCCGCTACGAGATTCGCCTGGGCACCACGGAGAACCTGGATTACAAGCTTCAGTTCCTCCAGTCCACCCTGGAGAACAGCGACATTCAGCGGAAGTCCGGCACCATTGATCTGACCTTCAACGAGGACAACAAGGTCCATTTCCTGGAATTCCGATAAAAAAGTTGTGAAAAAATTGCAAAAATGCAGATTTTTCTATTGACCAAACGGAAAAGGCAGGGTAAAATAAATGAGTGTAAAAGCGTTACTTTACGCATCGCACCGATTACGCTGCAGATACGATCCAACGATTACAGATACATAGGAGGACGAACCCATGGCAGAATATCCTGAAAAAGTTGTAAATATCAAGGTCATCGGCGTCGGCGGCGCCGGCAACAACGTCGTCAACCGGATGCTCAGCGCCGGCGTTGACGGCGTGGATTTCCTCGTGATCAACACCGACCGCCAGGACCTGAACAAATCCAATTGCCCCAACAAGCTTCCCATCGGCGAGAAGCTCACCGGCGGCATGGGCGCCGGCTCCAAGCCTGAGATCGGCAAAAAGTCCGCGGAGGAATCCCGGGCAGCCATCGCCAAGGTGCTGGAAGGCGCCGACATGGTCTTCATCACCGCCGGTATGGGCGGCGGCACCGGCACCGGCGCGGCTCCCATCATCGCGGATCTGGCCCATGAGGCCGGCATCCTCACCGTGGGCGTGGTGACCAAGCCCTTCCGCTTCGAAGGCGCCAACCGGATGCGTCAGGCTGAGGCCGGCATCGCCGCCCTGTCCGACAAGGTGGACTCCCTGATCGTCATTCCCAACGATCGGCTGAAATACGTCACCGACCAGAAGATCACCTTCGCCAACGCCTTCGGCATCGCCGACGACGTGCTGAAGCAGGCCGTGACCTCCATCTCTGAGCTGGTCAGCTATTCCGAGCGGGTCATCATCAACCTGGACTTCGCCGACGTCTCCGCCGTCATGAAGAACGCCGGCCGCGCCCACATGGGCGTGGGCACCGCCTCCGGCCGCGACAAGGCCGAGCAGGCCGCTATGACCGCCGTGGCCAGCCCCCTGCTGGAGACCTCCATCAACGGCGCCACCGGCGTGCTGATCAACGTGACCGGCTCCCAGGATCTGAGCCTGGACGACGTGGAGACCGCCTCCAACATCGTCATGGAGGCCGCCAACCCCGAGGCCAACATCATCTTCGGCGCCACCTTTGACGACAACTTTGAGGACGAGATCCGGGTTACCGTCATTGCCACCGGCTTCGACGGCGACAAGAAGCCCGAGGAGAAGAAGCCCGAGCGCCGGGCCTTCACCACGCTGAACAACGACTTCTCCGGCAAGCCCGCCAACAATCCCCGTCCCGCTCCCGCTCCGGCTCCCGCCCCCGCCGAGAACAGCGACATCAATGACATTGACGCCATCTTCTCCATCTTCAAAAAGTAAGAAAAACGTCAAAAGCCCTCCCGCACCGGACGCGCGGGAGGGCTTTTTGCCATTGTCTGATACGAATATTCGATAAAAAAGTTAGAAGCTTTTTTATCCGGCAGGGACGACAACGAAGCACGGCACAAATCCGGCTGCAAAGATATCGTATAGCTTTCTCTGAGAATCGTATCAAGCCCGGCTTCTCAGAGGCGGGGCATGACGGAGCCCTTGTATGCGCCCAGGGCCCGCATCCCGTCCCGCCAGCGATAGAGCAGAACGGCAAAGCAGATATCCATGATGATGGACGACGCGGCGCTGCCCAGGTACAGCCAGCGGCTCAGACCCGTGAGCGGAAGCTGCCCAAGGAACGCGCCGCCGCTCAGCAGCCGGGTGATTCCCATGATGGAGCCCACCGCGCCCAGCACACAGCACACCAGGACCAGCATGGAAACCCGGTCGTCGGGATAGCCGGTGAGGATGACGCGCTTGACGGTATTGACGGTTTTGATCAGCTTGGCCAGATAGACGATCAGCAGAGCGATCACCACCAGGATCACGATCACGAAGATCACGTACAGGGTCCCGAACGCGCCTCTTTCCACGGGGAAGGGCAGCTCCGCCTGCGAAGAGCGCATGGCGTCGGAGAGGCCTTGATCCAACTCGTTGAATACCCCATCCAGATCCCCGGACGCCGCCACCAGGACCGTGGCCGCCGTGATCAGCAGCACCAGGATGCAGATGACCACCAGTCCGATCACCAGGTAGCTCTTAATGACGGTCAGCCCTCCGGTGCGCAGAGGCGCGCTGCGCTTGACGGCGCCGCAGTATATGGACCAAAGGGCGGCGGCAAAGCTTGCGTAAACCAGGACCAGCAGCCCCTCGGCCACATAGCCGATGATCCGGGCGATCCGCTGATACTCCGGATACTTGTAGGAATCGTACAGCGTTTCCGGCATCTGCCGCATCAGCAGCCAGACGTTCACAAAGGTCATGAGCATCGTGGCGGTGAAGGCCAGGACCGCGATCAGGAAGGCCGGCGAGGCAGCCAGCTTCCTGGCCCATTGGCGGGCCGGGGTCTCGCCGTTCAGTGCGCCGGCGGGAGACGGGGAAACGGGAACGCTTTCAGTGCGATAGCTCCCTGTGCTGCCAGGGGCAGCAACATATGCCTGAGCCGGGATGGAAGCAGGCCCCCGGACGACGCCGCCTTGGGGCGCGGCGGGCTCCGGTCCGCGGGGAGCAGGCGCTTCCGGCCTGCCGGCGGTCGGCTGCGCCGACGCCTCAAAGGGCATCTTTGCGCCGCAGTAGGGGCAGAACTTGCCGGGGCTTTCCTTTTGACAGTTCGGACAAAGCATAAATAGCCTCCTTATTCTTCAGATGGATCTATTATAGGCGCATTTCCCCGGATTGTCAATGTTCAGCTCCCTCGTATTGCAGCAGTTCATTGATACGACATCGCCTCTAAATACAGATCCTTCACATAGGGCCAGATCTCAGTGTAGAATTTCCCGCTGTTATGGGGGAATACCGTAGAGGCGGTGAGCTCCACCGTCAGCGCGGGATGGCGGAATCGGTCGCGGGCATAGGCCGCGGCGGTGTGGTCCGATTTGACGTCCTTGGAATAGGCCAGCTTCAAGCCGGTCTTGTTGCACAAGCGTTGGGCAAAGGCTTTGGAGGCGGCGTAAAAGGCGTTGTCGATCCCGGTATTGCAGAAATAGATCGCGTTGCCCGCCATATGGATATCCAGAAAATAATCGTACTGATAGCGGTTCATGGCCGCAACCACTGCCTTGGTCTCCGGTTCGCTGGCAGCATAGGGACCGCCGTATTCTTTATTGGCGGGACCGGTGCCGACAGGCGCCCAATAGCAGGGGAAATTTCGATTGAGATCCACGCCGCGCGCGTTGGATTTCCACTGGGACGCTCCCTGGTTTGCGCCGATCATCGCCCGCAGAGCGGCGGGGTTCTTGGCGGCGTCAAAGCCTTTCTGTGCGATATTGGCTCCGTCCGGATTCACGCGAGGGAGGATTACCATGGTATATTTCTGCAGCAAGGCTCGAATATTGTATCCGTCGTAGGTGCCGGTCGTCTCGTAGGCATAGGCATATTCGTCCAGGACCTCCATCACAAAGTTGGTGGTCTGGTGTTCCTTGGCGTGAATATTGGCCTCGGTATAGAGATACCTGCTGCCCTTGCCGAATTTCACCATCGGAATGTCCCGGCCCTCACAGCTGGTCCCCGCGGAGGAAACGCGAATCAGGCCGGGATATTCGATCGCCAGTTCCGTCAGCATGGAGCTCAGGAGCTTGTCGTCAATGTCCTGGGCGGGATTTACCAAATTTGCCTTCGGCGGCAGCTGGCCGGTCTGACGGAGGTATCCCACCAGGAGCACCGTCGCCTCGGCCCGTTTCACGGGCCTCTTCGGCGCGAACTTGCCATCGCCTACGCCTGCGACCAGACGGCAGCGCTGGAACAGATAAACCGCGTCCTTCGCCCAGGCGGAAATCTCCGCATCGTCAGCAAATGTGGTCTTGGGGATCTGAGGCGACAGGGTCTTGCCCTGAAGCCCGGCGAATTTCTTGAGGATGAAACACATCTGCTCCCGCGTGGTGGGCTCATTGGGGGAGAACAGCCCCTCTCCAGTGCCGGCAATCAATCCATTCTCATAGGCCCAGATCACAGGACGCTCAAACCATTTGCCCTCCGGCACATCGGAAAAATAGTGCTTGCGGACGGTTTCCCCATTTTCATCGACGGTGGTAAGGCTGACGTTCGGAGTGCCTGCCGTCCGGTAGAGCAGCGTGACGACCATGGACCGGGCCAGGGGCGCGTCAGGAGCAAATTGGGTCTGACTGACGCCGGAGATCAGGCCGCGGCGATGGGCCAATTCAATCCAGGCCCAGGCCCAGTGCCCCTTTGTGTCGGAGAAGCCGGCAGCGCCCACCGCTTCGACATGCCCGTCAGCCGCGGCAGCCGGAGGCAGGAAGCAGCACAGCAGCGTCAGGAGCAGCAGCAGACCGACCCCAGCGCGAAAACGTCTCAACAGCATACGCACAACCTCATTTCTGTTCAGGTGTTTCATAACATAATCATTGTAGCAGACACAGAACGGTATTTCAAGCTGTTCATCCTCTGAAAACAGAAAAAAGCAGTGTGCGCTCGCACACTGCCTGATTCCGTAGCGTTATCAGATCGCCCGCTCAACCTTGTTGGAGCGGAGACATCTTGTACAAACGTATACATGACGGGGAGTACCGTCGACGATCGCCTTAACGCGCTTGACATTGGGCTTCCACATTCTGTTGGAACGTCTGTGGGAGTGGGAGACCTTGATACCGAAAGTCACGCCCTTGCCGCAAATATCGCACTTAGCCATCAGCTGCACCTCCAATCCATAGGTGAGATCCCGTGATTTGACACGGTTTTTTCGCATCGGGCTATATGATAGCAGATTTCGGAAAAAAAAGCAAGAGGAATTTGCAAAAAAATGAAAATATTTTTGAACTCTTGTATTGATCGAAGAAATACGGTATAATATATGGGATTTCGAGCCATGGAGGTGCGGCATGAACAATTACAGCGTTCCGCTCAAGCAGCTGGTGGAGGAATTCAATCTCACCATCGCCTATCAAGCCACGGACTACGAGGAGATCCGGGTCATGGTGGACGAGGTCTCCCGTCCCGGTCTGCCGTTGACAGGCTTTTTCGAGCACTTCGAAGCCCTGCGGGTGGAGGTGCTGGGCTACGTGGAAATGACCTACTTGGAGGATCAGAGCCCCGAGCAGCGTCTGTTGATCTTCGACCGCCTCTTCGCCTACAAGATCCCTGCCATGGTGATCACCCGGGGCTTCCAGCCCCATCCGGAGTGCATTGAGATGGCGAAAAAGCACAATATCACCATTTTGCTGGCGCAGGAAACCACCTCCTATGTCATCTCCAACCTGATCACCTATCTGAAAAACGCCCTGGCTCCCCGCATCACCCGGCACGGCGTGCTGATGGAGGTCTACGGCGAGGGCATCTTCATCAGCGGTGAGAGCGGCATCGGCAAGTCCGAGACCGCCGTGGAGCTGCTCAAGCGCGGACACCGGCTCATCGCCGACGACGCCGTGGAGATCAAGAAGACTTCGTCCACTCAGCTCATCGGCACCGCCCCCAGCCTGATCCGGAATTACATTGAACTCCGGGGCATCGGCGTTATCAACGTGGCGAATCTCTTCGGCATGGGCGCCATCAAAGAGGACACCGTCATCAATCTGGAGGTGAACATCGTCCCCTGGGAGGCCGGCAAGCACTACGACCGCATGGGCTTGGAGGAGCACTACGTGGATCTGTTGGGGGTCAAGGTCCCCAGCGTCACCATCCCCGTCAGCCCCGGCCGCAACCTGGCCGTGATCCTGGAGGTGGCCGCCATGAACAACCGCCAGAAGCGTCTGGGCTACAACGCGGCCCTGGAGTTCAGCCAGCAGCTGGACAGGCATTTCGAAAAATCATCAAAATAACTGTTGACAAACGGAACATTTTCCGTTAGAATAATACGGCTTGCGAAACGCAAGAAAATCCCCTTGCCGCTGAGGGATTCAGCGGCCGAAAGACCAAAAGGAGGTGCAAACACATGGCAAAGATTTCCGCGAAGTACGAGGTTCTTTACATCATCGATCCCGATCTGGGTGAAGAAGGTATCGCAGCCCTCGTGGAAAAATTCAAGGCATTGGTTGAGGCAGAGGGTACCCTGACCAACATCGAGGAGTGGGGCAAGCGTCGGCTGGCCTACCTCATCAACGACAAGCCCGAAGGCTACTACGTTCTCATGAACTTTGAGAGCAAGCCCGAGCTGCCCGCCGAGCTCGACCGCGTGTTCAAGATTACGGAAGGCATCATGCGTTCCCTGATCACCGTCGTGGAAGAGTAAGGAGGCATACCCCATGCTCAATCACATCGTTCTCATGGGCCGTCTGGTCCGTGACCCGGAGCTTCGCCGCACCCAGGCCGGCGTTCCCGTGGCGTCCTTCCGCATCGCGGTGGACCGGGACTTCGGCAACCGGGAAACCGGTGAGCGTGAGGCGGATTTCATCGACGTCGTGGCATGGCGCCAGACGGGCGAGTTCGTCAGCAAATACTTCGCCAAGGGCCGCATGGCCGTGGTGTCCGGCCGGCTGCAGATCCGCAACTGGACCGACAACCAGGGCAACAAGCGGAGCAGCGCGGAGGTCGTGGCGGACAACGTCTACTTCGGCGATTCCAAGCGCGACAACGAAGGCTCCGGCAGCTACAACGGCAACAGCTATGCCGGCGGGAACAACAGCTATGGCAATCGTTTCAACAACGACAACAGCTACGCCGCGCCCAACGGCGGCTACAACGCCCCCAACCAGGCTTACGCCGCGCCCGCTCCCGCCGCTCCCACAGCGTCCGATTTTGCGATGCTGGAGGACGACGACAGCGAACTGCCGTTCTGACAGAAACGGCAGAGAACTTGAATTTTTCTACAAGACTGTAAAGAAGGAGGATCCTCTCAATGGCGAACGAATCCAGAGTCAGACCCCACAAGCGCAAGAAGGTTTGCCTGTTCTGCGTGGACAAGGTCACCAATATTGACTACAAGGACACCGCGAAGCTGAAGCGCTTCACTTCCGAGCGCGGCAAGATCCTGCCCCGCCGCACCACCGGTACCTGCGCTGCCCATCAGCGCCAGCTCACCGTGGCCATCAAGCGCGCCCGTCAGATCGCTCTGCTGCCCTACGTGGAAGACTAACGAACAAGATGAACGCCCCCGATCCCATGATCGGGGGCGTTTTTCTGTGCAAAAGACGGGATCCTCTTTGAGGTCCCGTCTTTTTTCAGCAGTAGAAATCCTTGATCTTCTTGGCGCGGCTGGGGTGGCGGAGCTTGCGGATGGCCTTGTTCTCGATCTGGCGGATCCGCTCCCGGGTGACGCCGAACTTCTGGCCGACCTCTTCTAAGGTGTGGTTGCGGCCGTCATACATGCCGAAGCGCATGCGGAGCACGTCGGCTTCCCGCTGGGTCAGGGTGTTGAGGATCTCCGCCAGGGCTTCCGCCAGCATGGTGTTGGAGGTGGACTCGGCGGGGCCGGGGGTGTTGTCGTCCTCCACAAAGGAGCCGATGGTGGTGTCCTCCTCGTCGCCCACGGGGGTATCCAGGGAGAGGGTGTCGGCGGCGGTGCGGTTCGCCTCGATAATTTTCTCAATGGGCAGGTTCAGCTCCTCGGCAATCTCCTCCAGGGTGGGTTCGCGGCCCAGCTCCTGCACCAGCTTGCGGTTGCAGCGGGTGGCCTTGTTGATGACCTCCACCATATGAACCGGGACGCGGATGGTCCGGGCCTGGTCCGCGATGGCCCGGGTGATGGCCTGGCGGATCCACCAGGTGGCGTAGGTGGAGAACTTGTTGCCCTTGGTATAATCGAACTTATCCACAGCCCGGATCAGTCCCGTGTTGCCCTCCTGGATCAGATCCAGGATGTGCAGGCCGCGGCCGGAGTACTTCTTGGCGATGGAGACCACCAGCCGGAGATTGGCCTCGGTCAGCTTTTTCTTGGCCTCCTTGTCGCCGGTGGAAACCTTCTGGGCCAGCTCTGTCTCCTCCTCGGGGGTCAGCAGGGGAATCTGGCCGATCTCCTTTAAGTACATGCGGACGGGATCGTCCAGATTGTATTCCGCCGCCAGCTCTACGGGGTCGATGATCTCCTCCTCCACGTCCATGCCGGGGAGGTCCAGAGGGCCCTCGTCGTCCAGCTCCAGCTCGGCTCCGACGATCTGGATCCCCATGGATTCGATCATCTCGTAGACCTGCTCGATCTGCTCCGGCGTGCAGGGCAGCTTGGAGAGCTCGTTGCTCAACTCGCTGGACTGCAGGATCCCCTCCTTCTTGCCCTTGGCCACCAGGGCGGTGATGGGGCCGGCCAGAGCTTCAATGGTGGGGTTGGAATTCTTCTTGGGTGTAGACATAGCGCACTTCCTTCGTGATATGGCAGGGGGCTCCAACGCTCGTCCTCCGAGCATGGGCTCCCCGGAAATTCAACTCATTATATTACAAAGTTCTGCGCTTGACAAGCCCTTTTCCGCAAATTTTTTCAAAAAAATCTCAGATTATCCTTGTAAAATTTCCCTGCTTCGGATAGGATAAAGACAGTGGAAAAACGGCAGGAGGCGAGCCTATGGAGGATCGTGATTTTATGGCCCGCGCTCTGGCGCTGGCCCGGGAGGCCGGTGCGGAGGGGGAGGTCCCCGTCGGCTGTGTGGTGGCCCTGGGCGACCGGATCGTGGGCGAGGGACGGAATCGGCGGGAGACAGCCAAAAACG
The DNA here is from genome assembly GCA_017540945.1 of Oscillospiraceae bacterium. The sequence continues at coordinate 9,302 of JAFYAB010000008.1, read as the reverse complement.
CCCTTTGCCATGCGGAGCTGGAAGCCATTGACGCCGCCTGCAGGACTCTGGGGGGCTGGCGGCTCTGGGAATGCACCCTCTACGTGACGCTGGAGCCCTGTCCCATGTGCGCCGGGGCAATCGTCAACGCCAGGATCCCGCGGGTGGTCTACGGGGCGGCCGATGCGAAAAACGGCTGCTGCGGCTCCGTGGTGGATCTCTTTTCCCTCCCCTTCAACCACCGCCCCACCCTGACCGGCGGCGTGATGGAGGAGGAATGCGCGGCGCTGCTGTCCTCCTTTTTTGAACAACTGCGGCTCCAACGCCCGAAACGCAGGCGCTGGACGCGGGAGGAAACGGGATCAACATAAAAAGAGCTCCGCAAGGAGCTCTTTTTATGTTGATCCCAAAACGGGTTTTATTCTGCGAAGAAGGGCTGGGTGACGCTGATCAGGTCGGTGACCTTATTCTTGGCGCCGTCGGTGGTGACAGGTTCATTGCAGACCACGCTGATCACAAAGCTGCGGTTGGGCAGCTGGACCACGCCCATGGAGCAGATGCAGACCCCGGCTTCCACATCGTTGACGAAGCCGCAGCGGATGCCGTCTCCGGTAAGGCCGGTGTCGATCTCGGCGTTGTCAACAGGCGTCAGGAGGATGTCCAGCATTTGCTTGGAGGCGGACTCGTTCACCAGCTTGCCCTGGCAAATGAGATTCAGAATCTCCGCGGTCTGCTGGGCGGTAACGTAGTTCTTCTGGCCGCTGGTGCCGGTCAGGGGCCGGTTGAAGCCCAGCTTGACGCCGTTCGCCACGGCAAAGGCTTTGACCGCCTCGCGTCCCTTGGTGGCGCTGCCGTCGCCAATGCGCTCCGTGAGCCGATCGGCGGCATAGGTATCATTGGCGTTCATCATAGCCTTGACGTCGTCCAGAACCTCGTCGAGGACCAAGGGGCCATCCTGGCTCTGCTGGAAGACCGTGGCCATGATGAAGACCTGGGTCATGCGGTTGGCGGTCATCCAATCCTCCACGCTGCAGTTGACGGTGGAGCTGACATGGGTATCAAAGGCGGGGTCGATCACCATAACCTGCCATTCACTGGTGAGGCCCTTCAGGGACTCGTCCAGCGCAGCCTTGAGGCCCGCCTCGTCGATGGCCTTCAGCTCTACGGGAGGCGTCACGGGCGTGCCGGTATCGACGGAGCCTGTGCCCTGGGTCTCCCCGCTGTTCTGCGGGTCGGCATTGGTGCTGAGCGCTGTTCCGGCGGGATCGACCGGCTTGGGATCCTTATCGGATTTCTGGACAAACATAATCACGATGCAAAGCACGACGGCCAACACCAGCATGCACATCGTAATGCCGAGAAAAATATCTGGTTTCTTCGTTTTCATTGCAGTACCACTCCAATTCAGCAGTATTTCCTTTGGGCGCACAGGGCGGTTCTATGGGACGCGGCGCCGGCATAGAATTGGATCAGGGCCGGACAGGCGCCACTTTTCCTTTGTCTATTTTAGCACAAAAACATCCGTTCGTCAATGGTTTTCCGGTATCAGGAGGCAAAATGCGTCATTCCATACAAGCTGTTCTGGTCGTGATTCTGTTCTGGGTCCTGCTCGCCCTGCTGGCGCTTCCGGCCCGCAAAACAGGCGCGCTGCCCGCGCCGACCGAGACGGAGCTCCGTCCCCTGAGCACGGCGTCCGCCGCCGATCAGGCAGCCGCCGCGGAGCCTCTGTCTGGCTTCGACGAGGCTTATCGGCTGCCGGTGCTGGCGGACGGTCAGGTGGTCCGCATGGACCTGCACCGCTACCTGACCGGGGCGCTGCTGGCGGAGATGCCCCTCTCCTTCAGCGAGGAGGCTCTCAAGGCCCAGGCGGTGGCCTGTCGGACCTACGCTCTGCGGAGCTGTCTCCACCGCCGGCATCCGGAAGCTGCGGTCTGCACCGACTCCGGATGCTGCCAGGGCTGGCTGGACCCGGACCGGGCGGACCCGGCAAACCGGGCGCGCGCCGAAGCCATGGTCCGCGCCACGGACGGTCTTGCGATCTACTACCAGGGTGCGCTGATCGACGCCACCTTCTTCTCCTGCTCCGGCGGACAGACGGAGGCCGCGGCGGCGGTATGGGGCAGCGATCTGCCCTATCTCCAGGCTGTTCAGAGCCCCGGCGAGGAGAACGCCGCCCATTTCAGCGACGAATTCCGAGTCCCCCTGGCTGACTTCCGCGCCGCGCTGGAGGAATTGGATCCCGAGATCTGTTTGGATGGTCCGCCGGAAAGCTGGGTGGGCGGCTTGACCGAGACCCCGGGAGGCGGTGTGGACGAGATTATCCTGGGGGGCCGCCCCTTTCGGGGCAAACTTCTGCGAAAGCGCTTTGGCCTGCGCTCCACCGCCTTCACGCTGGAGCTGAACGGAGAGGAAGCGGTGTTCCGCACCCGGGGCTACGGGCATCGGGTGGGCATGAGCCAATACGGCGCCGAGGCCATGGCCCGCGCAGGGAACGACTTCATGACGATCCTGAAGTGGTATTATACCGGTGTGGAGATCGAGCCTGCGAAATAGGGCGGGTATTCGGATTTGGACGAAGGAAGCGGAAGCCGCCTTTTGGGGGCGGCTTCCGCATGTTCAGCATTCTTCTCTTCCCTCTGTCACATCGGCGTCCTGGCGGGGCGCGTCGTGGAGGGTGACCAGCCCGGCGTTGTAGCGCTCAATGGTCATTTCGCAGCGGCGCGGGTTCGCGTGGCCCGGATCGTTCGGGTCCTGGCGGCAGAGGAAGCACTCGTGGCAGATGGGCAGCAGACGGCAGCTCTCGCACTCCACGGGCTGCAGCCGTTCCCGGGCCAGCCGCTTTGTTTCCTCCCAGGCTGCTTTAAAGCCGATATCCTGGATACGGATATCGTTGCGGAAATCGAAGCAGGGGGACATGCGCCCGTCCCAGTGGATCACGAAGGAGGTGGTGCCGGAGCCGCAGCGCACGCCCTTGCAGCCGGGATCGTCCGGCAGGCGGGCAGGCAGCTCCGTGATCGGCTCATTCGCAAAGATCGGCCTGTTTTCGGCGGCGTAGAGCTCCTTCGTCTTGGCGATAATCTCCTCCCGGCTGAGGTTGAAGTCCGCCATGTGGCGGCCTGTGTCCTCGTTGGGCTCCGAGAGCTCCATCACGTAGTTTACCCTGAGCTTGAGATTCCGGGCCACCCGGACCATCTCCACGAATTCATCCATATTGTAGCGGCTGAGCGTGATAGCGACCGCCGTCAGGAAGCCCGCGTCCCTGAGCTTGGTAATGTTCTCCACCACACGGGCGAAAGCCCGACGGCCCGTGCAGCGCTCATAGCCCTCCTCAGAGGCTCCGTAAAGGGTGATGCGGAAACCAGCGGGCGGTCGGCGTTTGAAGCGCTCGAGATCGGCGTCTGTAAGCGTATAGGCGTTGGTGTTCACCGTGACGACCACGCCTTTATCCAGAAGATGGTCGTAGATCTCCCAAAAGCCGGGGTGCAGCATACACTCGCCGCCGGTGAGCACCACATAGAGCATGCCCGCCTCCACGGCTTCGTCCGTGATCCGATTCCACTGCTCCGTGCTCAGCTCTTTTCGTTCTCCCATCTGCTCCGGGGTCAGATGAACGTAGCACATCTTGCAGTCCAGAGTGCAGCGGGGGGTCAGCTCGTAAAAGGGAGAGACCGGGATTTGTTTTTGCTGCCAGATCCACTTGTTACGGTCGGAAAGTAGGTTTTGATGGGATTTCATACGATCATCCTTTTCTGTTCGTTCCTTGTGCATTAAAACAGCATGACATAGTCGTCCGGGTCCGGCCGTTCCTGCAGAAAACGGTCGGACCCGGTTTTTTCGTTAGATCACAGGCAGTTGTCGAAGTTGTAGTTGTCGGCCTTGGTGTAAGAGCAGATGCCGCCGTCGTCGCCAACTACGGTGCCGGGCTGGGACTTCTTTGTGGTCGTCACCTCGGGCTGAGTCTCACTGGAGGAGGCGATCACGTCCTTCAGATCGAACTTCTGGATTTCGGCAATGGGTCTCTCAAACTTCATGTTTCGGTTCTCCTTTCGTCAGAATCATATTTTGCAAAATATCATTCACCCGCGGAGGCGGGAAAACGAACTTTGGATTTGCGAACCGCAGCTTTGCTGCGGTTGATGAAACGTTTTATAACCGTTTCATCAAATATAGTTTTACGACGGAAATGCGGCCTTGACCGCGTCCACATAGTGGAGCAGGGCGTTGAACAGCTTCAGCTCCGCAGCCGTGGCATCCGGATTCAGCCGGGCCTCCCGGGCGTAGCCCTCCACGGACCAGGTCAGCGGCGTGCCGGTCTCTTCGCCGTCCGCCACCGGTACAAAGTCGTACAGGGTCCGCATGTCTTCCGCCTCGAAGCCATCGTAATCCGCGACCCAGACAGAGCCGCGCTTCTTGGCGTCGATGGTATCCTTCACGCTGCCGTCCTCGTGGTTTTTGATCCGCACCTTCATGGTCTCGTAGCTGCTCATGCCGCGGACTGTCATGCTCAGCACGATCCGGTTCTTGACCGACACGGAGCCGTAGACGTTGGGACCGTTGCTGCCGTTCACCAGATCCGCGGGGGCCTCGCCTGTGCTGGCAAACTGATCCATCGCGGCCTGAGCCTCTGTGCTCAGATTATGGTTCACCAGGTGCTCAGTTTCGTAATCGAAATACACCTGCGCCGCCGCGCCGTAGTTCAGCAGGTCCGCAGCCAGGGCCCGCATCGCGACGGAGTTGTCCGCCTTCAGCAGCTCGTCGATGATATACTCTTGCATGGTATAGCTTACGGGTGCGCTGTAATGCTCCTGGCCGTTGGCCTCAAAGGCGTGGACGCTCACCTCCATGGTGACGCCAAACTCCTTTGCGGTGATGTCGGTGTATTTCGCGTTGCAGATATAACCCTCCTGGATCTCGCCATCCTGGCCCGCACCGAAGCGCTTGCTCTCGGTAACGGTTCCGTCCTTGTCCAGCTTTTTGACCTCGATGTACCAGGAGTCGTAGCTCTGCATGACATTCTTGCGGACGCCGAAGGTGGCGTAGACTTCGATGCCGATGGTGGCGGAGGAATAGATGACAAAGTTGTTTTCCAGGATCGGATCCGTGGGGCCGACGGGGTTCGCTTCGATGTAGAAGTATCCGCCGAAGTCCGCCCAAGCATTGTCATAGTTGGTCTTGAAGTAGATCGTCTTCTCGCCCGCGTGGGCCGCGTCCACGATGTACTCATTGCCGGTGCCCTCGGGATACCAGGCGTCGATGGCGCCGTCCGTCACGTGGACGACCTTGATGGGATCGCCCTCCGTCAGGGTAATGCTCAGCAGGTACTCGTTGGCGTTGGCGGGGTTCACGGTGAAGACGTTGTTCTCGTCGATGTCGTCCACGGTCCAGCCGTTGGGGCCGATCAGGAAGTAGCCGTTCATGGTGGCGGGCAGGACCGTGTGCTCGCGGCTCAGCTCAATGCCGCAGCGCTGGCAGTAGACCACCGTATCGTAGCCGCCCTCGGTGGTGGCGGTGGGCTCCACGCGGTTCTCCTCCACGGCCTCGCCGGCCAGATGGCCCAGGGCGTCCACGGGACGAGTCTCCGTCGCATCGCAGCGGGAGCAGCTGCGGGTCTCCACGCCGGCCTCGGTGCAGGTGGCGGGGGTCGTGACCGCCCATTCGCCGAAGTTGTGGCCCAGAGCGTCTACAACTACATGGGTTCTGCTGATCTCATTGCCGCAGACCGTGCAGGACACGACCTCGTCGTATCCGCCCTCCGCGGTGCAGGTGGCGGCGGTCTCGTTCTCGATCACGGTCTCGCCGGGGGTATGGGGCAGCTGCTCGGTGGCAAAGTGCTCACGGCTCAGCTCCGCGCCGCAGCGCTCACAGTAAACCACCATGTCATAGGAGCCGGCTGCGGTGCAGGTGGCGAGCACTTCATTCTCCTTGACCGCCGCAGCGGACTTGTGGCCCAGGGCGTCCACCGGACGGGTCTCCACTGCGTCGCAGCGGGAGCAGCTGCGGGTCTCCACGCCGGCTTCGGTGCAGGTGGCGGGGGTCGTGACCGCCCATTCGCCGAAGTCATGGCCCAGGGCGGCGATCTCGGTGACGTGCTCCTCGTCGGTGAACATGCCGGTGTAGGTGATGCTGCCGGCCTCGGTGCAGGTGGCTTCGACCTCAACGGCGGGCGCGGGCCAGATATCGGCGCCCTGATAGCCGGTGTGGTTGTTGACGTAGTAGATGACGTACTCGCCGTCGCCCAGGCCCAGGTTGGCGGTCTGGGTGCTGGCATCGCCGCCGGAGAAGATCACGTTGGTGTAGGTATTGCGGTCCACCGTGACCTTGTACCAGTTGTCGCCGTGCTCGTCCACGCCCATGGGCGTCATCTGCTCGCCGGGGAAGGCGGCGTTCTCATTGCCGTTGCCGAAAGCGTAGACGTAAGCGTTGGCGTTGCCGTCCTGGTCGACAAAGTAGACGTCCACCGGATTCTCGCCGATGATGGTGGTGTAGATCACGGCGCCGGCAACGGTCTGCTCATAAAGGCGAATCACGTAATTGGCGCTCGTGCTGGACTTGCCGGTGGTGTAGCGGGTCGGGTTGCTGTTGGAGGCGGTGGAGTAGGACAGATAGTAGTACTGCTCGCTGTCGATCTGGTTGTCCAGAGACTTGTCGCCGGTGTAAGCCCAAGCCAGAGCGGTGTCCGTGAGGTTCAGATACTCAGCGGAGTCAAGGCCCATGTACTTGCCCGTGACGGCGTTGTAGAAGGTGAAGCCGTTGGTGACGCTGGCCACCTCCCACAGAACCGCGTCCACGTCGGAAGCGACGCAGAGCTCGTCGTTGATGGTAACGGCCATGGGGGTCAGGTAATGGCCGGCGGACATCACGCTGTTGCCCACGGCGTAGCCGGTGGTGTTGGAGACAGAGGAGTCGGCAACGAGGATGTATTTGCCGCCGTTCATGGGATTCTCCACCCGCTGGTAGACGGTCTCACCCGAGCCCTCGCCGTCCACGTAGGTGAACAGGGCCTTCAGGGTGATCTCCTGGGGGGCGACGTAATTGCCGCTCAGGATCAGGGAGGGGCGGGTTTCCACATTGTCGTAGTCATCAAGCACCCAGCCCAGGAACTCGTAGCCCTCGGGGCCTTCTACCGTGGGCAGGGTGATGCCGGTGTTGGTGTTGGAAACCATGTCGGCGGGCTTGGTCACGCCGGCGGGGACGCTGAAGTGGACCTCGAATTCCTCGCCCAGAGGATCGACGTAGCTGTCCTTGAAGCTGTAGCCGCAGACGGTGCAGGTATGGAGGGTGTAGCCCTGCTCGGTGGCGGTGGGCTCGACCAGCTCGTCCTGATAGCTGCAGGATTCGGTTTCGGTCTCGTTGCAGACGGAGCAGCTGCGGGAGTGGGTGCCGTTGTTGTTCTTGGTCCAGCCGCCCCAGCTGTGCTCGCCGGTGGCGGGGATCACGGTGTCAGCCAGGCTGATCTCGATCTCCCCTGCCGCATCGGAGAAGTACTTGCCGCAGACGGTGCAGCGGTAGTAGTCGCTGTGCCCCTCCGTGCCGCAGGTGGGGGCGACGGCCTCCACGTGCTCCAGCACATGCTCGTGCTCGGCCGCCACGGGATCGGTCCAGTAGTAGGTGGTGGAGTCGTTGGTCTCCTTCCACAGACGGATGGAGCTGTTATCGCTGCTGGAGGTCCAGAAGTATCTGCTGTTGGTGCTGAAGTTCAGGTACGGATAACTGCCGCTGCCGGCGTTCTTCATGCCGTAGGCGTTGGTCCCGTTGCCCGGCATCCAGTTGCAGTAGCTGGAATTGTAGCCGATGTAGGCCGCCAGATAGGAGTTCGTCGCAAGGCCGAGATAGGTGTTCGTGCTCAGGTTCTTCACGCTGTAATAGCTGCCCTGGGGCTCAAACACAAAGATGTAATTGTTGGCGACGTTATAAAGCTTGGTATCGTCGTTCAGGGTGACGCCGGAGGCCGCGTAGGTGGAGCAGTTGCTGGTGCTCTCGATCTGGCTGCCGTTGGAGCTGGGCGTCACGCCCTTCATCACATACATGCTGCTGGCGCTGGCGGTGTAGGTGATGACGTATCTGCCGCTCCAATCGTCCTGGGCGGCGGTGACCAGCTCGTAGTACAGGCCGCCGGTGCCGGCCTCCACGCGGGTGTAGACGGCGTAGAGGGTGGCGTTGCCGGTGACGGTGTAGGAAGCGCCGGGTGCGTAATACTCGGGCTTGTCGGTGGTCTCGTCGATCTGCTGGTTCATCCAGCCCACGAAGGTCCAGCCCGCGGCGGTGTTGCTGACGCTGCCGGGCAGGGTGATGACATCCTGCACCAGAGCGGTCTGGCTGCCCTCGGCGACGCCGCTGGCCACGAAGTTCACAGTGTACTGGGGCTTGACGGCGAAATTGACCTGGACGGTGCAGTCGGCTTCGGCGGCAACGGTGACGGTGTTGCCGTTGATGGTGCAGGTGGCGGTGCCGGAGAGAACGGTGCAGCTCTCCACATAGTAGCCGTTGGCGGGGGTGCAGTTGATGGTGCTGCCGTTGACAGCGACGGTGCCCCAGCTGTTATTGTTGGAGACGGCGGTCAGGTTGAAGGTCACGTCGTCGGTGAAGGCCTTGATCCGGTAGTCGCCGTTGTCCGGGCAGTCGGTCCAGGAGCCGTTGGGCTCCTTGTAGTAGGAGGTGTTGCCGTGGTTGACGTGGGTCCAGCTGGCCCAGGAGACCAGGCTGCTATCGTTGAAGTTGGCGTCGTAAGGCGTATGGACGTACTTGCCAGCGTCGTCAGCCACAGGCACGTACTGGTTGACAACGATGGCGAACTTGTCACCGTTGGCCAGGGAGACCGGCGTATCCAGGGGGATGGTGTAGTAGCCGGAGAAGGTCAGGGTGCCGGTCTGGGTGGACATCAGGGTGCCGGAATCGGGGGTGCTGGTGGGGTTTTTGTAGACCTGGATAGTATACTCCAGAGCTTCGTCCCAGTTGCAGAGGGCGACAGCCTTCAGGACCTGGCTGCCGGTAGCGGTGAAAATGTTGGCGACCTTGGTGTTGTTGGCGAAGCCGGTGCGGTTGCCGATACCGTAGGTGACGACGTTGCAGGATCCGTCGTACTGGTAGTTGTGGTCGTAGTTGTCGATGGACTCGGCGTCATAGAAGTAGATGTAGCCTTCGCGGACGGAGGTGTCCTCGTAGGAGATCCACATATAGCCGCTGTTGAAGTAGCCGGTGCCCCAGCTGTTCTTGCAGAGCCAAGCGCCGTTGCCGGAGGGCGTGTTCGGCTTGAAGTTTGATTTCGAGATAGAATCGTCCCAGCCCACCACGGTGATGGCATGGTTGGCCCACTTGTGGGAGCT